>JBQGEK010000246.1:0-1937 GCA_052039575.1 Patulibacter sp. | reverse complement strand
CACCTGGCCGACGGCACGGTGCGGCTGCGGGTCCAGGCGGTCCGCGAGGGGGACGGCGAAGCCGACTGCGTCGTCGAGCTCGGGGGACCGGTCTCCAGCCGCAAGGGCGTCAACCTGTCCGGGCCCGCCGACCTGCTGCCCGCCGTCCCCGAGGAGGACCTGCAGCACCTGGCCGCCGGCAAGCAGATGGGCGTCGACCTGGTCGCCGTGTCGTTCGTCCGCCGCGCCGAGGATCTGGCCGCGCTTCGCAGCCGCACCCGCTGCCCGCTGATCGCGAAGTTCGAGAAGCCGCAGGCGATCGCCGACGCGGAGTCGATCATCCGTGCGTCCGACTGCGTGATGGTCGCTCGCGGCGACCTCGGCATCGAGCTGCCGATCGCGCAGGTGCCCCGGGTCCAGAAGCAGCTGATCTCGATGGCCGGCGCCTACGCGCGCCCCACGATCACGGCGACCCAGATGCTCGAGTCGATGGTCAGCAGCGCGCGGCCGACCCGCGCCGAGGTCACCGACGTCGCCAACGCGATCCTCGACGGCACCGACGCGGTGATGCTGTCGCAGGAGAGCGCGGTCGGCGCGTTCCCGGTCGAGGCCGTCCAGACGCTCGCCGACGTCGCCCGCGAGACCGAGACGATCGCGCCGACCACCGACTGGAACGCGCGCCGCGTGCGCCGCGACTCGCAGGACCCCGCGTGGGGCGTCGCCCGCAGCGCGGTCCACACCGCGCAGGAACTGAACGCCGCCGCGATCGTGGTGCCGACGCTGTCCGGACGCACCGCCCGCCTGGTCTCCGCGCACCGTCCCGACCGCCGCGTGATCGCGCTCTCGCCGAGTCGCGCCACCGTCGCCCGCTGCAACCTGATGTGGGGCGTCGACGGCGTGATGATGAACCACCACGGCGTGACCGAGGAGCTGATCAGCGACTCCGCCGCGAAGGTCCGTGAGCTCGGCTGGTGCAAGCCGGGCGACCGCGTCGTGATCACCGCCGGCCTGCCGAGCGGCACCCCGGGGACGACGAGCCTGCTGCAGGTCCAGACGATCTAGGCGCCGTCAGCGGTTTCCCCACACGCGTACGGCGTACCACTACGATGCGGTGGTCCGCGCGTAGAGGTCGACCCGGGAGGGGCCGTGGCGTACATCACGATCCGCAACCTCGACGCCGAGCTGATCGACGAGCTCGCCGTCCGGGCGTCGTTCAACGGTCGTACGCCCGCCGAAGAGGCCCGTGCGATCGTTCGCCACGCGCTGACCCGCCCGTTGCACGACCGGCTGGGCGACCGCCTGCACCACCTGTTCGCCCGGCTCGGGGGCGTCGAGCTCGACCTGCCCGCACGGTCGGCGGCACCGCGGATCCCGGAGCTGGCCGATCCCCCGCGACTGCCGGAGCAGATGGCGTGACCTCGTCGCGGACCGTCGTCCTCGACACGCCGGTGCTGGCCGAGCTGATGAAGCCGCGGCCCGACCTGGCCGTGCTCCGCTGGACCAACGCGCAGCCGATCGGCACGCTCGGCGTCACCGCGGTCAGCCTCGCCGAGCTGACCCACGCGATGCTGCGGATGTCCGACCTGGCGCGCAGCATCGACCTGCGCCAGGCGCTGAACGAGTTCGTCCACGACGACCTGGCCAACCGGGTGCTGCCCTTCGACGACCTGGCGGCGGACTACTACGCGCACTTCGCCTGGAAGCGCGAGCAGACCGACACGCCGATCGACGTGGTCGGAGCCCAGGTCGCCGCGACCTGCCGTGCCCACGCCGTCACGCTGGCGACGAAGGATGCCGCCGTCTACGCGGACCTGGGCGTCACCACGGTCGACCCGTGGACCGCTCCACCGCCCGAGCCGGTCGAGACCCCGGCGCTGGCGCCGCCGATCGTGCTCGATGGGCACGGCAAGCCGATCCCGCCCCGGCGCCCAGGTGCTGCGCGCGGTGGCGTCGGCCCC
>JBQGEK010000245.1:0-1637 GCA_052039575.1 Patulibacter sp. | reverse complement strand
CGAGCAGCTCGGGTAGTACCGGCACCGGGGCGCGAACCAGGGCGACACGATCAGCTGGTAGCCGCGCACGGCGCCCGTGAGCAGGCGCGCCACGATCCCTGGCCTGGGCTCAGCGGTCATGACGGCGCCTGTGCTGCTTGTCGGTCGCCACATCGATCGAACGCACGACGGCGTCCCGCAGTTCCGCATAAGGCGCCCCCTGGGAAGGTGGCAAGGCACGCACGACGGCGAGTGCGCCGTCAGGCAATCGGGGAACCTGAGTGCGGAGAATGTCGCGCAGACGGCGCTTGACGAGGTTGCGTTGGACGGCGTTGCCCACGGCCTTGGAGACGACGAAACCCACCCGCGCCGGTCCGGCGGGGGTGGGATCGTCATGCTCGGGGTCGGCCAGCAGCAAGTGCACCACCAGGTGGTGACCTCCGGCCCGACTCCCGGATCGGATGGTCCGGGCGAAGTCGCCGCTGTGCCGCATCCGGTGCCGCGCGGGCAGCACCGGCGACGCTCAGGCGGAGATCTCGGCGCGGCCCTTGCGGCGGCGCGCGGCGCGGATGGCGCGGCCGGCGCGGGTGCGCATGCGCAGGCGGAAGCCGTGCACCTTGGCGCGCTTGCGGTTGTTCGGCTGGAAGGTCCGCTTGCTCACGTCAGTCTCCGTGTTGCTCGGGTTTGCTCGGGGCAGTGGCGCTGGGCAGCCGTGCAACGACTGACCGGCGAAGGTCTGGTTCGGTGTCGTGCGGCGAGCCGAGCGCGGGAACCGGAGGGTCCCAGCGGGCACCGGCCTCCCGGCACACAACCGCACAAGGATAGGCGATGCCCGAGATCCCGGTCAAACACGGGCACGTGACGGCGCGCACGCCTGTGGATCGCGTGTGATCCACCTGCCCGAGCAGCACATGTGGACAACCCAGCGGCGTTAGCATGGCCGCTCAGCGCGACGGGGCAGGCCTCCGCCAGTGCTGAACGTCTGTGGAGGTCTTCCCACAGTCTGTGGATAGTGTTGTGGAACTCGTGTTCACAACCAGCGATCGAGGGTGGGCCGGTTGTCTCAGGAGCCTGTGGATTCGGAAGCACTGGCGCAGGGCTGGGCTCGCGCCGTCGACATCCTGCAGGACCGCGGCGAGGTGACCGGGGCGCAGCTGGGCTTCATCCGCCTGACCAAGCCACTCGGTGTCATCGACGACACGATCCTGCTGGCGGTCTCGAGCGAGTTCGCCAAGGAGTTCATCGAGACCCGGGCGCGGGAGTCGATCACGTCGGCGCTATCCGATGCGCTGATCCGCTACGTCAAGGTCGACGTCACCGTTTACCCAACGCTCTAGGACAACGCGCCGCCGGAGCCGGCGCCCGTCCCTGAGCCGGCCGCACCCGAGCCCCGACTTCCGGAGAAGCGCGCCGAGCCCCGCCCGGAGCCGAAGCCGGAGAACCGGATCGACGGCGTCGGGGTGGACCCGAACGCCCGGCTCAACTCGAGCTACACGTTCGACACGTTCGTGATCGGGTCGAGCAACCGCTTCGCTCACGCGGCCGCCACCGCGGTGGCGGAGGCGCCGGCGAAGGCGTACAACCCGCTGTTCATCTACGGACAGTCCGGTCTGGGCAAGACCCACCTGCTGCACGCGATCGGTCACTACGCGCTCAAC
>JBQGEK010000244.1:0-3916 GCA_052039575.1 Patulibacter sp. | reverse complement strand
GGCAGGGTCGGTGACGACCCCGGGCGGGTGGTGCGCAGGTCCGTCGCGTGGCTGCGCCGGCCGGGATCGGCTCATAACGCGGACCGCGATCGTGCAGTTCGGTGGATCGCGTGCAAGATCGCGCGAACCTGCACCCCGGTTGCAGCTTTTCGGGACGACCCACGCCAAAAGCTGCAACGAACCTGCACCGCGATGGGCGACCCGCTGGACCTGGGGCAAGCTCCTCGAGCCATGTCGCGGGCAACCACACCACCGACCGCGCCGCTCAGCGCGCGGAACGTGAAGACGACAGCGGTCCTTCTTGCCGCCGTGACCCTGTCGTGCGTCGTGGGAGTGGGTGGCGCCAGCGCCTCGGATGCCGCCGCCGAGACGCTGACGCCACTCACCACGACCACCACCGCGACCGTCGCCGGAGAGGTCTCCGCCGCCGAAGTCGCCGCCGCGAAGCGCGCCGGAGCCCGGTCTTCGAGCACCGCGCCGAACGGCGAGCGTGCCGCCACGACGCGCTCCGCTCGCGGGAAGAGCTCGGGCGGCGTGACCGCCACCCAGACCACGTCCGCCACCCAGGGGACGCCGACGGTCCCGACCACCGTGCCGAATCCGCCGGCCCGGGTCCGCGCGAGGGTCTCGCGGTTCACGCTGTCGAGCAGCACCTGGCGGAGCGGATCGGCCGCACCGAAGATCAACCTGCGGATAGCGGCCAGCAAGTCGACCGCGGCCCGCCTGCAGGTGGCGATCGAGAACAACCGTCGTCGCGTGATCGCCCGCCAGTCGCTGGGCGTCGTCCGTTCGGGCGTCAACGTGACCAAGACCTTGACCAAGCGGATCTCCTCGCAGCCGGGCTCGTACCGGCTGCGTCTCGTCGTGCGCGATGCGACTGGCCGCAAGACCCAGGCGGGTTCGCGGTCGCTGCGGGTCACGACCCCGCCCGCTGCGGCGGCGGCGCCAGCGCAGACCTCGGCCCCGGTCGCCGACCCGTCGGCCGCCGGCTACGTCTTCCCGGTCCAGGGCGCGTGCAACTTCCGCTCGCTGTCGAGTCAGAGGTTCCACGCCTCGCGCTCCGGCGGCCGGCTGCACAACGGTCACGACATCGGCACGTTCTCGGACTACCCGCCGGTGGTGGCGGTCGGCGCCGGAACGGTCGAGCGCGTCTGGCACGACGACAGCGGCGGTGGCTGGACGATCGTCTTCAACGGGGACGACGGCGTGGCCTACGGCTACCTGCACCTGAAGCCGGGCACGATCACCGTCAAGCCGGGCGACCGCGTCGCCGCCGGACAACACGTCGCCGATGCGGGCAAGTCGGGTGGCAACTACGACCCGCACCTGCACTTCGAGATGCGCCCGATCCCGTGGGACCAGAACCGCGCCACGGCGATCGATCCCCTTCCCTTCCTGCTCAAGCTGCCGAACCCGTGCACGGGGTGAGTGACGTCTCCGTGCCAGGACGTGAGGTGAGCCGGCGCAGCAGCTGATCGACGTCGAGTCGGTCGGGTCGACCGGGGTATGGCGCGTGGCGCTTGCGGCGTGGGGCGCGTGGTGTGGCGCTTGCGGCGTGGCGCGTAGGGCGCGGCGCGTAGCCGGTTGGCGAGACAAGTTTGCGGGGCGGACGGCCGCGGGAGGCGGCGGTTCGCCCCGTGAAGACCTTCCTCTTCGCGGGGGATTGGTCGCGGCGCGGTTCGTCGGGTGGTGCGCGGTTCGGGCTCGCGGGGTGGTGCGGGGTTCGGTCGTGGCGCGGTTCTCGGCGGATGGTGCGCGGCTCGAGCGGTGCAGGGTCGCGTCATCGAGGGCGTGGATGGTGCGACGACCCGGATGGCGGCATCGGATGCGTGGCCGCCGTGCGGAGTTGGGTCGCCGCGTCGAAGGTGCGGCAGGAGCAACTCGGATCGTCTCCTCGATCGACCGGTCGAACGAAGAGGCGGTTGAGGGTCCTAGGGTGGACGTTCGAGGTACGCCTCGATCACCGGCCACGCTCCGAGTCGATCGGTACGGTTGCCCCACGGATCGCCTCCTCGACCGATGCGGACGAGCCAGGAGACAATCGAGGCGGCTGGAGCCGACGTTCGCGGCACGTCGTCGTCCGGCAATGGCCGAGGTGCCGATCCGTGTTCCATCAGTGCCTCCGCGGCCTGCTGTCCAGGCCGACCGCGCACCGCCGCCAAGCCGCCCGAAACGGCCCCGAACCCCCGGTACGCCGCCGATTGCCCCGGCCCGGTACTCTTCACGATCTTGGCGAGATAGCTCAGCTGGTAGAGCACACGACTGAAAATCGTGGTGTCCCGGGTTCGAGTCCCGGTCTCGCCACTCAAGGAAGCCCCGCAAATGCGGGGCTTTTTCTCTGGGTGAGCGGCGGCGCGGCGAGCGTTCGTGCGTCACCTTTGGGGTTCGTGGCCTTTTCGTGGCCTAAACCCGCCGGATTCGGCTTGTGCCGAGCTAGGCCTGATCCGAATCGCGGACAGGAGCAATCCGAGCGAGACGGGATCGCCCGGCCGGCAAGTCGTCGCAGTCGGGTGGCCAGCGGCCGGGGACTGGCCCTGTCGTGGTCGCGAGGCGTGTAGGGGGCGAACTAGCCCCTGCCGTGACGCCCCATTCGGCTGGGGGCAACGTTGCCCCCTCCCGGCGCCCTGCGCGTGCTGGCGTCGCAGGTGCCTTGGCTTTCGCTTTCGGTCCAGCTAGTTTCGAGTCGTTCTGACAATCGAAAGTGCCCCGGGCGACGTTGGCGCGTCCCCGGGGCTGGCACAGGAGCGTGAACTCCCATGCAGGACCAGCCTACCCACGGCCCGGCACAGTCTGGCGGCGAGCTTGACGACCAGTTGCAGATGGCGGTGTTGACCCATCTGCTTCTTGCCTACCCGGCGTCGCTCACCTTGGACGAACTCACCACGGCCTTCCTGGCCCCGTTCGAGACTGCATCTTGGTGGGAGGTCGATGGGGTTCGCCGCGCGGTTCGCGATCTCGTGTGTTCGGGGTTGCTTCGCGCGAGTGGCGAGGCGGTGGTTCCCACGCAGGCAACAGCGCGCTTCACAGCGCTTCAGGGTCTCTGATCGTCCGTCTGCGGGGGGGTGGCAAAGTTGCCACCCCGCTGTACGGCGCCCGGTGATCGTCACGCCGACTGGGTAGATCGTCGCGCGGTTGTCGCAGCGGTCCGTGGGTCCGGGCCGTGGACTCGACCAGAATCCCACCGTCCGGCGACTGGCAGGGCCCGCCCGTCGGGCGAGGGGGCGGACCGGTCCGCAGCGGCGTCCGACCTAGGTTCGCGGGAGGCGAGATTGCCGAGGGCACACTTGCCCCTTGATGCGCTGACCCCAATCGGCGTACCAAAGGGGCATTCGGTTCAGCGCCCTCCTTGTGACCCGACGACTGGTACAGCGTGGAGCAGCACCGACGTCGAGCGCGCCGCCAGCCGCGCCGGCCGCAGCCGCTGACCCTCCGGTGAGGCCGGTCAAGCTCAACATCGTTCGTGTCCACGGCGGCGTCGCCGTCATTCCCGCCGACCGTCCGCAGAACCCGGCCCACGCCCTGTTCATCGTCGCGACGAAGCGCGATGCTGAGCAGCGCATCCACGAGATGCGAGAACGAGACCGACAGAGCGCATGAGAACAGCGGACAGCGGTGCTTCTCCGCTGCGATGGGCTGCGCGTCCTCTAGGCTCGGGTGGTGCCAGCCGAATCGGTCTCGCAGACCCCCGCGTGGGTGGCAGCTGGCGCCACCGTCCTCGCGTCAACCGTGGCGCTGTTTGGTCCCGGATGGCGTGACTACCGTCGCCGTCCACGGCTGAACCTCTTGCTCGATGATCCGCTCTCGGCGGGCTACGACCTGATGTTCGTGGATGAGAGCCCACACCCGCGGCGCGCGGAAAGGGTCGCGCAGCAGGTAACAAAACACGGACGTGGACAGGCGCAGGACGTCGAGGCCG
>JBQGEK010000243.1:0-1550 GCA_052039575.1 Patulibacter sp. | reverse complement strand
GGTACTCGCGATCGATCCGTCCAGCTCGCGCGGCGGCGGCTCGATCCTCGGGGACAAGACGCGGATGCAGCGGCTCTCGATGCACGAGAACGCGTTCATCCGTCCGTCTCCGACCTCCGGCGTGCTCGGCGGCGTCGCTCGGCGCACCCGCGAGGCGATGGTGCTCTGCGAGGCGGCCGGGTTCGACGTGATCATCGTCGAGTCGGTCGGCGTCGGCCAGTCCGAGGCCGAGCTCGCCGAGCTGGTCGACTGCGTCTGCCTGCTGCTCGTTCCCGGGGCGGGTGATGAGTTGCAGGGGATCAAGCGCGGGATCATGGAGGTCGCCGACCTGATCGTCGTCAACAAGTCCGACGGCGACGCGGTCAAGATGGCGCGCCGCGCGGCGGCCGACTACCGCCACGCGCTGCGGATGCTGCCCCCGTCCACCCCGGGATGGAAGACCCCCGTGCTGAACGCCAGCGCCACCGAGGGCACCGGGATCGCCGAGGCCTGGGACACCGTCGAGCAGCACCGCGCGCACCTCGAGCAGAGCGGAGAGCTCGAGCGCCGCCGCGCCGCCCAGCAGCTGCGCTGGCTGCGCCAGCAGGTCGAGGAGGTCGTGCTGGCGACCTTCCGCGACCGCCCCGGCGTGGCGGAGGCGATGGAGTCCGCGCAGGAGCAGATCCGCTCCGCCTCGGCGACGGTTCCGCAGGCTGCGGCGAAGGTGCTCGAGGCCGGCTTCGGCGCCGAAGCACCCTCGATCCAGTAGACGGAATCCTACCGAAAACTACTGTCGGTTGGAAAGTCCGCCCGACGTACCCGTCAGCCGAGCGTCATGGAAGCGTCACGGGACCCGGGGTTTCTCCAGTTATTTATGGGACAGCCGTATCAGGTTGATCTGGCCTTAAGCGCCGTATAGGCTCGCTTCTGCGCGGCGAGCGCCGATTGATTCCGTCGGCCAGTATCCACGCCTCCCCCCAAACCAACCGAAAGGGCATTCGGTGACCTATACGACCAGAGACGCCACGGGCGTCTCCGCGCACGCGCGGGCAAAACGGGCCATTGCGCTCGCGCTGCTGAGCACTCTCGCGCTGACTATCAGCTTGTTTGGAGCCAACAAGGCATCCGCGGCACCAGGTGACCCGTTCGACGCCCTGACGCCGTACGTCTTCATCGGCCAGAACTCACCGTCGGAGCTCTTCCGCGCGGTCGCCGGAGCCGGTGGCTCCGTCACCTTCGAGAACGAAGGCGGCGTCCAGGACGTCACGTACAACGCGCTCGGATACGACACGACCACGAACTACCTCTACGGCGTCGCGAACACCGGCAACGGCACGACGATCCCGGACGGCGCGGTGATCCGCATCGGGCAGGATGGCGTCGTAACGCGCGTCGGAACCGCCACCGTGCCGGTCGTTGCGTTCTGGGGCGCGATCGCGCGTGCGGCCGGAGTGAACCCGGAATGAACGCGTCCGCACCCGGCGCAGTGAGCGGCCTGCGTGTGTTCGTCGACGGTCCGGGCGGCGGCAACCCGGTACCTCTGGTGCGCCACGCGGCCGGCATGTCTGCGC
>JBQGEK010000242.1:0-3552 GCA_052039575.1 Patulibacter sp. | reverse complement strand
CCGCGCGGGGGGGAACCGGGCGGGACCCCGTCGCGCGGGCCCCGCCGCCCGCCGCCGCGACGGCGGCGATGCTCGCGTTGGGGCGATCGCCGAGCACGCGGATCGCGGCTTCGACGATCTCCGCCTTGTTCTGGCGCGAGTCCGCGCGCTGCGGCTCGAGCCCGGGGTCAACCGCTGACACGTCTGGGCAGTCTAGGGACGAGCCCGCGGCCGGTCCCCACCCGGGACCGGCCGCCGCGCGCGCTCATCCGTCGACGCCGACCTCGACGAGGTAGTGCGACGGCTTCATCGTCGCGGTCGATCCCGGCAGCAGCACGATGCTGGTCGTCTCCTCCTCGAGGATCGCCGGGCCGACCACGCGGGCTCCGACGGCCAGGCCGGAGCCTTGGTAGACCGGGGTCGAGACCGACTCCCCGTCGAAGACCACGTCGCGGGTCCCCGAGGCGACCGGTGCGCTGGCGACGGCGACCGCGCCACCGTCCGCGACCAGCGCGGGCTTGGACCGCTCGACGCGCGCCTCGCCGCGCCACGTGATGATCTCGATCGGCTCGTCGGGCTGCTGGACCGCGAACAGCCGCTCGTGGTTCCGGTCGAACGCGCGCTTGATCGTCGCGACATCGTCCGCGTCGTCGAACCGGCTGCGGTCGCCGAGGTCGACGTCGATCTCCCACAGCTGCTGGTCGTAGCGGGCCTCGCAGGAGAACCGGCGGTGCCGCTCGCCCGCGTGGTCGACGCCGGCCAGGAACGTCTCGACTTCCTCGGCCAGGTCGCCCATCGCCCCGTTGACCGACCCGAAGTCGAACGCCGACGACAACGTGTGCTGGCCGCGGGCGAACGTCGCCATGATGTCCGAGTACTGGCCGCCCAGCGCGCTCAGCCCGGCGGCGAGACGGGGGATCAGTACGTGGCGGATCTCCGCCTCGCGGGCGATCCGCACGATGTTGAGGCCTGCCGCGCCGCCGCCGGCGACCATCGTGCAGTCGCGAGCGTCGCGGCCCTGCGCCACGGTCATGTCGCTGAGCAGACCGCGCATCTGCTCCGAGGCGATCACGATCACCGCTTCCGCGGCGGCGTCGACGCTCATTCCGAGCGGCTCGGCCAAACGGGTGCGAATCGCCTCGGCGGCCGCATCGCGGTCCAGCGTCATCCGGCCGCCGAGGAAGTTCGCCGGATCGATGTAGCCGAGCACCAGCGCGCAGTCGGTCACGGTCGGCTCGCTGCCGCCGCGGCCATAGGCGACCGGACCGGGGTCCGAGCCAGCGCTGTCCGGGCCGACCTGCAGCAGTCCGCCGGCGTCGACCGACGCGATCGACCCGCCACCCGCGCCGATCGAGCGCGTGTCGACGGCCGGGAGGCCGGTCATGTCGCCGTACCAGCGACGTCCGAGCCACTTCTCGCGGGTGTAGGCGACGCGTCCGTCGAGCACCAGACTGGCGTCGAACGACGTGCCGCCGGTGTCGACCACGATTACGTCCTCCGACTCGATCTCGGTCTCGGCCTGGTCGACCACGTGCCCGGCGATCGGTGCCAGCGCCGGACCCGAGTCGACGGTCTCGATCGGCCGCTCGAGCATCGCGTCGAAGCTGAGCACGCCGCCCGAGACGTGGGTCACCATCAGCGGCTTACCGCGGAAGCCCCGCTCGTGCAGCCGCGACTCCAGGCCGCGGAGGTGGGTGTGCATCAGCGGCTTGATCGACGCGTCGATCACGGTCGACGCCGCGCGACGGTACTCACGGATGATCCGGTTGGTCCGGTGGCTCAGCGAGTACGGCACGCCGGGCAACAGCTCCTCGATCAACTCGCCGACGCGCAGCTCGTGCTGCGGGGCGACGGGCGACCAGAGCAGGCAGACGCCGATCGCCTCGACCTCGAGCTCGCCAAGCCGACGCAGCGTCGCACGGACCTCGTCCTCGTCGAGCGGGACCGCGACCGAGCCGTCGGCGAGGATCCGCTCACGCAGCTCGAAGGTCAGCCGTCGCGGGACGTACGGCTCGGGGAACGGGATCGCCCAGTCGTGCGCCTGGTCCTTACCGCCCTCCTTGTAGAGCAGGACATCGCGGTGGCCCTCGGTGGTGATCAGGGCGGTTCGGGCGGTGGTGCCCTTGAGGATCGCGTTGGTCGAGTGGGTCGTCGAGTAGACGAAGACCGACGTGCGGGCCAGCAGGTCCTCGGCGGCGATCCCCTGGTCCTCGGCGGCCACGTCGATCGCGCCGGAGATCCCCGGGAACAGGTCGGGGTAGGTGGTCGAGTGCTTGTACAGGCCGAGCACCTGCTGCTCGTCGGACAGCACCAGGTCGGTGAAGGTGCCCCCGGTTTCGATCGAGATCGTGTAGGTGGGAGTGGTGGTCATCGTTCGTCTCCGTCGGAGGTGGGGGCGGTCAGGCGGACGGGCCGGCGATCGCGGCCGAGGACCACCAGGTGGGCTGGGGCAGGGGGCGGCGGACGCCCTCGGTGGCGACGCCCGAGGCGCGGCGCTGGTGGCGCTCGGCGACGGTCGCGTCGACGTCGACGGCCAGCGTCTCCCAGCGATCGGGGTCGCCGGTCAGTCGCACGCCGTAGGCGTCGGCGGCGCGCTCCGCCGAGATCCAGCCCTCGAGCACGTCGCGCAGCACCTGCGCGGGCTCACGGTCGAGCGGGTCGCCGTAGCCACCTCCGCCGGCCGAGATCGAGACCACGGACTCGCCGGGCTGCAGCGTCACGGCGCCGATCACGTCGCGCTGCTGCTCCCAGCTCCCGCCGTCGCGCACGACCCACGTCTCGGGCCCCGACGCCCGGCCCCCGCCGCGCACGCCGTTCGGCCGGTTCTCGACGCCGTCGAGGAAGTAGTGCGATTCCAGCTCCGCCAGGCGGGGTCCGTAGACGCAGCGGTTGCCCGGCGCGCCCCGGCGCCGACCGGCGCCCTCCGAGTCGGGCCGCAGGCTGCGGTCCCAGAGCACGATCGGCACCTTCTGCTCGACGACCTCGACCGAGTCCATGTACGCCATGCCGGCCGCGTTGGCGAGCGTCAGCATCAGCCAGCCGTCGCTGTCGGCGGACCCGGGGCCGCCGGCGGTACCGCTGATGATCTGCATGATGTAGAAGGCGTCGCGCCGTGGATCGCGGCCGGAGATCACCGCCATGAACGGCGGCGACCCGAAGCACGGCTCGGCGAGCCCGACCCCGTCCGCCAGCCCGGTGAAGGCGGTGAACACCGCGCTGAACAGGCGGTCGGCCACGGTGTTGGTCGAGACCGAGCACGACGTCGGGTGGCGGGGGATCCCGACCACGCAGTTCTCGCGCAGCAGGACGTCGATCCGGCGGAAGCTGCCCGCATTGTTCGGGACGGGCGCGCTCTTGCCGCGGTCGCGCGAGTTCAGCACGCAGAGCACGCCGGCGATCCCGCCGTTGGTCGACGGCGACTCGGTCAGGGTGAGGCCGGTGGGTACGCAGTCCGGGTTGTCGCGAAGGTCGACCGTGACCCGTCCCTCGTCGACGACGACCTCGACCACCCCCCTCAGCGCCAAGCCGGCGGGACACCCCCCGAACCGGGCGAGCCAGGGCTCACCCACCACC
>JBQGEK010000241.1:0-3579 GCA_052039575.1 Patulibacter sp. | reverse complement strand
GTACCGGCCTGGACGCCGCGACCGCCGAGCGGTTGCGGCGCGCGGTCGAGTAGCGGGACCGTCGCGGGACGCGAGCGCCGCCTGTCGGGGCCGCGGTCACTGCCGGACCAGCGCGCAGGGTCCCCGCAGGCATGCCGGGGTGGTTCGCCCGTGCGTTGCACGCGTCGTCCGTCGTGCTGTGTAGGGGTGTGTCCCCGGAAGCAAAGCTCGGTCCTCACGTGGGCACGGATGGTCTGCGTTCAAGGAGCCGGATGGAGTACCGGCGGGCCCACGCCCGTTTTCTGAGGAAAGAAACGTGACATAGAAAATTGACTTTCCGCAGGCCTTTCGTTTACAGTCGTCAACGGTTGGCCGGGGTCCGTAGGGCGCGGCCGACTGGGCGTGTTCCGACGCCCGTGCGTGCTGTGTCATGAAGGGGAAAGGGAGATCGTGTTCGCAAGGACGAGCAAGAGGGCGCTCGGCGCCCGTCGAGGCGCACCGTGCGCCGAGCGGGCGCCAGCGCCGATCGGCTGTCGCACCGAGGAGGCCGGGCGATGACGCCGGAGATTCGTCTACGGCGCGGGATCAGCGCGGGCGTCGCCCTGGCGGTGGTGGTGGCAGCAGCCGCCGCGCCAGCGGCGGCCTTGGCCGACGATTGCCCCAACGCCGCGGTGCGGGCCCAGCAGCAGTCGCAGCATCTGCCGAGCTGCATGGCCTACGAGAAGGTGACCCCGGCCGACAAGGGCGGTGAGGCGCCGGGCCCCACGACGATCTTGCCCAACGGTTCCGGCATCTTCTACTCGCTGAACGCCGGAATCGAGGACGCGCTGAGCTTCACGGCGGCGCGGTACCGCGCGCTGCGGGGGCCGGACGGTCGCTGGACGACCAACGCGCTGATGCCGGCGATGGACGGGCCGAGGCTGCCGAGTCTCCACGACGCGATCGGCGACCCGCTGGCCGCGACGCCGGACATGTCGCGGGTCGTCGTCAGGACCTCCTATCCGATGTACCCCAACGACCAGGGGATCTCGAACGCTGGTTCGAACATCGGAACGGACGACATCTTCATCCGCGAGCCGAACGGGACCTTCACGTGGCTGGTGCCCGATCCGTCGCAGGTCGACACGTCGACGCTGCACGTGGCGTTCACGGCGGCGGCGCCCGACCTGGAGCGGGTGGTGCTGCAGACCGCGCGACGGTGGGATCCGCGCGTGACGACCACCAACGTGCAGCACCGGTACGTCTGGACGCCCGACGGCACCCATCTGGCGACGGTGCTGCCCAACGGCGATCCCGCGGCCAGCATCGCGAGCAGCTTCGTCTCGGCTGACGGACGACGGATCGCCTTCGTCGTCGGCAGCGGGGCGAACCGACGGTCGTACGTGCGGTTCAACGCCGACGACCCAGCGACCGCGTACACGCGAGAGGTGGCGGGCGCGCCGACGGGCGGCAGTCCGGCGCAAGCGGGTTGCGTCCCGGCGGCGAGCGCCACGGCTAGCCCGATCCGAGGGATGAGTCGCGACGGCACGAAGCTCGTGATCGTCTGCGCGAGCTCCACCGCACCCGGGGCTCTGCCCGCGGGCGGGTACGTACGCGACCTCGATGGGGGTCCGGATGCGTTGACGCCGCTGGGCTGTGAGCCCGACGTTCTTACCGAGGACCTCGCCGTCGGGTATCGATTCGGCGGGGGAGCCAATGCGAGCGTCGATCGGATCATCGGCGGCCAGGCCGAGCGCGCAGCGACCACGGTCGTTGCGGGCACCGGTTCCTACAACAGCATCAACGCGAGCCGGCTGTCGATGTCGGTCGACGGCGAGTACCTCGCGTTCGGGACGAGCAACGACTTCGGTCTGCCCGGTATCGATGCGGGCCGAACGGATCAGCAGCAGGTCTACCTGTTCTCGGCGAAGACGGGCGGCTTGACGTGCGTGTCGTGTCGCCAGGACGGGGGCGTGACCGAGGGCCGTGGCGAACTGGTGGCCACGGGGGAGACCTTCCCGGGCGGTGGCGGTGGAGCGGGCAAGATGGTGACGCCGGTAAGCACCCGCGGCACGGTCACGTTCACGACCACCACGGCGCTGGTGCCGGAGGACACCAACGGTCAGGCCGACGCCTACGCATGGGTTGACGGGCGAGCGGTGCTGCTGAGCAGCGGCCAGGACCCGCGGCCCTCGATCTCGCAGGGCGCCACGCCGGACGGCAGCAGCTTCTTCTTCGCCACGCCTGACGCGCTGGTCGGTGACGACCGCGACGGCGGGGCGTACGACCTGTACGTGGCGCGGATCAACGGCGGGATGCTGTTGCCGGATCCGCCGCCCGCGCCGTGCACGGCGAACTGCCAGGAGCCGGCTCCGCCCGTACCGGGCGTGCCGAACGTGAGCACTCCGACGTTCTTCGGCCCGGGGAACCTGCCCGACGCGACGGCGCCGACGGCGGGGACGCGCGCCACGGCGTCGATCACCGTGCCGCGGTCGGTCCGTGGTACGCGAGCGACGGTGCGCGTGCGGGTGTCGCGTGCGGGCCAGGTGCGTGTCTCGGGCGTCGGTCTGCGGCGCGTGACGCGGACGGTGAGCCGCGCTGGGACGTACAGGGTGACGGTACGGCTGACGGCCCACGGTCAGCGCACGCAGCGCCGGCAGGGCCGGCTGGCCACCCGGATCACGGCGCGGCTGACGCCGGAGGCCGGGGCGACCGTGCAGACCCGCCGGTCGATCCGCTTCAACGCGGCAGCGAGGGGTGGTCGCTGATGCGGTCGCAGAACGAGACGACGAGGACGACGATGCTGCGCAAGATCCGCGATCGGATGGCGGTGCCGGCCGTGGTGGCCCTGGCCCTGGGGAGCTCCGGCGCGCTGGCCGCCGGCGCGTCCGCGGCCAATCCGGAGTTCGACTTCGAGCCCGGGGAGGTCAGCGTCCGTGCCCTCGACGCGGCCGGCGATGAGATCACCCAAGCCGGGGCGCGCCCCGATCGGCTGCGGGTGCAGTTCGGGGTCACGCGCGACGGGCAGCCGGAGGGCCCCCGTAACACGGTGCAGCCGCGCGAGCTGGTCAAGGACCTCGATATCACCCTGCCGGAGGGCCTCCAGGGCAACCCGGAGGCGACGCCGAAGTGCTCGCTGGCGATCGTCGGGACCGCGCAGTTCGACGACTGTCCGCCGGAGTCGCAGGTCGGGGTGCACGAGCTGCAGTACCGGAGCTCGCGCGGCCTCTGGGTGACGGAGATCACCGACCTCTACAACGTCGAGCCGCCTGAGGGCGTAGTCGCGCGGTTTGCGATGCGGGTCGTCGGGATCGTGACCGTCGTGCTGGACATGAAGGTCAAGTCCGACGGCAGCTACGCGATCGTCACCCAGGCCCGCAACATCGGCCAGGCGGTCCAGCTGGTGCGGTCGACGACCGACATCTGGGGCGTCCCGGCCGCGCAGACCGGCATCGGCGAGCGGGTGCCGCTGCTGACGCTCGGATCCCGCTGCGGCGTCGAGCTGCCGGGCGCGATCCGCGCCAACTCGTGGCGGCACCCGGCGCAGTGGATCGAGGCCAACGTGCTGATGCCGGCGTTGACCGGCTGCGATCGCCTGCAGTTCCCGGCGTCGATGGACGT
>JBQGEK010000240.1:0-6972 GCA_052039575.1 Patulibacter sp. | reverse complement strand
CCGCGTCGACGGCCCCGCCGCGTCGAACTGCTCGACCAGCAGCACCACCCGCTGACGCTCGGCGAGCCTCGCGATCGCCGGGACGAACGTGCCGACCGGCCCGAGCGCCGGAACGGGGTCGATCCCGAGCAGGTCGAGCAGGTCCAGCAGGGCCGCTACCGCGACGTCGCGGTAGCCCAGCACCCGGCTCGTGGCGACCGCGCTGCCCCCGCGGCCGAGCAGCAGGTCGCGCACGCCGGTCAGCACGCGACCGGCGGCGGCGTCGGGGTCTCCGACCACCAGGACCGGATCGCCACGGTCGGCCGCGGCGAGGACCTGGTCGACCTCGCGTCGCTCGGCGGCGTGCTCGACGATCGGCGTCGATCCGCCACGGATCGACGCCTCCAGGCGGTCGAGCGTCACGCTCCCGTCGAGCCCCAGGTCGTCGCGCAGAGCGCGCCGCACGCGGGCGATCTCGGCCAGTGCCTCGCCGCGTCGCCCGACGAGGTCGAGTGCTCGGGCCAGCCGCGCCGCGCGCCCCTCGTCGTGGGGTGCCACCGCCGCCGCCTGCCGTGCCCAGGGCAGGGCGCGCGCGCCGAGCCCCAGCGCGAGCGCCGACGACACCTGCAGGTCAGTGGCTCGCCCGAGCAGGTCGTCGACCTCTCGCCGCCGCGCGATCCCGAGCTGCGTGTGCTCGAGATCCGCGAACGGCGTGCCGCCATCCAGAGCGAGTGCCCGCTCGGAGAGCGCCAGCGTCCGTGCCGGATCGTCCGAGAGCGCCTGCTCCGCGTCGCGCACGGCGGTCCGCAGCTCGTCGACGTCGGTCGGCACCGCAAGCCGGTAGCCGTCGGCGAGCGTCGCGATCACGTCGCGACCGGCAAGCGCCCTCAGCCGGCTGACCTGGTTGTGCACCGCCGCCCGCGCCGACGCCGGCGCAGGCCCCGACCAGAGCGCCTCGAAGAGCTCCGCCAGCGCCGTCGGCTGCCCGGGCGTGGCGGCAAGTCGTGTCACGAGCCGCCGCTGCGTCGGGGTGATCGGCACCACATCGCCGCGGATCTCCAACCGGCAGTGACCGAGCACCCGTACCCGCACCGGATCTTCGCTCGCCGTCACCGCGCAGAGCGTACACATCCGCCGGGCGCCGCCGAAGGGCTGGACGTCAGCCGCAGCAGCGGGTGCCGCTCCGCCTCACTCGATCCCGCGGAGGAGCTCCGATGCGGGGATCCGCAGACCGCGGGCGAGCTTGGCGATCGTCTCCAGGCGCGGGTCGCGTCCCGCACGCTCGAGCAGGCTGACCTCGGTGCGGTGCAACCCGACCTCGTGGCCCAGCGCCTCCTGGGTGAGGCCGCTGCGAACGCGAGCCTCGACCAGATTGGCGGCGAACTGTTCACGCGCTGGCAACGCGTTGCATCGTCCGCGGTTGCGGACAGGTGTTCCACAGACAAAACCTCGCACTTTCGGGCCGCGTGCGACGATCGATGACCACCGGCGGCCCGTCGCCACCGGGTCGTGTGCTCAGTCGTCGTCTGCCTCGTCGACCGCGTCGTCCGGGACGCCGTCCCCGTCCTCGTCCTTGATCGGGTCGGCCCGTCGCAGCTCGTCGACCGTGCCGATCGCGCGGATCCGGCCCTCGTCGGTCGACACGTAGACCCGGCCGTCGACCACCGCGATCCCGTGGCGGCAGCGGGCACGCAGGACCTCCGGCTCGCTCCCCGCCACCACGCCGCGCAGCGCCGTCCGGTCGATCCGTCCCGAGCGTCGCCCGCAGACGAGCAGGGTACGCCCCCGGTCGCCGACCGCGAGCGCGATCGGACTCCGCCGGAACGGGCTGCGGACCGCACCCGCCCGCGGCCGGTCGGCCCGGCCGAGCCGCTCGGCATCGTCACCCGACGCGCGGTCCGCGACCCAGATGTGCCCGGCGCGACCGATCGCCAGCGCCGTCGGGTCGTGCCAGCCGCGCGACAGCCGCCGCGGCGTCTGGCCAGCGGGACCGTCGGGGTCGAGCGTGACCACGCGACCGAGGATGCTGCGGCGATCGGACGCCGCGACGTCACGGCCCTGATCGCCGACCCCGAGCACCAGCCGACCACCCTGAAGCGCACCCAGGCCCCCGCCGGTCAGCCGCCGGCCGACCCGCGGCCCGCGCCAGACCACCCGCGGCTCGGCGATCGCGATCTCGGCGACGATCAGGCGCCGATCGCGGGCGCGCACGAACGACGCGTAGATCCGCCCGTCGGCCGCGACCGCCAGACCGCGCACGCCGCCCGCGGACCCCGGAGCGACGTCGAGCTGCGCGATCGTCCCGTCGCGGTCCACGCCGTCGGCAGTCAGCACGCCGCGTCGCACGGTGCCGGTGCCCTTGTCGCTCCACAGCAGCTCGCGGCCGCCCGGCACCGGCGTCAGAACCGTCGCCGGGAACTCCGCCCGGTCCTCGGTCGACAGCCGCACCGTGCCCGGAGCGTCCGGCAGGTCCTGCGCCGCCCGTGGCGTCGGCGGCGACGGCATCGGCGGCTCCGGGATCGCCGCGTTGAGGCCGAACGCAGCTGCGCCGGCCGCGACCGCAGCGCCGCACGCCCATGCCGTACGGCGCGACACCCATCGCCGTACGGGTTCCATCAGCCGTGCGACTGCGTCAGCGCACCTAGATCTTGATCAGGACGATCGTGTTGATCACGAACACGAGCGCGAAGAAGACGGTCCAGCGGTTGAGGTTGCGCTCCGTGTTCGAGCCACCACCCAGCGGGCCCGTGCCCGAGCCGACACCGAAGGCTCCGGAGAGCCCCGCGTCCTTGCCCGAGTGCATGAGGATCAGCGCGATCAACAGCACCGAGACGGCTACTTGCACCACCGAGAGAACGACCGTCATGGTCGCTACACCCTAGCGTCCGTCGCGGACGCGGGCGCCGTGGTCTCGCCCAGGTCGTCGATCCGGTCGAGGATCGCCACGGCGTCGGCGCGCAGACGTCGATCGATCGTCTTCCAATCGTCGTCAGACAGCTTGCCGGTCTGGTGATCGAGCTCGGCGTCGCGGATCTCGCGGTACTTCGCGACCTTCGCCGCTTCGAGGTCCGCGCGCAGCAGCGCGTCGCGATCCAGCACGCGTTCCTCGTTCCCCGGCCAGAACGGCTGCGACAGCGCGAACAGCGCGAACGCCATCACCACCAGGATCACCAGCATCACCCAGATCTCCACGGTCAGACCGCCCCCTCGCCGCCGGTCGCGCCACCGTCGGAGCCTGCGGGGCCGTCGCCCCCGACCGTGGCTCGCTCGGTCGGGCCCGCCCCGGCGGCTGCCGCGCCGCCGCTGCTGGTCTCTGCGGATCCGCGCTTCCCGGTCCGGCCGAGGTCCTTCGCGACCTGTGCCGCGTTGCGGCCACGGACGCGCTGATCGCTGCGGCCCCGCGTCGGCAGCAGGGCCAGCATCGCTCCGAGCGCCATCAGGATCGAACCGATCCAGATCCACGTCACCGGCGGCGAGACGATCACCTGGAAGGTCACCGACGTCGGACGCTCGCCGTAGAGCTCGGCCAGGCCGATCGCCATCACCGGGCCCTGGGCGTACGGCGCCTCGGTCCCCTCGAGCTGCTTGTCGAGCGCGAGGATCTGCTCGGCCAGCGCGTCGCCGTCGGGCTGCATGGCGACCCAGATGTCGCGGGTGAAGCCGGCGTCGAGCGCGACCTCGGTGGTCGCCTCGTCGAACAGCCGGCTGACCGGACCGGACCCGGGGCCCGCCGTCGGGTAGTAGTCGCGCGTCGGCCGGATCGTCCGCAGCCGCTGCCCGTCCTTGTAGACGTGGACGACGGCGCCGAAGGTGATCGAGTGCAGCCGCTCGTTGACGATCCGCCAGTCGCCGGTTGCGCGCTCGTAGCGCAGCTCGTAGCCACCGGCGTTGAACCGATCGCCCACGTTGGCGTGGATCCGCTGGGTCTCCTTGAACGCGGAGCTGAGCGCCACGCCGATCACCAGCACGGCGAAGCCGACGTGGACCAGGTAGCCGCCGTAGCGCCGATGGTTGCGGTTGACCTGCCGGACCAACGCGAGCGGGATCGCCTCGCGGTGGGCGATCCTCCGAGCGCGGACGCCGCGCACCAGCTCGAGCCCGACCGCACCGAAGACGAGTCCACCGAAGAACACCGCCAGCCAGGCCGAGAGGCTGCCGGTCGAGCCGATCACGATCGAGATCGCCAGGCAGAGGGTCGCGACCGCGAGCGGGATCCGGACCTGGCGCCAGGCGTGGGACGGCGTGGTCTTACGCCACGAGGCGAGCGGCCCGAGCGCCATCAGCGCGACCAGGATCAGGCCGAGCGGACCGACCCACGTGCCCCAGGTCGACGACTCGAGCGGCCGCTGCTCACCGGTCAGCAGCTCGCCGATCAGCGGGAAGAACGTGCCCCAGACGATCACGATCACCAGCAGCACGAGCACGACGTTGCCGACCAGGAAGATCGCCTCGCGCGAGAGCATCGAGTCGATCCGGTTCTCGGACCGCAGCATGTCGCGCCGCCAGGTGACGAGCCCGATCGAGCCGAAGATCATCACCGCCAGCAGAGCCAGGAAGTAGTTGCCGACGGTGCTCGCACCGAACGCGTGGATCGACGTCAGGATCCCCGAGCGCACGATGAAGGTGCCGAGGATGCAGAGGATCCCGACCCCGAGGATCAGCGACACGTTCCAGGTGCGCAGCATCCCGCGCTTCTCCTGGATCATCACCGAGTGGATGAAGGCGGTGCCGAGCAGCCACGGCATCAGCGACGCGTTCTCGACGGCGTCCCAGCCCCAGTAGCCGCCCCAGCCGAGCTCGGCGTAGCTCCAGCGCGAGCCGAGCACGATCCCGATCCCCAGCAGCAGCCACGCGGCGAGCGTGTAGCGCCGGGTCTGGCGGATCCAGTCGCTGCCGACGTGCCCCGCGATCAGCGCGCCGATCGCGAACGCGAACGGCACCGTGAAGAGCGTGTACCCGCTGTAGAGCATCGGCGGGTGCAGCATCATGCTCGGGTTCTGCAGCAGCGGCATCAGGCCGGTGCCGAGCTCCGGCGCCGGGTCGCTGACCTCGAACGGCGAGACCATGAAGCCCACGAGCAGCAGGAAGAAGAGCATCAGGCCGAGCAGGACCGCCTGCGCCCACGGGACCACGTCGCCCATCCGCCGCCGCGAGCGGAACAGGATCAGCGACGACCACAGCGAGAGCATCCAGACCCACAGCAGCAGCGAGCCCTCCTGCGAGCTCCACGGCGCAGCGATCTTGTAGAGCAGCGGGGTGGTCGCCGACGAGTGCCCGGCTACCAGGTCGAACCGCAGGTCGTTGCGGATGAACGCGATCTCGACGAGCACGAAGGCCGCGGTGCTCAGCAACGCGACCAGGTAGACGGCGCGCCGTCCCGAGGTGATCCAGGCGCGGCCTACCGCGGTCGGCGCGGCGAACTGGCCGGCGTCGACGTCGCCCGCGCCCTCACCGGCGAGCGTGGTGGCGCGCCGAGCCATGACGGCCCCGACGACGCTCGCCACCACCCCGTAGAGGGCGATGACGAAGGCGAGGGCCAGAAGCCCGCGGCCGAGCAGATCCATTCGCTAGTCGATGTCGACGACGCGATTGTTGCTGTCGCGCCATTCCATCTTCGACGGGTCCTCCGAGCCGTCGTCGAACTTCGACGGGCACTTGGTGATCAAGGAGTCCGTCTTGCCGATGAACTCGTCCGTGTCGCCCGCCGTGTGGACGGTGACGATCACCTCGCGGCCCTCGCGGAACGGGTCGGGCACCTGGCCGGTGTAGGCGACGGCGATCGCGCTGCCGCCGTCGCGGTCCTCGACCCGGAAGTGCAGCGTGTTCCCGTCGCGCTTGACCGAGCCCTTCACCACGCGGCCGGTCAGCTGGTAGCTCTTCCCCGGCTCGGCGGTGCTCATCTGGCTTGGCTGACGGGCCTCGGCGGACCCGAGGAAGCTCGTGTACAGCAACGCGGCGGCGAGGGACACGGCGGCAACGATGGCGAAGGACAAGCGCACCGTTCGCGGCATGAAGTCCAAGTATGGCGCGGATCACCGGTTCCACGCGCTGCGCCAACCGCGCGGCGCGGGGCCGTCACCCGACGCTTCACCCCCGGCCGTATCCGACGAACGGTAGGATCCTGCGGATGCCCGTCACACAACGCGTCTTCGCGGGAGCGATCCTCCTGCTGATGTTCCTTGGCGGCTTCTTCATGTGGCTCGGGAACCCGTACATGTGGCTCCGCCTGATCGCCGCGACCGCCGACACGACGACGCTGTCGATGGGCCAGGCCGTCTTCTTCCTGGTTGCGATCGGCGTCACCGGCTTCGTGATGATCAAGGTGCTGGCGGTGCTCAACAGCCTGTACACGCGCGCGATGGGCGGGTCGGACGAGATCACGATCCGGCCGTCGTGGAGCCGGTCGCTACGCGACGACGCGAACGCGCGCACCACCGCCTCCGCGCTCGACGTCGTGATGGTGACGTCGGTCTCCGTCGCGATCCTCACGGCGACGATCTGGTTCTTCTTCTTCGCGAGCCTGAACTAGCGGCGCCCCACTGGCGCCGGTGCGTCGGAGGACCAGCTCGTCGGCGGACCAGCGCGCCAGCGCGTCGACGTCGTTCCGATAGTCGACGAGAAGTCGACAAGGACGACGACTACGCGGGCGCGGCCGCCACGCTCCGCCACGCGGCCGCCGCGAGCTCCTCGGCATGGTCCCGCGGGTCCCCGGGCGCCGCGCCCTGCAGCCAGAGATCGCAGAGGTCCCGAGCCGGCCCGAGCCAGATCGCGTGGATCAGGACCGGCGGGAGGGCGCGCAGCTCCCCCGCGTCGGCGTGGGACGACCACCACCCCAGCAGCGCGCCGAAGAACGGACGGTTGAGCGCCGTCCGCGCGTTCCACGCCGCGGGCTCGTCGCGTGTCGGTCCCGGCTGCCGCAACAGCTGCGCGCCATCGCGGTTCTCGCCATGCCACGTCAGGTAGGCGGTGCCCCCGCCGACGATCCCGCCCTGC
>JBQGEK010000239.1:0-2954 GCA_052039575.1 Patulibacter sp. | reverse complement strand
CGCTTCAGCCCTCGCGCTCGATGTGCGCGCGGACGTGCTGGCCGTCGTCGTCGACCCAGCCGGCGCCGCGGGCGTAGTCGATCATCCCGTCGAACCCGGCGGCATCGGCGCCGCCGGCGAGCACCGCCTCGCGCAGCCGGTCGATCCGCAGCCAGACGTGGTCGCCGTCGAGCCGGCCCCACGGGGCGACGGCCGTGGTCAGCACGTCGTCCGAGGCAGCGAGCGGAGCGGCGACGCTCAGGCTCTTCAGATCCTTCGGGTCGTCCAGCGTCGCGGTCGGCTGCGGGGTGGGGGTGACTCTCAGCTGCATCGGGTCTCTCTCCGGGTGGGGCGGGCGATCGTACCGTCGCCCGGGCCATCGTCGTGGTGCTCGCGGCGGGCGCTGGGCCCGGCTATCATCATACCGACCAATTGGTATGAACTGGCGAAGCGGTCGCGGTCGGACGGCAGAGCCCGGTCATCGGCGACGAACGGCCGTGCGGGTGCGGCCGACGAGAGAGGCAGAGGACAGGGAATGGACATCCAGGGAACCGGTGCGGTCGTCTTCGGCGGGGCTTCGGGCCTCGGCGAAGCCACGGTGCGACGCCTGAGCGCCGAGGGCGCCCGAGTCGTGATCGCGGACCTCAACCTCGAGGCCGCGAAGACGCTCGCGTCCGAGGTCGACGGGGTCGCCGTGCGCTGCGACGTGCTCGACGCCGAGCAGGTGCAGCAAGCGGTAGACGCGGCGGGCCAGGCAGAGCACGGCCTGCGAGTGGCGGTGACCTGTGCGGGCCTGGCCACGCCGGCCAAGCTGCTCGGCCGCGAGGGGGCGACCGCCTTCGACCGGTTCGAGTCGGTGATCCGCGTCAACCTGCTCGGCACGATCAACGCGATGCGGCTGTCCGCCGCGGCGATGGCGCCGCTCGAGCCTTCCGCGGAGGGCGAGCGCGGGGTGCTGATCCAGACCGCCTCGATCGCCGCCTACGACGGCCAGGTCGGCCAGGTCGCCTACGCCGCCTCGAAGGGCGGGGTCGTCGGCCTCACGCTGCCGATCGCCCGCGAACTCGCGCCGAAGGGGATTCGGGTCGTCACGATCGCCCCCGGGCTGTTCAAGACGCCGATGATGGCCGGGCTTCCGGACCAGGTGCAGAACGAGCTGGCGGCGACGGTGCCGTTCCCGCCGCGGCTCGGGGCCCCGGACGAGTACGCCGACCTGGTCGAGCACCTGGTGACCAACCGGATGCTCAACGGCGAGGTGATCCGGCTGGACGGCGCGCTGCGGATGGCGGCGCGCTGATCGCTCCTCGGCCGACCGTCAGCCGACCGTCGGGACCTCGGACGCGCCGGGCACGGGCGGGGCCTCTTCCTCGTCCAGCTCGACGCCCGGGGCGGGCGACGTCCACCAGGCCATGCTGAGCGTGATCACGGCGGCGGCCCCCTGGGCGGCGAGCACGATCGTGGCGAATTCGGTGGCCGACCAGCCGGTGCGGGCCAGCAGCACGATCTCGGCGGTCGCGAGCACGATCAGCGGCGGGATGTGGCGGTGACGGCCGATCGCCGACAGGTACTGCACGCACATCAGGGTGATCGAGAGCAGCAGCATCGCGATCCCGAGCAGCGGCAGCGCACCCGCGGCCGATCCGAACTCGGGGCCGAACGCGGTCGTCAGCAGCCACTCGGGGATCAGGAAGAAGATCAGGATCGCCGGGCAGCCGATCGCGAACAGGAAGAGCAGTGCGCGGACCAGGATCGGTCGCGGGTTGTCGCCGGCGATCGCACGCCGGGTCGCCTCCGGCAGCAGCTGCAGCGCGACGCCGACGGCGACCCAGACGACCGCCTTCGCGGCGACTGCCGCAGCGGCGTAGGACCCGGCGACGTCGATCGACAGCTCGCGCTTGGCGAGGATCGTGTCGACGTTCTGCATGATCGCGACGAGCAGCAGCGAGAAGATCACGGTCCGCTCCCCGGAGGCCAGCGCCCAGAACGAGACCGGCTGTTCGCCGTCGTCGCGGACGGTGCCGCCGCCGACGTGGCGGTGGCGTAGCCGGTGATCCATCCCGATCGCCAGCAGCACGAAGGCGATCGGGGCGGCGGCGAACGCGCCGGTGACGTCGAGCCCGATCGCCACCAGCAGCAGCGCCGCGCCGAGACGGAAGACCGCCTCGAGCACGATCGACCCGGCGACGGCGTCGTAGTCGGCGAGGCCCTGCAGCGCGCCGCGCTGCAGGCAGAGCAGCAGGAAGAGGGTGCCCGAGACCGGCAGTACGGCGGCCGCCCACGGGTGCGAGTCGACCCCGATCAGCGCGGCGAGCGGCTCGCGGAAGGCGACGCCGACGATGATCGCGACGAGCGAGAGCAGCAACGCCTGCCCGGTCCACCGTCGGACCTCGCGGTACGGCTCGTGGTGCCCTTCCTCGGTCCAGCGGACGATCGCGCGGGCGGCGGCCGCCTGCATCGCCTGTCCCGACACCTGCATGATCAGGAACGCGGCGATCAGTGCGGCCAGCGTGGCGTAGCCGGTCTGCCCGAGCATCCGGGTGAGCAGCACCGTGAACAGCAGCTGCACCGCGTTGTTGAGCATCGACGCGGCGGCGAGCTCCGCGGTGCGCCCGGTCTCGCTGGTGCGCAGCTCCCGGAGCCGCACCAGGGGCGAGCGGCCAGGAGGAGGAACGGAGGAGGACCGTCCCGTCGGCTCGGGGGCATCGGACGGCACGATCGGAGAATCCTAGTGTTCGGATCGGAATCCGGTCCCGCCCCGGGTGTGGGTCTGGCCGGACCGTCCGCGTACGCCAGTCGCGGACGGACGGAGACGCAAGACGTAGAATCGGGGGTCGCATGCGTGCCGACGTTCGCCAGACCGCATCTGCGGGGGAGACCGAGCGTCTCGGCGCCGAGATCGCCGCCGAGTTGCGTCCGGGCGCGGTCGTGCTGCTGCGCGGCGACCTCGGCGCGGGCAAGACCACCCTGGTGCGCGG
>JBQGEK010000238.1:0-4374 GCA_052039575.1 Patulibacter sp. | reverse complement strand
GGCGATGCGGACGCTGGCCTGCTGCGACAGGCGGAAGCCGACCTTGAGCGTCGCGGTCGCTCGGGCGCCGGTCGACCCGGCGCGGACCACGCCCGGTCGCACGCGCAGGCCCTGGACGGCGGGGCGGGTGGTCCCTCCGCCACCAGGCATGTCGGGCGATCCGGGACGGCCCGGAAGGCCGGGTCCGCCGGGATCACTCGGCCCGCCGGGTCCGTCCGGGATGCCGGGTCCGTCCGGGGTGCCGGGGTCACCTGGGGTGCCGGGACCACCCGGTTCCTCCGGTCCGGGGGCGTTCGGATCGGTGATCGTCACGGGGCGATCGAGGCTTCGCTGGAGGCCGGCCTCGTCGGTGACGGTCACGGTGGCGGCGTGGCTTCCGGCGGTCGTGAAGGCGTGCGATGCGGTTGGCCCGGTCGCCGTCGTCCCGTCGCTGAAGGTCCAGGCGAAGCTCAGCGCCTCGTCGTCCGCGTCGCTCGAGCTGGACGCGTCGAAGCTCAGCGGTGCGCCGAGCGCGCCACTCGACGGGCCGACGACGCGGGGCTCCGGGGCGTTGCGTCCGTACTCGTAGGCACCGAGGTCGGGGCGGACGGTGCCGTCGCCGTCACCGTCGACTCGGGGCTGCCGGACGCGGTCGGCGGACGTGGAACGCGTCGGGTCGCCGCCGTCGATCGCGGGTTGCCCCGCCCGCAGCCGCAGGTCGGTCGGCGCCCCGCGGAAGGCGACCGGGGTGGTGAACGACGCGCCGTCGATCGTCGTGCCGCCCGGACTGCCGTCGCTGAAGCTGGTGCCGTAGCGGGAGTGCCGGACGTCGAGGGTCAGGGTGCTCGCGGCGACCCCGGTGCGCCGCAGGTCGGTGGCGAACCCCTGGACGATCGAGTTGGACAGGCTGACGCTCGACGTGGTGGCGCCGTAGCCGAACAGCGCCACGCCGAATCCGGCGCCCGTGCCGAGCAGGGTCAGGTGGCGGGCCGAGATCGTCGATCCGCCCGAGACGGTCAGCGCTCCGTCACCGCCGAACGGCGCCGTCGTGCGCAACACGCTGTCCTCGATCGTGGCGGGGCCGGCGACGAAGACCGCCTGGCGCTCGGCGACGACGGTGCTCCGCCGCAGCGTCAGGCCGTTGAGGTTGGTGCTGACGCCCGTGTGGCCGCCTGCGAGGGTGCTGTCGTCGACGACGACCGTGCCGCTGCCGATCGTGTTGACGGCCCGCCCGGCTTCGGCGCGGACCGTGCCGTGGCGGAAGGCGCCGTCGTCGAGCAGCGCGACGGCCTCGACCGTGGCCTGGGTGCCCCGGTGGACGACGGTCACCCGCTCGGCGCTGCCGCTGGTGTAGAGCCCGCGGGCTCCGTTCCCGTCGCGCACGTTGATCGTCAGGTCGCGGACGGTCGACCCGGAGCTGAGCAGCGCGAGGGTGGCGTTGTTGGGTCCGGGGTCGAGGACGGTCGCGCCCTGGCCCGCCCCCTCGATGGTCACCGGATCGGCCGTGGTGTAGCTGAACGGGCCGGGGTACGGCACGTCGCTGGCGCCGATCCGCACGACGTCCGGTCCGGGGTTGGTCGCAGCGGAGGTGAGTGCCTGCTGGACCGTGGAGGCGGAGGTCCCGGGGCAGTTGGGGACGTCGACGCAGAAGACGGCCGACGAGGCGGTAGCGGGAACCGCGAGGGCGCCGGCGGTGGCGAGCACCGCGAGCAGCAGCCTCCGGCGCCGGAGGGTCGGTGGGAGGGCGGAGCACGTCATGCCGCCAGATTCCCGAGTCACGGTGGCCCCCACTTCAGGGAAGCCCCTGAACCGACCCCCTCAACATCGAGCTGATGCGTGTTCGGCCACTGTGGGTGGCGTAACCCGCATCAGCTCGGGCGTCGATCTCGCAGCCACCGATGCTGATGCGTGTTCGGCCACTCCTGGTGGCCAAACGCGCATCAGCCCGGGGCGGGGCGGGTAGCAACGGTGGCGACGATCGTCGCCGCGACCCGCTCCGGCTGGTCGAGCTGAAGCGAGGTGAAGCGCAGCGTCAACCATCCGGCGGCGGCGAGATCGGCGTCGCGGCCGCGATCGCTCTGGAACGAGGTGCTGCGATCGTGGGATGACCGGCCGTCCGCCTCGACGATCAGACGCGACGCCGGCCAGGCGAAGTCGGCCCGGTACGACAGGCCACTCCGGCCGACGACGACGAGCTGCGACTCGGGCTGATCGATCGTCAGCCCTGCGATCACCTGGGCCATGCGGTCCTCGATCGGGGTGTGGAGCAAGCGCGCCTCGGCGGTCTGCGGGTCGGCTTTGCGAACGATCGGCGTCGCGGGGTGGAACGGGTTGCGACGGATGACGGCCTCGAGCGCTCCGAACCCGAGCAACTCCCGGTACTCCGCTTCGCGGATCAGTCGCTGGACCTGCCGGACGGACGCACCGAGCGCCGAGTCGAGGATCGTCCGGGCGGGCGTCGTCACCGGTAGGCCCGCGACGAATTCGACGTCCTCGGCCTGCAACGTGCGGCCGCGGTGGACCCGAACCCCGACGTAGGGGCGGCTCCCGGTGCCCTCGATCGTCACGTGCTCTGACTCCGGCGGGTGCTCGATCAGGCCGTGCAGGTGGAGGACGGACCAGTGACTCAGCACGATCCGGATCCGGCCCGCGGGAGCCGCGCCGCCCGCCTCCGGAGCGGTGTTGAGCGCCGGGCCCAGTCGGGTCGGCGCGACCGCGGGTCGCCGGTGCGTACTCCTGGCGGCTCCCGGCGGGCGGGCGACGGGCTCGCCGAGCGGCCGACCACCCACCGAGAGCACGGCGGCGTACCGGCGACCCCAGGCTTCGAGGTGCGGGCTCAGGGCGAACACCCCGCGGAAGACGGGGAACAGTCGGTGGCGCCGAACGCGCTGTCCGATGGCCCCGGAGGACAACCCGGCGGAGATGAGCTGTTGCCGGGTGATCACTCCGTGCTGACGGCCGGCGAACTCGGCGATCCGTTGGTCGATCACCGTTCGACCGTGTCAGGCAGCGACCGACCGGTGAAGTCGCCGCCCGTGCCGACTCGCCGTCGACACGAAGACAACTTCGCGCGGCCGGTCTGTCTCGATCCGCTGATGCGCGTTAGGCCACAGGGAGTGGTCTAACCCGCATCAGCCCCGCGTGGGTCGGGGCGCCGTACCGCAGCTGATGCGCGTTACGCCACAGGGAGTCGTCTAACCCGCATCAGCTTGCCGCGGCGGCTGACTCGGTCAGCCGGCCGGGACCTCCAGCCCCAGCTTCTCCATCATCATCACCAGCAGGTCGCCGGCGGCCTCGCCGATCACGGTGCCGGGCGGGTAGATCGCCGCCGCGCCGCCGGAGCGCAGCTCGTCGAAGTCCTGCGGCGGGATCACGCCGCCGGCGACGACCAGGATGTCCTCACGGCCCGCGTCGTCCAGCGCCTTGCGCAGCTGCGGGACGAGCGTCAGGTGGCCGGCGGCCAGCGACGAGGCGCCAACCACGTGGACGTCGGCCTCGACCGCCTGGCGAGCGACCTCCTCCGGCGTCTGGAACAGCGGCCCGATGTCGACGTCGAACCCAAGGTCCGCGAAGGCCGTGGCGATCACCTTCTGGCCGCGGTCGTGGCCGTCCTGGCCCATCTTCGCGACCAGGATCCGCGGACGGCGACCCTCCTGCTCGGAGAACGACTCGACCAGTGCGGTCGTCTTGGTGAACGACTGGCTCATGTCCCCGACCTCGTTGCGGTAGACGCCCGCGATCGACTTGATCTCGGCGGTGTGGCGGCCGAAGACCTTCTCCAGCGCGTCGCTGATCTCGCCGACCGACGCGTGGGCGCGGGCGGCGTCGACGGCCAGCGCCAACAGGTTGAACTCCTCCGACGACGCACCGCGGCTCTGCTGCTCGGCCCCGTGCGTCAGCGCCTGCAGCGCCGCTTGGGTCCGTGCCTCGTCGCGCTCGGCCCGCAACCGCTCGAGCTTGGCGATCTGCTGCGCGCGCACGCCGTGGTTGTCGACCTTGAGCACGTCGATCTGCTCGTCGATCTTCGGGCGGTACTTGTTGACGCCGACCAGCGTCTGCTGACCGGAGTCGATCCGCGCCTGGGTGCGGGCAGCAGACTCCTCGATCCGCAGCTTCGGCACGCCGGCCTCGATCGCCTTGGTCATGCCGCCGAGATCCTGGATCTCGCGGATGTGGGCAAGCGCCCGCTCGGCGAGCTCGGCGGTCAGCCGCTCGACGTAGTAGCTGCCGCCCCACGGGTCGATCACATCGGTCGTGCCCGACTCCTGCTGCAGGAACAGCTGGGTGTTGCGGGCGATCCGCGCGCTGAAGTCGGTCGGCAGCGCCAGCGCCTCGTCGAGCGCGTTGGTGTGCAGCGACTGCGTGTGGCCCTGCGTCGACGCCATCGCCTCGACG
>JBQGEK010000237.1:0-41208 GCA_052039575.1 Patulibacter sp. | reverse complement strand
GGATGGTCGGTACGAGATCAACGGCCAGAAGCTGTGGGTCACCAACGGCCTGATGTCGGGTCTGGTGTTCGTGTTGGTGGTGACCGATCCCGACGCGCGCCCGAAGTACCAGGGGATGACGTGCTTCATCTGCGAGAAGGAGCCGGGAGTCGAGGTCAACACCGGCGACTACGCCGGGTTCGTCGTTCCGCCGAAGATCAAGAAGATGGGCTACAAGGGCGTCGAGTCCACCGAGCTCGTCTTCGACGGCTACAAGCTGGGCGCCGATCAGATCCTCGGTGGTGAGGCCGGGCTGAACGCCGGGTTCAAGCAGATGATGGACTCGCTGGAGGTCGGCCGCGTCAACGTCGCGGCGCGTGGCGTCGGCGTCGCGCAGCGCGCCTTCGAGCTGGCGATTCGCTACGCGCAGGAGCGCGAGACATTCGGCAAGCCGATCGCCCAGCACCAGCTGGTGCAGGAGAAGCTGGCCGACATGTACACCCGGCTGGAGGGCGCGCGCCTCTTGACGTACCGGGCGGCGGAGTTGAAGGACAAGGGCGAGCGGTCGGACACCGAGGCGGCGATGGCCAAGCTCGCCGCATCCGAGGCGGGGCACAAGAACGCCGAGGACTCGTTGCGGATCCACGGTGGGTTCGGGTTCTCGAAGGAGTACGAGATCGAGCGGATCTACCGCGACGCACCGCTGCTGTTGATCGGCGAGGGCACCAGCGACATCCAGCGGATGGGGATCGCCAAGGGACTCCTCAAGCGCTACGCGCAGTAGCCGCACCCCGCGTCGGCTCGTCCGTCCGGCCATGGCGGACAGCCGACGACCTGCGGCCCACCCGCTGCTTGGGTGGAGCACACGGTCGCGCGCCCACGAGCCCTGCGGTGCGCACTGCGGGCCGCGCCTTCGGCGCCGGCCCGCACACCAGAACACGAACGGAGCATCACGAGATGAACACGACGCCGGAACGCTACGACGCGCTCGTCATCGGATCGGGGGTCGGCGGCCTGTCGGCCGCCGCGCGCCTCGCGCACCACGGCTACCGGGTGCTGCTGGTCGAATCGCGCGACCGCGTCGGGGGACGCGCGTCGTCGGTGACCGAGGAGGGCTTCACCGTCAACGTCGGCGGGATCGCCGTCGAGTACGGCGGGGTGCTCGAGGAGACGTTCCGCGAGGTCGGCGCCCCGTGGGACATCCGAATCCCCGAGCCCGCCACGCTCTACCGCCTGAACGGCAAGAACCGCGACCTCTCGAAGGGCGGCCTCGGCAAGCTCGTCAACGGCGTGACCAAGAAGGGCGCCGGGCTGCTCGGTGACATGGGCAAGGCCGGCAAGAACGAGTTCGAGCACGAGCAGCTGACGCTCGAGCAGTGGATCGCCAAGTACACGAAGAACGACACGATCCACGCGATCTTCCGCAACATGGCGGCGGCGATCTTCGCCCTGAACTCGAGCGAGGTCTCGGCCAAGGCGTTCCTGACCTACCTGACGCAGAAGGGCGCGTTCCGCGCGTTCGGCTTCTCCCCCAACGGCACCGGCGGCCTGATGCAGGGCCTGGCCGACGTCGTCGAGCGTCAGGGGGGAACGGTCTGGACCGACACCAAGGTGACCGCGCTGCGCGTCGACGGGGACCGCGTGACCGGCGCCTCGATCGAGCGGCCCGGCGGCGAGACCGTCCAGGTCGACGTCGGCGTCGTCGTCTCCAACGTCGGCCCCCACGCGACCGTGGCGCTGGCCGGCCGCGAGCACTTCGATCCGGACTACCTGACGCAGATCGAGCGCGACGTGGTCCCGACCGCCAACATCGTCTTCAACTTCGCGTCGCAGGAGGAGCTGATCGACGCCCCGGGGCTGATCACCTTCGGCGTCTCGCGGTCGATCTGCAACATGGCGAACCTGACCGCCACCTGCCCCGAGCTGGCCCCCGAGGGCTGGAACCTCTACGTCTGTTACGGCGTTCCGAACCCGTCGATCGGGGCGTTCGACGAGGCCGCGGCGATCGAGGCGGCCCACCAGGACCTGCGGGACGAGTTCCCCGGGTTCGACGACCGGGTCAAGATGCTGTCGACCCGCGTGATGCAGGGCGACTTTCCCGCCCAGCGCACGATCGCCGGCCGCGACGTCCCGCAGGAGACGCCGCTGGTCAACCTGTTCAACGTCGGCGACGCCGTCCGCGAGTACGCCGACGGCGGCATGCAGGCCTGCGCCAAGACCGGCAAGTCCGCGGCCGAGATGGTGATGGCGCTGCACGGCGACGGCGCGACGTCGGAGGACGCCGCAGCGCGTTCCTGACCCGACCGGTCGTGGTGGTGCACGTCCTGCCTGCACAACCTCGACCGGGTGGCCCCGCGGACCCGGATCCCGGTCAGGGCATCGGCGCTTCGGCCGGCCCGGCCTCGGGATCCCACTCCGCGATCGCGCCCGTGGCGATCGCGGCCTCGATCTCGTCCTCCGCGATGCCCGCCTCGCGGAGCACCTCGCGGGTGTGCTCGCCGTATCCGGGCGCCGGTCGGCGGCGCGGATCCGTCGGGAGCGCGCTCATCCGCACCGACGGGCCGAGCTCGCGCACCGCGTCGCCGTCGGCGGGCTCCAGCAGCATCCCCCGTTCGCGGACCAGATCGGACCCAAGCGCCTCGGTCAGGTCGAGGACCGGCTCCAGGCAGCAGTCGTGCTCGTCGGCGAACGCCGCCCACTGGGCACGCGTGCGCCCGGAGAAGATCAGCTCGAGCTCGCGGTGCGTGGCCGAGCCCACCTGGTCGTACCCGCAACCCAACAGATCCTCGCGATCGATCCCGCGGCAGAACGCCGACCAGAACTGCGACTCGAGCGCGCCGAACGAGACGTAGCCGTCCGCGCAGCGGTAGACGCGGTAGCTGACGTACCGTCCGGTCAGGGTGGTGTCGCCGCGGGCCGCGGGCCCGTCGAGTCCGCCGATCGCGGCTTCGAGCGTCAGCCAGGTCAAGGCTCCGTGGGCCATCGAGACATCCAGGTGCTGCCCGTCGCCGGTCCGGTCGCGGTGCCGCAACGCGATCAGGATCGCCGTCACGGCGGGAAAGGTGCCGCCGCCGACGTCCGCGATCTGCGCCGCGGGGATCGCGGGCGCGCCGCCGCGTTCGCCGCCCAGGTCGAGCACCCCGGTCAGCGCGGTGTAGTTGATGTCGTGCCCGGCGCGGTGCCGGTACGCACCGTCCTGGCCGTAGCCCGAGATCGAGCAGAGGATGACCCCAGGACGCAGCTCGCGCAGCCGGTCGTATCCGAGGCCGAGCCGATCCATCACGCCCGGCCGGAACGACTCCACGATCACGTCGGCCTGCCCGACCAGCCGCTCGAAGACCGCGACGCCCTCAGCCGACTTCAGGTCGATCCGCACCGACCGCTTGTTGCGGTTGGTCGAGAGGAAGGTCGCACCCGCGGCGCTGCGGTCCTCCCCCGGCCCGATCGGCGCGATCCAGCGGGCGTAGTCGCCGATCCGGGTGTCCTCGACCTTGATCACCTCGGCGCCGTGGTCGGCCAGCATCATCGTCGCCAGGCCCCCGGGCAGCAGCCGCGTGAGATCGAGAACCCGAACGTCGGAAAGGGGAAGCGAATCCATGCCTCAGCGTAGGCCGGGCGCGCCGCGGTGACCCGCGGCGTCCGACTAACGCGAACAGTCGACCTGCTCAGCCACCGACCGACGGCCAGCGAGCGGTGTCGGTCAGCTGCCAGAGCGCGGTCAGCCGCCCGTCGGCGGCCGTCCAGAGGTGACTGAACTCGGCGTCGAAGCCGACGTCGCCGCCGCGGACCGTGCCGACGTACCGGCCACGCACGAGCAGCCGCCCGTCCGCGCAGGGGATCCACTGCTCCGGCTGCGCGGCGACCGCGTAGGCCCGCCCGATCGCCCACCAGCCCTCGCGCAGCGCCACATCGGCACCCACGCGGCGTCCGCCGATCCCGCCCGGCAAGCCCGGCGCGAGCTCCTGGACGAAGCCGTCGTCGAGCAGGGCCGCGACCGCGGCGCCGTCGCCAGCGGCCAGCGCCGGGTAGAGCGTGCGGGCGAGTTGCTCGACCGTCCGGTCCCGCGGCTCAGGCACCGGCGACCCGCTCGGAACGGTCGGCCCAGAAGCGCTCGCGGACCTCACGCCGGAGCACCTTGCCCAGCGCGGACTTCGGCAGCTCCTCGGCGAACTCGACCCGCGTGACCTTCTGGACCGATCCGACGCGCTCGCGGGTCAACGCGATCAGCTCCTCCTCGGTGGCCGTGGCACCCGACTCGACGACCACGACGGCGACCGGCGTCTCGCCCCAGCGCTCGTGCGGGACGCCGACGACGCAGGCCTCCGCGACGGCGTCGTGCGTGACCAGCGCCTGCTCGAGCGCCGCGGGCCAGACGTTGTAGCCGCCGGAGATGATCATGTCCTCCTTGCGGTCGGCCAGGTGGACGTAGCCCTCGGCGTCCATGTAGCCCATGTCGCGGGTCAGGATGCACCCGTCGTCGAGCGTGCGCTCGGCGGTGCCCTCCGGATCCTTCCACTGGAAGCTCATCGACCCCGGGGTGCGCACCGCGATCTCGCCGATCTCGCCCTCCGGGACGTCCTTGCCCTCGTCGTCGACGAAGCGGATCACGGTGTTCGGCGTGGGACGACCGACCGAGGACGAGCGACGCTGCTCCGCCTCGGTGCCGTTCGGGCGGTGCTCGTGCGGCAGCAGCATGGTCAGCGGCACGTTCTCGCTCTGGGCGTACCACTGGTGCAGCACGTCGGGACCGAACAGCTCGAGCGACGCGGTCATCGTCGCGGGACTGATCGGCGAGGCGGCGTAGCTGACGCAGCGCAGGCTCGAGAGGTCCCGCTCACGGGCACCCGGGTGCGCGGCCAGCGCCTGCATCATCGTCGGCACGATCATCGTGAAGGTCGGTCGCTCACGCTCGATCTGGTCGAGGACGAGCTCCGGGTCGAACTTCTCGACGACGACGATCCGCCCGCCCACGCGCAGCATCGGCCAGAGCACCACGACGGCGGCGTGGGTCAGCGGACCGACGGCCAGGTACGCGTCGCGATCGTCGATCGTCGGCGTGACCCAGGCGAACTCGTCGCCCATCCGCCGCCAGGCGTCGACCGTGTGGACGATTCCCTTGGGCCGACCGGTGGTGCCGGCCGAGAAGCGGATCACGTGGAGGTCGTCGTCGCCGGTCCGCACCTGCGGGTCGTCCGGCGCGCCGGACGCGACGAAGGCCTCGTAGGCCAGCTCACCGGGACCGGGATCGCCGCCGTAGACGACGATCAGGTCCAGGCCGTCGACGTCGGCGGCGTAGGGACGGATCGCGTCGACCAGGTCGGCGTGGACGATCAGCGCGCGGGCGTCGATCCGCTCCAGCAGGTAGCCGTTGACCTCACCGGTCTGGTGGGCGTAGAGGCCCGACCGAACGAACCCGCCCATCGCCACGCCGACGGTCTGCTCGACCGTCCACGGACCGTTCGGGCCGAGCAGGGCGACCCGGTCCCCGAACGCCAGCCCGTGCGCTGACAGCGCGTTGGCCAGGCGGAAGCTGCGGTCGCGCAGCTCCGTGAAGCTCTGCTCGAACTCGCCGCAGGTGACGGCGGTGCGCTCGCCGAAGCTCGCGGCGGCCCGGCGAATCATGTCGCCGAAGTCAATTCCCATACATCTCTCCGCTCTCCGGAAGGCGGCCGTCGGCGGCCACCCAACAGTCTGGACAATGTGCCCAGCCTACTTGTCCGGTCGACACGTTTGGAATTATTGTCGCGACCATGCGCACCGCCCCGTGGTTCGAGGACCTGCAACCCGGCGACGTCCTCGACGACGCGCCGACGATCACGATCTCCGACGGCCTCGCAGCCGTCCACCAGTCGATCGTCGGGGACCGGCTGCGACTGCCGCTCGACGACGGCCTGAGCCGGCGGGTGACCGGCGGGGCACCGCTCGCGCACCCGCAGCTGGTCTGCGACCTGGCGATCGGCCAGTCGACCCAGGTCACCCAGCGCGTAGTGGCCAACCTGTTCTACCGCGGGCTCGCGTTCCACCGGGCGGTCCGCGTGGGCGACACGCTGCGGACGATCACCACCGTCGAGGGCCTCAAGCAGAACACCCGCCGCGAGGGACGCCCGCCGACCGGCCTGGCCGTGCTGCACATGCGGACCGTCGACCAGGACGACCGCACCGTGCTGGACTTCCGCCGCTGCGCGATGCTGCCGCTGCGCGACGAAGCCGCCGATACTGGCCACGCCGACGACGTGCAGAGCGTCCCCGACGGCCTCGACGACTCCGCACTCGAACGGCTGACCGCGGAGTGGGACCTGGCCGCATTCCGGGCCGCCGCGCCGAACGGCCCGCACTTTGCCCAGGTTCAGGTCGGCGACCGACTCGCCCCCTCCGCCGGTGACGTGGTCTCGAGCGCACCCGAGCTGGCGCGGCTGACCCTGAACGTCGCCGGAGCCCATCACGACGCCGCGGCCGCGGGTGGACGGCGGCTGGTCTACGGCGGGCACACGATCGGGATCGCCGCCGCCCAGATCGCGCGGACACTGCCCAACGTTGTGACGATCGCCGGCTGGGAGCGCTGCGACCACCTCGGTCCCGTGCACGAGAGCGACACCCTTCACGGCGAGGTCGAGGTCACCGACCGGCAGCCGCTGGACGCTGGCGGCGGACTGGTCCGGCTGCGCTGCCGACTACGCAGCACCGGCGACCCGGGGTCGGAGCCGACCGACGTGCTCGACTGGCGCCTGGTCGGAGTGATGGCATGAGCGCGCCCGGGATCCTCCAGGGGCTGCGGATCGTCGAGGGCTCCGCGTTCGTCGCGGCACCCTTGGGCGGCATGACCTTGGCCCAGCTCGGCGCGGACGTGATCCGCTTCGACCAGATCGGCGGCGGCCTCGACCACGCCCGCTGGCCGCTCGCCGCCGACGGCCAGAGCCTGTTCTGGTCCGGCCTCAACAAAGGCAAGCGCTCGATCCAGCTCGACCTGCGCCGCCCCGAGGGCCGCGAGATCGTCGAGCGGCTGGTCGGCGCCCCCGGCCCCGACGCCGGACTGTTCCTGACCAACTTCCCCGCCCGCGGCTGGCTCGCCCACGAACGGCTGAAGGCCGTCCGCGACGACCTGGTGATGGTCGCCCTGACCGGCAACCCCGACGGCACCAGCGAAGTCGACTACACGGTCAACCCCGCCACCGGCTTCCCGTGGGCGACCGGACCGCGCAACATGTCCGAGCCGCTCAACAGCGTGCTGCCCGCCTGGGACGTCGCGATGGGCACCCTCGCCGCCGTCGGGCTGCTCGCCGCCGAACGCCACCGCACCCGCACCGGCGAAGGATCGCTCGTCGAACTCGCCCTCTCCGACGTCGCCTTCGCGATGGTCGGCAACCTCGGCCGGATCGCTGAGGCACAGCTCGGCGGCCGCGACACCCCCAAGGACGGCAACTACCTCTACGGCGCCTTCGGCCACGACTTCGAGACGCGCGACGGCCGCCGCGTGATGGTCGTCGCCCTCACCCCACGCCAGTGGCAGGCGCTGCGCGACGTGACCGAAATCGGCGAAGCGTGCGCCAGCATCGAGACCGTCACCGGCCACGACCTCAGCACCGAGACCGGACGGTTCGAGGGCCGCGACCTGATCGCCGCGCTGCTGCGGCCGTGGTTCGCCGGCCGAGACCTCGCCACGATCCGCCAGACCTTCGAGGGCACCAACGTCTCGTGGGGGCCGTACCAGACGTTCCGCCAGCTGATCGACGAGGACCCCCGCGCGTCCACCGCCAACCCGATGTTCGGCGAGATCGACCAGCCCGGCGTCGGCCGCTACCTCGCCCCCGCATCGCCGCTCGACTTCTCGGCCGCACAACGCGTCCCCGTCCGCCGCGCCCCGCTGCTCGGCGAGCACACCGAGCAGGTCCTCGCCGACGTCGCCGGCCTCTCTCCAGCCGAGATCGGCCGCCTCCACGACGACGGCGTGGTGGCGGGGCCGGACGGGGACTGATTGCCGCGCCGCCACGGAGCTCGAACGCCAGATCTCATGGCTCGAGGAGCGGCCGACGTTGTTCCACTTCCGCGACCGCGACCAGCGAGAGATCGACCTCGTGCTCGAGTACCGGGACGGGACGGTGTGCGGCATCGAGGTCAAGGCCGCAGCCACCGTGACCGAGCGGGACGTCCGCGGCCTGAAGCACCTGCGGGCGAAGCTCGGGGAGCGGTTCGCCGGCGGAGCGGTGCTCTACACCGGGGCGAGCACCGTCCCGTTCGGGGACCGGCTCGCCGCGGTGCCGCTGTGCGGACTCTGGTCTGGCTGATCGCCCCTGCCACGCGCCGACGGCTCGTGGACGACCTCAGACCGGCGCCAGCTCGACACGGCCGTCTGGGGTCTCGATCACGCGGATCCGGCCCTCGACCTCCAGCTGCTCGAGGTGGCCGAGGACCTCGGACATCACCAGGTGGACCTGGACCAGGGCGGTCCGACCCCAGATCGCCCGTCCGACGGCGAAGGCGGTGGTGCGGCCGGCCGCGACCTCGTCCGCGATCCGGTCGAGCCGCCGGTCGCGGTCGACGATTCGCTGGTCGATCAGCTCGCGGTGGCCCGTGAGCGGCGACCCGTGACCGGGCAGCACCCGGTCCAGATCCATCGCGCGGGTCTGTGCGAGCGACCCGAAGTAGGTCCGCAGCGGCGTCAGCCGACCCGTTGGGTCGGCGCGCTGGTCCGATTCGAGCAGCGGCTCCGCGATCAGCGCGTTGGACGACACGTGCGCGAGCAGATGGTCGCCGCCCAGCAGCTCGCGGCGGTCCGGGTCGTGGAAGACCATGTCGCTCGTCGAGTGCCCGGGCCGGTGGTGCGCAAGCCAGACGCGGTCGGAGAACTCCAGTCGGTCGCCGTCCCGCAGCGGCCGGTCGACGTGGACCGGCGAACCGAACGCGGCCATCAGCGCGTCGGTGGCGCGGCAGCCCATGGCGACCTCCTCGGGAAGCCCGTGGCGGACGAGCTTCTGCTCGATGAACCGCATCTCGTCCCGGGTTCGCGCGTCGTAATCCTCCAGCCAGCCGGCGATCCCCGCGAAGGCACAGACTTCCGCGCCCGAGCGCCGTGCGATCGACGCGGCGAGCCCGAAGTGGTCGCCGTGGTGGTGCGTCACCACGACCCGCTCGAGGTCCTCGATCCGGTGACCGTGCGCGGCCAGGCCGAGCTCGAGTGCTTCGAGCGCATGGGTCGTGGCCGGCCCGCAGTCGACGAGGGTCAGCGGATCACTGCGCACGAGGTACGTGTTGACCGGTCCGATCCCGTACGGAGTCGGCAGCACGATCACCTCTGGCGCCGACGCGACGTCGCTGCCAGTCCCCACCTGTGCGTGCCGAGATCCCATCATCACAACATACCGTCTGGTCAACCCGTGCTGATGATGACGTATCGAGAGCACTCGCGACCTCAGACATGTTGTCCTGACGTATAGTTCAAGGATGGGAATGCTGAACGGACGCACGGCGCTGGTCACCGGTGGAGCTCAGGGCATCGGTGAGGCGATCGCACGCCGGTTGGCGGCCGAGGGCGCGGCCGTGACGATCGTCGACCGCACCCTGGACGTGGCCGAAACCGTGGCCGACGAGATCGACGGGACGGCGATCGCGGTCGACGTCTCCGACTTCGACGCCGTGCAGGCCGAGATCGACCGAGCGGGCCCGTTCGAGATCCTCGTCAACAACGCGGGGTTCGACGATCCCGGCTGGTTCACCGAGACCACGCCGGAGCGCTGGCGCCGCGTGGTCGACGTCAACCTGCTGGGGACGTTCGCCTGCACGCAGGCGGTGCTTCCGGCGATGCAGGCCGCGCGCTACGGGCGGATCGTCAACGTCGGGTCCGAGGCCGGACGGATCGGGTCGTCGGGCAACGCCGCCTACGCCGCGACCAAAGGCGGGGTCGTCGCGTTCACCAAGTCGATCGCCCGCGAGAACGCACGGTTCAGGGTCACCGCGAACACGATCGCGGTCGGTCCGATCGAGACGCCGCTGATGGATCAGGTCCGGGCCCAGGGCGAACTCGGCCTCAAGATGGTCGCCGCGATGCAGGCCGGGACGCTGCTGGGCCGGCTGGGCGAGCCGTCCGAAGTCGCGGCAGCCGCCGCGTTCCTCGCGTCCGAGCAGGCCGGATTCATCACCGGCGAGAACCTCGGCGTCTCGGGCGGGATGGGGATCGGCTCGGCCTAGCCGGCCGCGCCGACCGACGCCGGATCAGCGTGGCCCGACACGCACCCAGCCGGGCCGGCCACGCTCCACGCGCGGTCGGCCCGGTCAGAAGCACTAGCCGCCGAAGTACGCCTCCGCAACCAGCTGCTCGCCGGCCTCACCGTCGAGAGACTCGCTGACGCGTCCCTGGTCGAGCAGCAGGACCTCGCCGCAGACCTCGCGCAGCAGGTGCGGGTTCTGCTCCATCAGCACCAGCGCCGCGCCCTGGTCCCGGATCCGCACCAGCGCCAGTGCAAGCGCGTCGATCGCCACCGGCGACAGGCCCAGCGAAGGCTCGTCGAGCACGATCGCCCGCGGCTCCTGGACAAGCGCCCGGCCGATCGCGAGCCACTGCTGCTCGCCGCCGGACATCCCGCCGGCCCGGTGGGTCGCCTTGTCGGCGAGGATCGGGAACGTCTCGCGCACAGCGGCCAGCCGCTCGGGCGTCAGCTTCAGCCCGGCGCCGTAGGCCGCCATCTCCAGGTTCTCCTGGACGGTCAGGTCCTTGAACACCAACCGTCCCTCCGGGACGTGCGACACCCGGGCCCGGACACGACCGCGCGTGTCCAGCCGGGTCAGCTCCTTGTCGTCCAGCGTGATCGACCCCGCGGTCGCGCGGAGCGTGCCCGACAGCGCCTGCGCGAGGCAGGTCTTGCCGGCGCCGTTCCGACCGATCACGCCGACCGCGGCGCCGTCGCCGACCCGCAGATCGACGTCGTCGACGACGGTCACGCCCGGGCGATAGCCCGCGGTCAGACCTCGAACCTCGAGCATCAGATCGTCCCTCCCTCGGTCGGTGCCGGAGCGGCACCGGAATCGCCGGTGTGCGACTGCTCGCCGAGGTACGCGGCGCGCACCTGCTCGTCGCGCAGGACCTCGGCGGTCTCACCGTGAGCGAGCTTGCGGCCCGTGGCGAGCACGAGCAGCTCGTCGCAGAGCGCAGCGACCAGCCGAACGTCGTGCTCGACCAGGCAGAGCGCCAGCTCGGGTCGTCGTTCTCGCAACGCCTGCAGCGCGCTGATCAGCTCGTCGCGCTCCTCGCGGCTCAGTCCGGCCGCCGGCTCGTCGAGCAGCAGCACCGGGCCGTCGACGACCACCGCGCGGGCGATCTCGGCCATCTTGCGCACCCCGTAGGGGACCTCGTCCGGCAGGCCGTCCGCGTAGTCGGCGCAGCCGAACTCCTCGAGCGCCGCGTCCAGGTCGGGTCGGTGCTTGCGCCCGTGGACCTTGCGCGCCAGTCGCGCGCCGAGCTCGACGTTCTCGCGCACCGAGAGGCTCGCGGCCAGCTGCGGATGCTGGAACGTCCGGACGATCCCGAGCCGCCCGCGGGCGCCCGGGGACAGCGAGGTGATCTCCCGCTCGCCGAGCTGGATCGTTCCCGCCGTCGGGCGGTAGACGCCGCTGAGCACGTTGAGCAGCGTCGTCTTGCCGGATCCGTTCGGGCCGATCAGGCCCAGCCGGGACCCCGGCGACAGCGAGACGTCGACGTCGGCGAGCGCCTTGACGCCCCCGAAGTCCATCCCGATCCCGCTGCCCGCCAGGGTCTCCGTGGTGATCATCGTCGTCATGTCGTCCGCCTCCGCAGCAGGGGGGTCAGGGCCAGGCGCTCGAGCAGCGCGCCGATCCCGCCGGAACCGGCGAGCAACGCGAGCAGCAACACCGAGCCGAAGACTGCGCCGGTCGCCGAAGCCGGCACGACCGATTGGATGTTCGGCGGCAGGGCGCCGACCAGCAGCCCGGCGAGCAACGCTCCCAGGGTGCTGCGCGCGCCGCCGACCAACGTGCCCGCCAGCAGCGAGATCGAGAGGAAGAGGATGAAGATCGTCGGGTTGAGGAAGCCGACCGCCATCGCGTAGGCCGCGCCGGCGATCCCGCCGAGCACCGCCGCCCAGGTCCAGACCGCGATCTTCAGCCAGGTCGAACGCAGGCCGAACGACGCCGCAGCGTGCGGAGCCTCGCCCACCGTGAGCAGTTGGGCCCCCGGTCCGCGACCGAAGATCACCAGGCTCAACGCCGCGAGCAGCAGGAACAGTCCGACGATCGACACCAGCATCAGCGTGGAGGAGCCGTCGATCAGCTCACCGCCGACCATCTGCGGCATCACGGAGATCCCGGCGTCGCCGCCGGTGATGCTCTTCAGCGCGAGCGCCAGGTCGGGGACCGCATAGGCGAGGGCGAAGGTCGCCAACGCCGTGAACAGTCCGGTCAATCGGACCGTCGGGATCGCGATCAGCACGCCGACCACCGCGCTCACGGCGATCACCGCCAGCAGCGCGGTCGGCAGCGCCCAGCCCTTGGACAGCGTGTAGGCCGCGGTGTACGCGCCGACCGCCATGAAGGCACCGGCAGCGAGGTTGATCTCGCCGAGCGTCGCGAGGATCGCGTTGTTGCCGAGGATCGCGATCGCGTAGATCACGCCGATCACCAGCGAGTACCGCAGCGTCGATGTCCCGTTGATGCCGAGCAGCAGCACGATCAGCGCGACGACCGCGATGATCGCCAGCCGACCCGTCAGCAGCGGGCCGCGCCCGGTGGTCGCCGACACCCGCAGGCGGGTGGCGCGACCGGCCAGGGTCGGGGCGCGGTCGGGGGTCGTCGTCTCAGAGCTCATACGCGCACCATCGGTCGCTTGCCGAACATGCCCTGGGGCCGGAACAGCAGCACCAGCACGAGCAACGCGAACAGCGACGTCGTGACCAGGTCGGCGCTGATGTAGGCCGCCGTCAGGTTGGTCGCGATGCCGATCACGATGCCGGAGATCACCGCGCCGACGATCGAGTCGAAGCCACCGACGACGATCGCCGCGAAGCCGTAGACGAGCAACGCGTTGATGCTCATCGGCGTCAGCGAGTAGATCGGGGCGATGAACAGCCCGACCACGCCGGCGAGCGCGCCCGAGACGATCCAGGCGACGCGCTTCAGCGTGACCGCGCGGATCCCGAGCACCTCGGCTGCGGCGGGGTTGTCGTGGACCGCGCGCATCGCGACGCCGGCCCGCGTGTACTTGAAGGCCGCCGCCAGCACGGCGACGATCAGACCGCAGACGACGAACGACGCCACGTCAGCCCACGAGAGGCCGACGGGACCGACGGTGAACGCCGTGCCCTCTCCCGCAGACGGGAACGCCCGTGCTTCACCGCCGAACGCCGCACCCTCCAGCCCTTGCAGGAGAATGGCCACGGCAATCGTCGCCATCGCCGCCGCCAACAATCCGAAGCGTTCCATCGGAATCACGATGAACCGGCCGATCAGTCCGCCGAGCACGGCACCCGTCGCCACGACGATCGCCGCAACGAGCAGGTACGGCGTGCCTCCCTCGTACAGGAAGTATCCGAGGAACAGCGCCACGGCGGCGATGTCCCCCTGCGCGAACGAGACGTATCCCGAAACGCGGTAGATGACCACGAGCGCGACCCCGGCGAGCGCGTAGAGCATGCCGCTCACGACGCCGGAGACGATGCTCGTCTGCAGGAGATCCATGGCCGGCCTAGCTCTCCGACTTGATCGGGGCGTCCGGCAGCGGAGCGGGCTCGGTCAGCGCCACGAACTTGCCGTCGCGAACGCCGATGATCGCGCCTTCGCCCTTCGTGCTCTGGTCCTGCTCGGTCCACTCGATGTTCGCCACGAAGTCGTCGTTGTAGGTGAACCCCGGCATCGCCTCGATCACCTGTTCGCTGGTCGGGATCTCACCGTCGTTGGCTTCGATCGCGCGGCGCAGCACCTCGGTGCAGGTCGTCGCTGCGACCCAGCCGAGCATCGCGATCGTGTCGTTGGTGTCGACTCCCGGCTTCTCCTTGGTCACCGCTTCGCGGAACGGCGCCGACTTCTCGTCGTCGCCGAGCCGGAACGGCGAAGCGAAGACGATGTCCGCGGCCTGCGCGTCACCGACGAGCTCGACGAGCGTGGTGTTGAGCGCGGGCCACATCACGCCCCAGGTCGGCCGATAGCCGATCTTGGCGGCGGCCTTCATCAGCGGCGCCAGCACCGGGGCGGTGTTGTTGACGATCACGAAGTCGGCCCCGGAGGCCTTGAGCTTCGCGGCGGCCGCGCTCTGGTCGCGCGACGTCGGGTTGTAGCGGACCTCAGCGGCCGGCTTCATCCCCTGCTGCTCCATCTGCCAGAGCGCGCCGGCCCGCGTCGGAGCACCGACCGCGTCGTCGCTGTAGGCGATCGCGACGCTCTTGGCCTCGCCCTCGCCGGCGGCGTACTGCACGAGGCTCGCGGCCAGCGGCTCGTACGTCGGCATCGGCAGGTACGAGTTGGGCGCGGCCAGGTCCGACCCGCCGGCGCCCGGAACGAGCGCGACCTTGCGGGCCTGGAGGTACGGCAGCACCGCGACGTTGGTCGGCGAGCCGGCGGACCCGCACATCATCGAGACGTTCTCGCCTTCGACCAGCCGGCGCACGACGCCGGGGGTGTTGGCCGGATTCAGCTGGTCGTCCTGGACCGCGAGCCGGACGCGGTGCCCGTTGATTCCGCCGCCCTCGTTGACCTCGGCGATCTTCGCCCGCATCGCGTCGTAGAGCACGGCCAGCGATGACGCCGGGCCGGTCAGCGGACCGGACGCGCCGATCACGATCTCGCCGTCGTTGCCCCCGGAACCGCTTGAACCCTCGCTGTCGGAACCACACCCGGCGACGGCCAGTGCCGCACCGGCTGCGAGTGCCAGACCCAGAGCCCGGGCTCGGCCTACCCCCTCGTAACGGATCATCTGATCTCTCTCCTCGGTCGGTCGAAGGCCCACGAGCGGGGCCGCATTGGGGCGAACCTCGCAGGCCCGTCGAGGGGGCCCAACCGTCGTCCGGGACTGTCGGATGTCCGCCCGCCACGACGGGCGAATCCGGGATTCCCGGACCGTGAACGGCCCGAGACCGGGGCGGATCAGCCGGGTCGACTGTGGGCGGCCGCGGTCTCGCGGGCCCGGTTGATCAGCTCGGGGATGCCGACCGAGAGGCTCAGCAGGAAGAGGTCGTTCGGCCCGATCCCGTACCGCACCCGGCGGGCGTAGATCACCTCGAGCCCGACCGCCGCGCGCCAGAACGCGAAGACGACGTACCACCCGAGATCGTCGACCGCCCGGCCGGAGCGGGCCGCGTAGCGTTCGATCAGGTCGGCACGAGTCGGGGACCCGCCACGGGCGACGGCGCCGGCCATCGACAGCAGCGTGCCCGAGTCCTCGCCGGGCTCCGGCCAGTTCATCAGGATCGTGCCGACGTCGACGAGCGGATCGCCGACCGTGCCGATCTCCCAGTCGAGGATGCTGCGCAGCCGCGCGGGCGCGCCCCCGGCGAAGACCACGTTGCCCAGGCGGTAGTCGCCGTGGACGATCGTCCGCACGTCGGGCTCGGGCGGGCGGTGGCGGTGGAGCCACGCCTCGACCTCGTCCATCCCCGGGACCTCGCGCGTCGTGTTCTCGCGCCAGACCGACCCCCACCGCCGGAGCTGGCGGTCGACGTATCCGGGCCCGCGGTCGAGCTCCTGCCGCGGCGCCGTGCCGGTGTCGACCGCGTGGAGCTCGACGAGCGCGTCGATCAGCTCGTGGGCCACCGCGACGCGCCCCGACGCGTCGTCGAGCGACTCGGGGAAGCTCGACGTGATCACCGTGCCGGGGATCTCCTCCATCAGGTAGAACGGCACCCCGAGCACCGCCGGGTCGGTGCAGGTGTGGAGGATCCGCGGCACGCGCGCGTCGGTCGACTCGAGTGCCCGCTGGATCCGCGCCTCCCGCAGGACGTCGTGCGCGGTCCGGTGGAACGGCGGCCGGGGCGGCCGGCGCAGCACTGCGCGGTAGCCGTCGCGCTGGACCAGGAAGGTGATGTTCGAGTAGCCGCCGCCGATCCGCTGCGCGCGCAGCGGCCCACTGCCGATCCCCTGGCGATCGAGATACTCCTCGACCGTCCGTCTGACCAGCAGCGGCGGGCGGCCGCAGCGTGCCGCCTCGTCCTGGTCCTCGACGACGCTGGGATCAGCCTGTGGATCGTGGTCGGTCACGGGTGCCGCTCGTCTCGTCGGGGTCGGTTCGGTGTCCACCGTCGTTCCACGGTGTCTACCATCGCCGGTCGACGGGACGAGCGCCCGCGGTGTCCGGAACTTCGGGACGCTCAGACGGTCACGGGCACCAGCATCTGCGACAGCCGCTCGGCAGCGACCGTCACCGCGCGGGCGAACTGCGGCTCCGCGCGCCGCAACCGCTCGGCGCTCATCGAGATGCTGAGCGCCGCGATCACCCGGGCCTCGGCGTCCCGCACCGGTGCGGCCACACAGGCGACGCCGACGTGGCTCTCCTCGCGGTCGAACGCGACCGACTCGTCCCGCGCCGCGTCCAGCTGCGTCTGGAGCCGTTCGAACGTGTCCACCGTGCGCTCGGTGTGGGCCGGCAGCCCGTACTCGGCGACGCAGTGGACGATGTCGGCAGACGGCAACTGCGCCATCAGCAGCTTGCCGAGCGCCGTCGAGTGACCCGGGAGTCGCAGCCCCGGCCCACGCTCAGGCAGCGTCTGGCCCTGGGGCTGACCCGCGCTGACGACGCAGACGATGTACCGGCCGTCCCAGGTCGCGACCTTGGCGGCCTCGCCGACACGCGTCGCGAGGCTGCCGACGACACGGGTCGCCTGACGCTGGAAGCCGTCGGTCTCGGTCAGGTTGCGACTCATCGCGAGCAGCCGCCAGCCGAGCCGGTAGCGTCCGCTCGGAGTACGGCCGAGCAGGCCGATGTGCGCGAGGCTGGAGAGCATCTCGTGCGCGTTGGACTTCGGAAGCTCCAGGGCACCGGAGACCTCCGTCACTCCCCACTCGGGGCGTTCGGGGGTGAAGAGGTTGAGCACTTTGCCCACCCGGGTAACGGTGTTGAGCACCGGAGTTCATCCTTCCTCGGTCGTGCGTCCAGACTGGATCAAGCCCTTGGCGTGAGCACAATCATACAAGGTGTCTGGATTTTGTGTCAGAGGTTTTCGCGACCTCGGGTCCGAGCAGGAACTTGCGGATCTTCCCCGAGACCGTCCGGGGCAGCGGATCCGTACGCAGCACCCACTCGCGCGGGAGCTTGAAGTTGGCGAGCTGCTCGCGGCAGCGTGCCTCCAGGCCTTCCGCCGTGACCGTGGCCCCCTCACGCAGAACGACGACCGCCCGCCCCGTCTGCCCGTAGCGCTCGTGCGGAATCGCCACCACGGCGACCTCCTCCACGTCCGGGTGGTCGAGGATCACCCGCTCGACCTCGGCCGGGTAGACGTTCAGCCCGCCCGAGGTGTACATCTCGCTGATCCGGCCGGCGACGTGCAGATAGCCGTCCTCGTCGAGCCAGCCGCGGTCGCCGGTGTGGAGCCAGCCGTCGACGACCGCGGAGCGCTCCGGGTCGCCCGGCGCCGAGTGGTACCGCGGGCTGACGCTCGGGGCGCGCACGACGATCTCGCCGTGCTCGCGCGCCGGCACGTCCGCGCCGGTCCCGTCGACCACCCGGATCGTCGCGAGCATCGACGCGCGGCCGGCCGCGCCCTGGCGAGCGAGCACTTCGGCGTCGTCGAGAAACGCCATCGTGGCGGGGAACTCCGAGACCCCGTAGCCCTGCAGCAGCCGCGCGCCGGGCAGCACCGCGCGGATCTCCGCGAGCAGCTCCGGAGAGACCGGCTCTCCGCCCGAGATGATCGTCCGCATCGACGACAGGTCGTGGTCACGCGCCTGGGGATCGCCGAGCACGATCCGCAGCACCGACGGGGCCAGCATCGCGCTGGTCGTGCGGTGCCGCTCGATCAGGCCGCAGAGATCGGGCGCCGTCAGGTTGCCGGTCTCCCGCACCACCACGGTGGCGCCCCGCCAGAGCGCGCCGAGCGTGATGCAGTGCAGGCCGGCCGACCAGCAGAGCGCCGGGACGACCAGGTGCACGTCGTCCTCGCGGACCTCCAGGTCGACGATCTGCGCGACCGCGTTGAAGAGCACCGTGCCGTGGGTGTGCACCGCGCCCTTCGGGAAGCCGGTGGTCCCCGACGTGTACTGGAAGATCGCCGGCTCGTCGGTCGAGACCGCGACCATCGGCACCGCCGAGTGCGCGTCGTCGGTGACCTCGGCCCAGCATCGCGCGCCGCTCTGCGGGGCGTCGACCGTCAGCAGCGTGACGTCGTCCAGCTCGGGAGCGATCCGGGCGACGCCGTCCCATAGCGTCTGCTCGCTGGCCAACCAGCGCGACCCGGAATCTTCGACGGCGAAGCGGATCTCGTCCGGCTTCAACAGGTAGTTCAGCGGGACGCTGACACCGCCCAGGTGGGCGACCGCGAACAGCAGCTCCAGCCACTCGACACGGTTGCGCAGCAGGATCGCGCAGCGGTCGCCGCGGCGGAAGCCGTGGGCCGCGAGTCCCGCGGCCAACCGCTCGACCCGCCGGCTGAGCTCGGCGTACGTGACCTGCTCCTCACCGCAGATCAGCGCGGGCTTGTCGAGGTCGCGCAGCGCCGAGCTGCGGTTGCGGTGGGCGAGATCCGCGAGGCCGTACACGTAGGGTCCTAGAAGGTCGGTCGGTAGGTGTAGGTGGGGCTGCGCGTGACGGCGAACTCGAAGATGCCGGATCCGCGCTCGCCGCCGTCGAGCACGAACGCGGTGGGGCGATCGGTCAGCGGCGTGTCGAGCGTGCGCGGGGTGATCGAACCGCCGAGCTCCCACACCTCGTGCTCGAGCACGTCGACGCCGTGACGCTTGCCGTGCCACCCACCGTACCCGCCGCCCGACAGGAACCCGCCGCCGGCCCGCCCGTCGCACTCCAGACGCAGCGTCCGGCCGCTCTCGGTGTCGACCTCGATCGTGCCGGTGACGAAGTCCAGACCGGCGTCGAACTCCAGGTCGTGGCGCCCGTCGACGATCCGGTCGTCGTTGCCGTCGACGCCGAGCACGGCGCCGTCGATCTGGGTGGTGACGTGCTGGCGGTCCTCGTCCCACAGCACGGCGACGACGCAATCCTCGAACTGCGCCTGGATCCACATGTGCAGACCCCCACCCGCGCTGACCAGACGGACGCCGCGCGAGCGGTCGCGCTGGCCGGTCCAGCCGTTCACGACGTGACGCTCGCCGTCGAGCCGGAGCTCGCCCTCGTAGCGCCCGGACTGGAAGAAGTGCCCGAAGTCGCTCTTCCCGCCGCGCCCGTCGTCGATCACGATCCGCTCGGTGTTCCACGGATTCGTGCGCGCCCGCCAGATCACGTCGAGCTCCGCGCCCGTCGGGTTCGGGCCGAGCACCAGCCTCCAGGCCTTCAGCGGCTCGAGCACCTCCCACGAGAGCGGCCCGACCGTGTCGACCGGCAGCTGCTCCGCGTGGGTCGAGAAGCGGGCGTTGCGCTGGATTCCCGGCGCGACACGGATCGCGTAGCCGTCGACGACGCCGGACCCCGGGTAGACCCCGGCGCCGAGCATCAGCAGCGGCAGCGGCTCCGGGCCGTGCAGGTTGAAGTAGAAGCGGTCGAAGAAGCGGCCGGGTCCCTCGTCCGGCGCTTCTCCAACGAGCAGGTCATCCGCGGCGGTGAGCGTCGTCATCGGCCCCACCCTTCCCGCCCCAGGGTGGGGCCGCCAGCGCCGTCCGGCACTCCCGGATGACGCCACGGGTGCCTTACAGCTGGGGTGCCGTCTCGAAGTCCGCGATCTGCTCGAACCGGGTTCCCCGCAGCTCGAGCAGCTGCAGACCCTGCGGACCGGTGTGGTCATCGGCCGTCCACTTCAGCCCGCGGACCCCGTCGCTGTCGAGCTCGTAGTCCTTCAGCGCATCGAGCACCTGCTCGCGCGTCGGAGCCTTGCCGCCAGCAGCCTCGGTCGCCTTCTCCAGCACGCCGGCGCAGACCTTGCCCGCGGCGTAGCCCTCGATCGTCAGGAAGTCACTGGCGTCGGTGCTCGGGTAGTGCTCCTTCATCGAGGCCCGGTACTCGGCCAGCACCGGATCCTGCTCTACCGGGAACGGGGTCGCGAAGACCACCCGACCGCGCAGCGCGGATCCGCCGAGGTTGGCGAGCTGCTTGTTCTGCGCCGCGTAGGTGACGCCCCAGCGCGGCCGGAAGCCGACGCGGCCCGTGGCCCGTGCGAGCTGCGCGACGACCGGAGCGACGTGGTTGACGAGCACCACCTCGGCGCCCGAGCTGCGCAGCTTCGCCGCCACCGCGGACTGGTCGGCGGACGCGCCGTTGAACGAGACGACCGCCGCCGGCTCGATCCCGAGCGTCTTCAGGTGCTTCTCGGCGCCTTCGCGGAACGGTTCGCCGATCCCGTCGTTGGTGTAGGCGATCGCGACCCGGGTGAGCTTCTCGGTCTTGACGAAGTGCTCGGCGAGCATCGCCGCGGCCTGGTCGTAGGGCGTCAGCATCTGGAACGCCGTCGAGTCCGCGGGGAAGAGGTCGGTCTCTCCGCTCTGCGCGACCGAGCCGACGCCCTTCGACTTGAGGTACGGGGAGATCGCCTTGAGCGTGCCGGACCCCTGGTTGGAGCAGAGCATCACGACGTTCTCGCCGTCGACCAGCTCGCGGGCCGCCTTGGGCGTCTGTGCCGGGTTGAACTGGTCGTCGCGAACGACCACCCGGATTGGACGGCCGCCGATGCCGCCGTCCTCGTTGACCTTCTCGAACGCGGCGCGCATCCCGTCGTAGGAGTTCGCCAGCGCCTCCTGCGGCCCTGACAGCGGCATGATCGTGCCGACGACGATCTCCTTCGCGTCCGCGCCGTCCCCGCCGCCGCCGTCGTCCGAGCCACACGCCGTCAGTCCCGCCGCACCGGCCAGCACCACGCAGGCCGCCAAGATCTTCCCTGTCCGACTCATCCCTGTCTCCTTCTCGTCGATTCGGGGTCCGACCCTCGGGATCCGACCCCGTGTCCGACAACGCCGATCCGGCAGTATCGGACGGCCGTTCGGCGGTGGCCGGTCGACGCGCGAGGCTGGCAGGCATGGACCCCTCCGCCATCCCCCGCGCCCTCGAGCCACGGCTGCGCGACGCCGGGATCGTGCCGTTGCGACTGCCGACGCTGCTCGGGATCGGGCCGGTCACCGTGTACCTGGTGAGGGGCCGCCCGCTGACGCTGGTCGACGCGGGCCCGGCGCTGCTGCCGACGCTCGACGCCCTCGAGTCGGGACTGGGCGCGCACGGCGTGCGGATCGAGGATCTGGAGCGGGTCGTGGTGACGCACCACCACTACGACCACTTCGGCCTGGCGGGCTGGATCGCGGCACGCTCCGGCGCCCAGGTCGCTGCGCCCGCCATAGCGGCGGACTACCTGCGGAACTACGACGACGCCCGCCGCCGCGACCGGGCGTTCCGGACCGCGGCGTACCGGGCCCATGGCATCGGCGAGGACGTGATCGTGGCGCTCGGCGAGCTGTTCGTGGCCCGCAACGTCTGGGGCGCCGCGACCCCGGTCGAGATCCCGCTCGCCGACGGCGACACGATCGACCTGGCCGGCGGGAGCTTCGTCGTCCACGAGCGTCCCGGGCACTCCGAGAGCGACATCGTGCTCCACCACGCCGACGACGGGATCCTCTTCGCCGGTGACCACCTGCTGCCCGAGGTCTCGTCGAACGCGACCTTCGCCCGGCCGCTGCGAACCGGAACCGACGGAACGGCGGACGTGCGCCGCAACCGCGCGCTGGTCGACTACGCCCGGTCGCTGACAGCGACCCGCACCATGGCGGTCGATGTCGTGCTGCCCGGCCACGGCGCCCCGTTCGCCGACCACCGGCCGCTGATCGACGCGCGGCTGCGCGGGCTGCGCGACCGCGCCGACGAGATCCACGCCCTGCTCGACGACCGGCCACGCAACGCCCACGACCTGGCGCGTCGGATCTGGCCCACGCTGGCGACCACGCAGGCGTCGCTGACCCTGTCGGAGGTGCTCGGGCACGTCGAGCTGCTGCTCGCCGACGGCCGTGCACGGATGCACGACGGAGACGACGGCACGGTCCGCTTCGCGGCGGTCTGATCCCCGCCGTCCGGGCTTCCGGTTCTGCCGGACGACGATTGGCCCGGGTCGACGGTCAGGCCATCCTGATCGCATGGACTTTGCGACGGTCGTGCGCCAATCGGCGCGCAGCTACGCGGCGAACACCGCCGTGTGGTTCGAGGGACGAGAGATCGCCTACACCGAGCTCTACGACCGGTCATGCCGGCTGGCGACGGGGCTGGCGGACCTGGGAGTGCAGCCGCGCGACCGGGTCGCGGTGCTGGCGGACAACCGCCTGGAGACCGTCGAGATCGCGGCGGCCTGCGCCCTGGGCAACACCCCGGTGGCGACGCTCTACACGTACTACACCGGCGAGACCAACGCCTACCTGATCGACCGTCTCGACGCCCGGGTGCTGATCGTCGACGCCGCGCTGCTCGACCGGATCGAGCCGTGGCGGGAGCGGTTGCCGAACCTGGCGCACGTGATCGTGATGGGCGGCGACGCGCCCGCCGGAACGATCGCCTACGACGCCCTGCTCGAGGACGCGCGGCCGACCGACCCGAAGCGCGAGATCCGCGGCGACGACGTCCACATCATCCGCTTCTCCAGCGGCACCACCGGCAAGCCGAAGGCGATGTTCCACACCGTCGACCGCTGGAAGGCGTACAACGACGGCTGGCGCTGGGCCACGCCCGCGATCGACGAGCGCGACTCCTACGTCGCGGCCGGATCGCTCGCACACCTGGCGATCGCCTTCCTCTGGGGCATGCTGACCGTCGGCGCGTCGATCACGCCGATGCCGCGGTTCGACGGCGCCCGGTTCGGCGAGCTGGTCGAGAGCCGCCGCGCGACCTACACCACGATGGTCCCGACGATGATCGCGATGACGCTCGACGAGCCGTCGGTCTGGGAGCGCGACCTCTCGTCGCTCCGCTGCCTGACCTACGCCGGCGCGCCGATCGCCCCGGACACGATGACCCGCGCGATCGAGCTGTTCGGCGAGTGCCTGCACCAGATGTACGCGCAGAGCGAGGTCGCGCCGCTGGCGATGCTGCTGCCCTACCAGCACCGCCCGGACGGGACGGAGAAGGAACGCCGGCGGCTGCGCTCGGTCGGGCGGGCGTCGCCGATGGTCAAGATCACGATCGTCGACGACGACGGACAGCCCGTGCCCGACGGTGAGATCGGCGAGGTCGCCGCCCAGTCGCCCGGCGCGATGAGCGGGATCTGGGAGGACCCGGAGGCCACCGCCGCGCGCTTCCTCCCCGACGGCAGCGTGCTGACGCGCGACATGGGCTGGCTCGACGAGGACGGTTTCCTCTACCTGGCCGACCGCAAGGACGACATGATCATCACCGGCGGCTACAACGTCTGGCCGCTCGAGCTCGAAGAGGCGCTGGTCGCGCACCCGGCCGTCGCCGACGCCTGCGTGATCGGCGTTCCCCACCCGCGCTGGGGCGAGACCCCGAAGGCGATCGTGGTCGTCGAGGAGGGCGCGTCGGTCGACGAGGCGGAGCTGATCGAGCTGACCCGCGAGCGAGCCGGGACCGTCAAGAAGGTCACCTCGGTCGACTTCGTCGACGCGCTGCCGAGGTCGGCGACGGGCAAGCTGCAACGGGCGGTAGCGCGTGAGCCCTACTGGGCCGACGTCGCGGCGCGGGTGGGTGGAGCATGAGCGCCCGGTCCGCCGACGGTCAGGCGATCATCGTCGACACCCACGAGCAGGCCGCCACGCTGGCCCTCGCTCCGCTGATCGTCCGCGAGCCACTCGCGGCCCTGCTCGACGCCCATGGCATCGGGTCGGGCGAGATCGAGGCCCAGCTGATCGGCCAGGGGCACTCCAACGTCACCTTCCTCGTCACTCGCGGCGACCGCCGGTTCGTGCTCCGCCGCCCGCCGCGGCCGCCGTACCAGGCTTCCGCGCACGACATGATGCGCGAGGTGCAGGTGCTCCACGCGCTCTCCGCCACCGCCGTCCCGGTGCCCCGGGTGTTGCTGGCGTGCGACGACGAAGACGTGCTCGGCGTGCCGTTCTACGTGATGGACGAGCTGGTCGGCGACGTGATCACCGACAGCGTGCCGGCGCAGCTCGACACCCCGGACGGCCACACCGCGATCGCCCACCGGATGGTCGACGTGCTCGCCGATCTGCACGCGATCGACGTGACCCGGCCCGAGATCGCGGCGATCGGTCGGCCCGGCGACTACCTGGGCCGGCAGCTGCGGCGGTTCGGGTCGATCTGGGACGAACTGCGGACCCGCGACATCGCGGCGATCGACGAGGTCACCGCGTGGCTGCACGCGAACCGTCCCGAGTCCAGCGACGTGGCGGTCGTCCATGGCGACTTCCGGCCGGCGAACGTGATGTGGGCACCGACGAGCCCGGCGCGGGTGCTCGGAGTCCTGGACTGGGAGATGGCGACGACCGGCGATCCGCTCTGCGACGTCGGCTGGCTGCTCTCGACCTGGCCCGAGCACGGCGACGCCCGCGGGACGCTGCTCTCCGAGGCCGGCGCGATCGCGGCGGGAGACTTCCCCGGTCGGGCGGCGCTGGCCGAGCGCTACGCCGAGCGCTCCGGACGCTCGGTTGCCGACATCACCTGGTACACCGCGTTCGCGTTCTGGCGCGCGGCGGTCGGGCTCGAGTCGTTCTACCGGCGGGCCCTCTCGGGCACCACCACGGACCCGTTCATCCACGCGCTCGAGACCGGCGTCCCCGAGCTCGCCGAGCGGGCGCTGGCGGTGGTGGAGGCCGGCTGACCGGTCATCGCCCACCGGGCCGGAGCCGTTCTAGACTCGGGGTATGAACGGCCCCGGCGAGACGGTTCGGATCGACCACGACGGGCCGGTCACCACGATCGGGATCGACCGGCCCGAGGCGCGCAATGCCGTCGATCGCGGGACCGCCGAGGCCCTGGCCGACGCGTTCCGGGCGTTCGACGCAGACGACGGTGCATCGGTCGCGGTGCTCTACGGGACCGGCGGGCACTTCTGCGCTGGCGCCGACCTGAAGGCCGTGTCGGCCGGCGTCGCCAACCGTCTCGAGCCGGACGGGGACGGGCCGATGGGACCGACGCGGATGCGACTGGACAAGCCGGTGATCGCGGCGGTCAGCGGCCACGCCGTGGCCGGTGGCCTCGAGCTGGCCTGCTGGTGCGACCTGCGTGTTGCCGACCGCGACGCCGTCTTCGGGGTCTTCTGCCGCCGCTGGGGCGTGCCGCTGATCGACGGCGGCACCGTCCGGCTGCCCCGGCTGATCGGCGAGAGCCGGGCGATGGACATGATCCTCACCGGCCGGCCGGTGAGCGCCGAGGAAGCCGAGCGGATGGGCCTCGTCAACCGCGTCGTGCCGCGCGGGACCGCCCTCGACGCCGCCGTCGAGCTGGCCCACGAGCTCGCCCGCTTCCCGCAGGTCACCTTGCGCGCCGATCGTCGGTCCGCGATCGCCCAGGCCGACCTCGACGAGGCGGCCGCGCTCGACCAGGAGTTCGCCGGCGCGGTCGGCACGGTCGCCGCCGCGACCGAGGGCGCCACCCGGTTCAGCGCCGGGCTCGGCCGCCACGGGGCCTTCGACCGGATCTGATCCGCCGCGACGCCCGGACGGCCCGCCAGTCCGCCCGCACCGGACCCCGAATCGACTCCTCGATGCCACCACGCTCACGGGTACCTCGAACGCAGCCCATGGCACCGCCGATCGACTCCTCGATTCTCCACCCGGACGAGGAGTCGATTGGTGTGGCGCGGCGCCGGCGACCGCCGAGGAAGCGCGATCCCGCAGCGACGCGCAACTCGCGTCGTTCTGATCGGATCGGTCCGGACGCAGTTAGCATCCGATATCGATTATCGGATGCTAGTAAGCGCCGCTTAACATCCGATAGGTGACTATCGGATGCTAGTGTCGGTTCGTGGGCTCCGATGCTCCAAACCCCGAAGCCGGTCCGCCGACGCTTCCGGCCTGGCCCGCGCTGGCCTACGAGTCACGCCCCTGGCGGTCGAAGCTTCCGCCCGAGGCCTTCTCGCGGGCGGCGCGCGCCCGACACACCGGTCCGTACGAGGCCGCAGTCGTCGCGCCGATCGCCTCCCGCGACGTGGCGGTATCTCCCGACGTGTCCGCGCTGGCCGACGAGGCGTCGACCGAGATCGCACGGTTCGACGCCGAGCTCGGCCACGAGGTCGCCCCGTTCGGCGCGATCCTGCTGCGGTCCGAGTCGGCTTCGTCGTCCCAGATTGAGCATCTGACGTCCGGGGCCCGAGCGATCGCGCTGGCCGAGATCGGCCAGGAGAGCAAGCGCAACGCGGAGCTGATCGTCGCCAACGAGCGGGCGATGCGTTCGGCGATCGCGCTGGCCGACCGTCTCGACGGCGACGCGATCCTGCAGATGCACGCCGCACTGCTGGATCAGCACGACCCGAAGGCCGCCGGAAGCTGGCGCGCGGAGCAGGTCTGGATCGGCGGCAGCGGATACGGCCCGCACGGAGCGACGTTCGTCCCGCCCCACCATGAGCGCGTCGGCGCGGCCGTGGACGACCTCGTCGCCTTCGTGCGCCGTGACGACCTGCCGGTGCTGGTCCAGGCCGCGGTGGCGCACGCGCAGTTCGAGACCATCCATCCGTTCCTGGACGGCAACGGCAGAACCGGCCGGGCCCTGATCCACGCCATGCTGCGGGCGAAGGGCCTGACCCGCAACGTGACCGTCCCCGTGTCGGCCGGCCTGCTGACCGACACCGAGGCGTACTTCGCGACGCTGACGGCCTACCGCCAGGGCGACGTCGCGCCGATCGTCACCCGCGTCGCCGAGGCGACGTTCCTCGCCCTCCACAACGGTCGGACCCTGGTCCAGGAGCTACGCGCGGTGCGAGCGTCGTGGGACGAGATGATCGTCGCCCGGCGCGACGCGGTCGCCTGGCGGTTGGCCGACCTGCTCGTGCGCCAGCCGGTCGTCGATGCCGCCCTCGTACAGCGCGAGCTCGGGGCGACGTCCGCCAACGCGCAGCGGGCGCTCCGCCAGCTCGCTGAGGCGGGCGTGGTCAAGGAGATCAGCGGCCGGCGGCGCGATCGACTGTGGCAGGCGTCGACCGTTCTCCGTGCGCTCGACGACTTCGCCGAGCGGGCTGGTCGCCGGACGCCGGGCTGAGGCTGCGCGTCGACGCGCGGCTCACACCGTGTCGGCCGCGCCCCGCGACGCCGTCAGAGGCCCAGGACCTGGGCCTTCTTCGCCGCGAACTCGTCCTCGGTGAGGACTCCCTGGTCGCGCAGGGCGCCCAACTGCTGGAGCTGAGCGACGGTCGGATCGACCGGAGGCGCCGGCACACCCGGCGGAGGCGCGGGCGGCGGAGGCGGTGCGGCGTCCTGGGCGTAGCGCTGCTGCTGGCGGTGGGCGACGCGGCCACCGACGGCCTGCGCCGTGCCCGCGACCACCGCGGTGCGCGCCGCGGCACCGATCAGACCGGGGCGTCCGCCGCGACCGCCGACCAACGGCATCTCAGCGACCCTTCCCCGCGGCGAGCGCGAAGTCGTGCGCGGCCTGGACGACGTCGTGCGGCAACCGCCCGAAGTCGAGCAGCTCGCCGCCGCTGTCCCGGGCGGCCTGCGCGACCCGCTTGGCCCAGAGGTTCTCCCATACGATCAGCGCGGCGGAGGACCCCGGTGCCAGCTCGGCGGCCGCCGCATCGAGGTCGTCGGCGTTGAACAGCCCCTCCACCACGATGCCCTCGCGGTCCAGCGCGGCCCGGACCTCCGGGTCGAGCTCGGTCAGTTCGAGGGTCACGACATCGCCGTCGTCGTCCTTCTGGAGCACCACCAGATCGATGATCCGGATCGTGCCCTCTTCGACCAGCGCCACGAGCTCCGGGGCGATCTGGCCGGTGAAGCGGCTCTCGGGGAACGCGACGATCGCGTAGTCGACCGCGCCCAGCTCGTCTCCCGTGGTGGTCATGGATCGCATGCTAGGAGCGGCGCCGCTGCGCCACCTGCCAAGTTCCCTCCCGCCGCGGGCAGGCACTTCCCCCGGCCATGGGTGCCTCGGCGTGCTGCCGGTGCGGGCGCCGGTGGGTGACGACGGGCTCAGGCCAACGCCGTGGCGAGCCGGTCGAGGAACGTCTCCTGCGCGGCGACCAGCCGCGGGCGGGCCTCGTCGAGCGTCATCCACGCGACGCGGTCGACCTCGGGCACGGTGATCGTGCGGCCCGAGCGGGGTGGCCACGCCAGCTCGAACGTGCCGGGCACGATCGCGTCCGGGTCGAGGTCGCCCTCGATCGCGAAGCAGCGGACGCGCTTGCCGCTGCGCTGCCGGACCTCGCCGAGGTCGATCGTCTCGCCCTCGGGCGCGGGCAGCCCGAGCTCTTCAGTGAACTCCCGGCGCGCGGCGTCGATCGGGGCCTCGTCGTCGCCGTGCTCGCCCTTGGGCACCGACCACGCCCGCTCGTCCTTCGTCGCCCACAGCGGCCCGCCCATGTGCGCGATCAGCACCCGCAGTCCGTCCGGATCGCGGCGGAAGAGCAGCAATCCGGCGCTCTGCCGGTGTCGGGCCTCGGTCATGAACCGATGCTCGCACGATCCGGATCGTGCGTGAGGCCGAACGACCCCACGGCGGCGACGGGCGCCGGTCTCAGCCCGGCGTCGTGAGCAGCCGCTGGACGACCTCGGTCGTCTCGGCGACGACCTCGTCCATCTCGCGACCGTTGTGCAGCAGCCGGACCGCGGCGCCGACCAGGCCCTGCGCGAGCTGGGCGCTGACGTCGGGCTGCGGGTGGCCGGCCGCGCGCAGCTCCTCCTCGAGCACGGTCGCCGGCGCGTAGGCGAGCGCGCCGATCCGGGCACGAGCCCCGGGACCGAGCGGCGCCGCCTGCAGGACCTCGGCCAGACGGTGATGGCCGCCGGCAACGAGCTTCAGCTGGGTCCGCACGTAGGCCTCGATCCGGCTGGCCGGGTCGGGGGCGGCGGCCATCGCCGACTCGATCTCCAGCAGCCAGCGGGGCATGTCCCGCTCGCAGAGTGCGGCGACCACGTCGTCGGTCGAGGTGAAGTACCGATAGACCGAGTTGCGGGCGATCCCGGTGCGCTCACCGAGCACGCGGAAGCTGAGGGCCTCGAAGCCGTCCTCGAGCAGGATCCGCTCGGCGGCGTCCAGCAACGCGTCGTGCTGGTTGGCGCGGTGCTCCGCGACGCTGTCGGCATCGATCCGCGGCATCGATCAGATCCTACGCCGAGTCACCCGCGAACAGGGGCGTTCGGGTGCCCAAACGCCAGTGTAGACGGGGCGATCGGCCCGCGTGCTCCGGTGAGGACGGAGCAGCGCGGACCCGCGATCGGCGCCTACGCCCGGGCGCGCTTCGTCAGCTCGACCGTCGCGCCGCGCAGGCCGCCGGGCTCGGTGCACGGCTCGGCGAAGCCGGCGCGCGTGTAGGCGGTGCCGCGCGGGGTCTCGACGGTCAGGTCGATCCCGTAGCGGTCGGCGCGGGTGCACTTGGCGGCGGTCGCGTCGGTGTAGCCGGTGATCGCCCGCGCGATGTCGAGCAGCGCGTCGGCGTGGTCCTCGTTGAGGTGCCGGATCGCGTAGGCGGCCGACGGCGCGACCGGGTCGAGCTCGGCGGTGGCGTAGCCCTCGGCGGTGACCGAGTCCATCCGGCCGAAGCCGCCGACCCAGCGGACGCGCTCGACGTCGAGGATCCAGTGCGTGAAGTCGCCGAAGCCCCCGTACAGCGCGGCAGACGGCGAGGCGGCGACGACGGCGGCCTGGGCGACGGCCCGCTCCTCCTCGTCAACCGGCTCGCGCATCACGCCGGCCAGCGTCACGCGGCCGTTGTCGAGCGGATCGCCGAACGACTCGGCCTGCTGGACGACGATGCTGGCGCGCTGGTCGCGGACCAGGTTGCGGCCGTGCTCGGCGAGCGTCGAGACCAGGATCACCGGCGCTCCGTCGGGCATCTGACCGTAGGTGACGATCGAGCCCCACGGATGACCGTCGTCGCTCAGGGTCGAGAGCGACGCCACGGTGTGGACCTGCACCAGGGCCCGCGCCTCCTCGGCGGGGGTGCGAGTCGTCGGGCGGTCGACGGGGACCAGCGGGTCGGGAAACCGAAGCGCCTCCGGTGCGGCGACGTGGTCCTTCGGGAACGCGGGGACAGCGGTGGCGTCGGTCATCGTAGGGATACCTTAGCGACATCTGTCGCCAAGATGGGGACAACCGTCGCAAGGATAGCGACGGACGTCGCCGATCACCACTCCCCACGGGCGATTCGGTCCTCGAGATCGGGCCGAGGCCGCGCACGTCGTAGCCGTTGGAGGTGTGGCGGACGACCGCCTTTCCGGTGATCGAGCGCCTTGCACGACAGGCGGACAGAGGTCCGGCCGGGCCTCGTGCTGGGGCCCGCATCACCCTGTCCGGGTGAGCGCGCGTCGCCGCCCTTGCGCCCGGTCGCCACCCGGAGCGATGCTGGGCCCGAGCATGTCCGATCCTCCCGTCCCCGCCCCCGTCGATCACCCCTCCCGCGCCGAGCGGGCCGAGCGCGGGCGGGCGGCGCGGGCGACGGTCCCGCGGCGCGCGCACGCGGAGTGGACCCCGACGGCCGCCCGGCCGAGCCCGGTCGACGTGCTGCAGCGGCAGGCAGCGACGCGTGTTCCGGAACTGGTGCCCGTCCGCTACGGGCGGATGCTGGTGTCGCCGTTCACGTTCTACCGCGGGGCGGCCGGCGTGATGGCTGCGGACCTGGCGAGCGTCGTCTCCACCGGTCTGCGGACCCAGCTCTGCGGCGACGCTCACCTGCTCAACTTCGGCGCCTACGCCGCGCCCGATCGGACGCTCGTCTTCGACATCAACGACTTCGACGAGACGCTCCCCGGGCCGTTCGAGTGGGACGTCAAGCGGCTGGTCGCGAGCTTCGCCGTCGCCGGACGCGACCGCGGCTTCTCCTCGGGGCAGCGGGCCGCGATCAACGCCACGGTCGTGCGCTCCTACCGCGAGGCGATGCATCAGCACGCCGACCAGGCGGACCTCGACCTCTGGTACGCGCGGACCCCGGTCGCGGCGATGATCGAGCAGTTCGCCGCATCCGCCACCCCCGAGCAGCTCGAGCGGGTCGAGAAGAACGTCGCCAAGGCCCGCACCAAGGACAGCCTGCGGGCGTTCGCGAAGCTGACCGAGACGGTCGACGGCGAGACGCGGATCCGCAGCGACCCGCCGGTCGTGGTGGCGGTGCGCGACCTCTTCGCCGCCGACCAGCGAGACCAGCTGCACCACGCGATCCATCTGATGCTCCGCTCGTATCGGCGCACGCTGAGCCACGACCGCCAGCAGCTGCTCGAGCGCTACCGCTACGTCGACTCGGCACGCAAGGTCGTCGGGGTGGGCAGCGTCGGCACGCGGGCGTGGATCGCGCTGATGCTCGACCGCACCGACGCGCCGCTGTTCCTTCAGCTCAAGGAGGCCGAGGCGTCGGTGCTCGAGCCGTTCGTCGGCGCCAGCGGATTCGCCAGTCACGGCCAGCGGGTGGTCGAGGGCCAGCGGCTGATCCAGGGCGCGACCGACATCATGCTCGGCTGGCTGCGCAGCGCCGACGCCGACGGCCGCGAGCGCGACTACTACGTGCGACAGCTGTGGGACGGCAAGGGCTCCGCCCGGGTCGAGCTGATGGACGTGCGGGCACTGGACGCGTACGCGGGGGCGTGCGGGCGAACCTTGGCGCGGGCCCACGCGCGCCGGCGACGCCGTGCCGATCGCGCGCTACCTCGGCCGCAGCGACGCCTTCGACCGCGCGCTCGCGCGCTTCGCCGAGACCTACGCCGACCAGAACGAGCGGGACTACACCACGTTCCGCGCCGCGGTCGACGCGGGCGAGATCGTCGCGGAGTCCGGGGTCTGACGGGACGCTAGGCGTCCTCGGCAAACGCGTGACGCAGCTGCTGCTCCTGCTCAGCCGAGAGGTTGGTCTGGAGGAGCTCCGGGTGCGCACCGGCGAAGGCCGCCTGGACGCGATCCATCACGGCACCCGACGTCATCAGGAACAGCGCCGACGTGCCCGGCGTGATCCGGTCGCGGGCGCTGTCGATGAATCCCTTGTCGATCCCGACGTTGGCCATCGAGCCGCCGACGGCGCCCGCCGCCGCCCCGACCGCCATGCCGAACAGCGGCACCAGGAAGATCAGACCGAAGAGGAAGCCCCAGAAGGCCCCGCCGACCGCACCGGTACCGGTCAGGTCCTGAAGGTGACGCGTCTTCGGCTTGCGCTTGCCCTCCTCCCACGTCACCGTGGCCGCGTCGAGCAGCTGGATCAGCTCCTGGCTCTGCAGATCCTTGACCGTGTCGACGGCCTGCTCGGCGCCGGACGGGGTATCGAACTTCCAGACGGTCAACGTGGCCATGGGGTGCTCTCTCGTACGTGGGGCAGGAGCCGCCGAGCCTCTTCGCCCACCGGGTGACCGGGCCTCGCCCGGCGGGGGTGATCGGCACCCGTAGCCGCGGGCCGCGCCTAGGACGCGGCTACGTACTGAGCCAGGAACTCGCGCGTCGGCCCGATCACGGTGATCACGTCGACGAGCACGCCGTCGGGGTCGTTGGTGACGAAGTGCCGCTGCCCCCACGCCTCGTCGCGCAGCGGCACGTGGAGCGGCAGGCCGTCGGCCGCGGCGCGGGCGTGGACCTGGTCGACGTCCGTGACCTCGACCGTCACCAGCATGCCGCCTGCACGGGCGCGGAACGCTTCCGGCACGCTCTCGTGGCTGCGATCGACGATCGCCAGCTGGGCCGGGGAGTCGACGTCGGCGTCGGCCGCCAGGCTGACGTACCAATCGGCGACGAACGTGTCCTCGAGCCCGAGCAGGCGGGCGTAGAACGCGTGCAGCCGCGGAACGTCGTCGGTCATCAGGACGGGGTAGATCGAGGCGATGGTGGTCATGTCGGGTCTCCGAGCGTGTCGAGGGGGATCGTGATCTCGGTGCGAAGGTGGTGGGGATCGGTGGTGGCGGGGTCGTCGATGTAGGTCTCGCGAACTGCTCCGGTCACCTCGTGGTCACGCTCGCGGGCCCAGGCCAGCAGCGGGAACCACGCCAGCGGCAGCTCGTCGTGTGGACCGACGTGGACGACGCGGGCGACGGGGCCGCCGGGCAGCTCGACCACGGTCAGCGTGTCGTTCGTGGCGTCGGTGCGCTCGACCTCGACGCCGACCGTGAACGCGATCTCGCCGTCGAGGTCGAGCGGATAGAGGCCGACGACCGGCGCGTCCTCGGTGGCCGCACCGTCCGGCAGCGCGTCGAGCAGCCGTGCGATCAGCGCCGCGGCGTGCTCGGCCAGGCGCTCGGCGTCGCTGGTTCCGTGCAGCGCCAGCAGCCGCCGAGGCGGGTCGACTCCGAGCCTCACGGGGTGCGGCATCAGTTCGAGATCGCTGCGCAGGTGCGAGAGCGCGCGCAGGGTGCGCTCCGTCCGCGTCAGCTCCGCGGTCAGCCGTGCCCGGTGCGCCGCCAGCAGCTGCTCGGCATCCTGGTCCTCGGCGACGAGCAGCTCGCGGATCGTCTCGAGCGGCACGTCGAGCGACCGCAGCAGCGCGATCGTGATCGCCGTGCGCGCCTGGCCGGGGTGGTAGTGGCGGTACCCGCTGCGCTCGTCGACCCGCGCCGGCGCGAGCAGCCCGAGCGCGTCGTAGCTGCGCAGCTGCTTGACGCTGAGCCGGGTCAGGCGGGCGAACTGGCCGATCGGAATCACTCGACCAGTCTCGTGTCTCCCCCGGAGGGAGAGTCAAGGGCGACGGTCAGCGTGCCCCGGAAACAGCTCGCCGGTCCGCACCTGATCGACAGCGAGGTCACCCACGTGCTGCGGCGCCTCGTTCGCCGCAATCAGCTGAGCGACGACGAGGGTGCCCGAGCCATGCGCGCCTTCGGCGCGCTCGAGATCCAGCGCTTCCCCATGCACGACCCACGCTCCCGCATGTGGGGGCTGCGTGACACCGGCGGCGCTACAGGTCCCGCCGCCGGAACAGCCACGCCGCCAGCGCCATCACGGCCGCGCACCAGCCGATCGCCCACAACCAGATCGTGCCGCTGATGTCGCTCGCGCCGCCGAACGGACCGAGCTGGACGAGCACGCCGGCGGTGCCGCCGACGTCGGCGGTCAGCGCGTGCAGGCCGTTCTGGTAGAGCGCCTCGAACGGGACCGCCCACGAGATGATCGTGCTCGCGGTGGTCAGCTCGTCGACCTCGAGCGCGTCGCCGATCTGACCCAGCAGGCCGGCGGCGAGACCCGTCGCGAAGACCATGAAGATCGCGATCCCGTTGGCGGTCGTGCCGAGCACCGTCGATCCGAGCAGCGAGACCACCACCACCGTGACCACGCCGAGCGCGAGGCCGGCGGCCGGCACGACCAGCGAGGAGGGCATGAAGTCGCCCGCCGCGTTGGTGATCAGGGTCGCGACCAGGAAGACGGTCACGACGTACGGTGCGCAGACCGCGGCCGCGGCGAGCAGCCGGCCGACCAGCAACGTCGTCCGCCCGACCGGCCGTACCACCAGCGGCTGCAGCAGACCGCGCTCGGCGTCGCCACGGACCGCGCCCAGCGTCAGGAAGATCGCCAGAACCACGCCGAGGAACAGCGCGACGAACATCGCCAGGCCGAGCAGCGTGCCACCGGCCAGCGCACGGTCGTCCGAGGTGACGCCGCCGAGCGCCGAGTTCTCGAGGGTGTCGAAGACCTCGTAGGCGGCCAGCGCGTAGAGACCGAGGAAGATCGCGGTGACCGCGGCGACGACCAGCAGGACCCGGCGGCGGACCGCTTCGCGCAGGGCGTGGCCGGCGATCGTGATCGCGTCGCTCATCGGTCGCGCCCCGTCACCGCGGCCAGGTAGGCGTCTTCGAGCGTGCCGCTGACGACCCGGACCCCGTAGATCTCGTCGCCCTCCGCGACCAGCTCGCGAACGATCCGCGGGACGTCCTCGCGACGCGCGTCGGGCAGCCGCCGAACCCCGTCCGCGGTCTCGACCTCGACCCCACCGGGGGCGGTCAGCTGCTCGGGCGGCCCCTCGGTGACCACCTTCCCGCCATCGACGATCACCACCCGGTCGCAGACCAGCTCGACCTCGCTCAGCAGGTGGGAGTTGAGCAGCACCCCGACGCCCTGCTCGCGCAGTCCGACCAGCAGGTCGCGCACGGTACGGCGACCGCCCGGGTCCAGCGCGCTGGTCGGCTCGTCGAGCATCACCAGCCGCGGCGAGCCGATCAGCGCCTGGGCGATCCCCAGCCGCTGCTGCATGCCCTTGCTCATCGTCTCCATCCGCCGGCGGCCCTCGCCCTCGAGTCCGACCCGCGCCAGCAGCTGCTCGCGCTCGGCCTGGCCACCGTCGGAGCGGGCCAGCCGCTGGTGCAGCTCGAGCACCTCGTCGGCCCGCGCCCAGCCGGGGAAGCGGAACAGCTCGGCCAGATACCCGAGCGACGCGCGCGCGTCGGCACTGCCCGCGGGCGCCCCTGCGACGTGAACCTCGCCCGTCGATGGCCGGACCAGTCCGCAGGCGATCTTGACCAGCGTCGATTTGCCGGCGCCGTTGGGCCCGAGCAGTCCGACGAGCTCGCCTGCTCCGACGTCGAGGTCGATGCCGTGGAGCGCGGTCGTCGAGCCGTAGCGCTTGGAGACGGCCCGGACGGAGAGCGCGGCGGTCATCCGCACAGCTTGCTGCGTTCCGGCGCGTGGCGCGCTGCCGGCGATCGTCGCCGGCGGATCACCACCCGCTGGGCGTGTCGTCGACCGGCGTCCGCGGATCACCGACGTCGGGCTCCGTCGGGTCCGGCAGCGCGGTCGCCGCCGCGTTCGCCTTCCCGGTGAGCCAGGCGAAGCCGGCCAAGGCGGCGTCGTTGAGCGCGCTGACGGTGCCGACCGTCACGGCCAGCCGACCGACCCGCGGCGAGTGCACGCGCAGCCCGACCAAGCCCAGTCCGACCCACGATCCGGTACAGCGCGTGCAGGAGAGCAGCTCCCCAACCGCAAACCGCATGCCCTCCCCGCGCGGGCGGCGGGGTCCGTCGGCGGGCTCCTCCACGAACGGCCGCCGCAGCCAGGTCTCGACCTTCTGCTCGGTCAGCACGCGGGTCAGGCTGAAGGTCGCCATCCCGAGCGTCACCATGTCGGTGCCGTCGAGTTCCATCTTTCGCCGACGCGAGCTCCAGGCGAGCGCGCCGAACGCCGCCGCGTAGACAGCGGAGATCAGGGCGTAGTTCGCCGGGCGGGTCGGCGTGACGTCGATCGATTCCATGGGGGCGCCCGTTGACCGGCTGTCGGGTGACCGACCGCGGTCAGTCACCCGGCCACGTGCCGGTGGCGCGCTGGTACGCCTTGGCGCCCGCGCGATCGGTGGCGGCCTTGACCAGGCCGAAGATCGCACCGTGGATCGCCGCGGCCGCCAGCACCTGCCGCCAGCCGTACTCGGTCGACAGCGCGTCGGGCGCCTCCTCCTCGTCGGCGACCCGCTTCCAGACCTGCTTGAAGATCGCCCCGCCGATCAGTCCGCCGAGCACGCCGAACGCGATCCCCAGCGGCTTGTAGAGCAGCTTGCTCATCGCCGCCTCCTCCGCACGACGACCAATGCGACCAACGCGATCACAGCCCCGCCCACGATCAGCGGGCGGCGGTCCTCCGGAATCCGCTGCTCGGCACCGTGGCGGGCTGACGCGGCGGCTTCCTGAGCGCGTTCGCCAGCGTGCGCCGCTGCTTCCTGGGCCCGCTCGCCGACGTGCGAGATCGTCTCCCGCGCGTGGGCAGCGCCCTCCTTCGCCTGCTGCTTGCGGTCGTCGATCTCGTCCGCGACCCGCCCCTTGACGTCCGCTTTGTGGGCGAGCGCCTCGACCGTGTCGCCGAGCTCCTCGCGGGTCTGCTCGATCTCGGCGCGAACCGCCTCGGGGTCGTCCTTCGCGGGTTCGCTGTCGTGCTTCTTGCTGCTCATGCTCGGTGCGTCCGTTCCTTGATCTCGTGGACGTCCTGCTGGACGCTCTCGACGGTCCGTTCGGGTACCGGTGGCACCGCCTGCTCGACCTCGCGCTTGCCGACGAGGGCGACCACGCCGGCCACGACGAACAGGATCACGGCGACGATCACCGCCGCCAGCCATGCGGCGACCGCCGTCGCGAGCGCCAGGATAGCCGCGGCGACGAGCGCACCGACGCCGAAGACGGCGATCAGGCCCGCTCCGCCGAACATGCCGGCGCCGATTCCGGCGCGCTTGCCCTTCTGCTGCATCTCGAGCTGCGCGAGGTGCAGCTCCTGGCGGACGAGCGTCGCGGTCTGCTGCGAGAGATCCTGGACCAGCTGGCCGATCGGCCGCTCGTCCCGCGGGGATTCGGGAGAGCTCATGCCGGTCCTGTATCCGAGTCCGGGCCGCGCCAAACGCACCTGCCGCGGGTGACCGCACGGGCCGGCGCAGAGCGGGAGCACTACTGCGCTCGCGGCGGACCGTCTTGCAGTAGCGCGCTACTGACGACGACCTGACGCCCCGGGGGCAACCTGCTCTGGTCACCACCTCCGACCGCAAGGACGGACCGAGCCATGGCGAAGGCCGGGAGCAAGACCAAGACCACGATCGACCACGACGAGATCCGGCGCTGGGTCGAGGAGCATCACGGACGTCCGACGACCGCCGATCCGCCGGCCGAGGGCTTCCCCGGTGTGCTGCAGATCGCCTTCCCGGAGCGGGGCAACGAGGCAGCCATCGACGAGCTCAGCTGGATGGAGTTCTTCGGCAAGTTCGAGGACCAGGAGCTGGCGTTCATCTACGAGCTGGAGCCCCCGGGTCAGGCGACGAGCCACTTCGCGAAGTTCGTCCCCCGGTAGCGGTGCCGCCGGTCGCGAGAGCGACCTGTCGAGGTTCGACACGTCCTACGTGCTCAACCTCGACCGGTCGCGCCGGCGATCACGGAGTCCCCGTCGCTCAGCGGGCGGCCAGCCGGATCGCGCCGTCGAGCCGGATCGTCTCGCCGTTGAGCATCGGGCTCTCGACGATGTGCCGGACGGTGCCGGCGAACTCCTCGGGCCGACCGAGCCGGCTCGGGTGCGGCACCTGCGCGCTGAGCGACGCGATCACCACGTCGGAGAGCGTCGCGAACATCGGCGTGCGGAACAGCCCCGGGGCGATCGTCATCACCCGGATCTGGTGACTGGCCAGCTCTCGGGCGATCGGCAGCGTCAGACCGGCCACGCCGGCCTTCGAGCTGGCGTACGCCGCCTGGCCGATCTGGCCGTCGAACGCCGCCACCGACGCGGTGTTGACGATCACGCCGCGCTCCTCGCCGATCAGGTCGCGCGCCATCAGCCGCGGCGTCGCCAGCCGGATCACGTTAAACGTGCCGACCAGGTTGATCTCGATCACCCGGCGGAAGTCGTCGAGCGGCATCACGCCGCTGCGGCCGACGATCCGCTGGGGCGGGCCGATCCCGGCGCAGTTGACCACGACGCGCAGCTCGCCGAGCCGCTCGGCCACGTCGAGCGCGGCCTCGATGCTCGCCTCGTCCGTCACGTCGGCCGGCGCGAACTCCACGTCGGGGCCCAGCTGCTCGGCGACAGCGGCACCGTCGGATCCGGGCAGGTCGACGATCACGGCCCGCCCGCCGGCGGCGCCGTGCTGCTCGACGACGGCCCGGCCGAGCCCCGAGGCCCCTCCGGTGACGAGGGCGGTGGTTCCGGTGATCTCCATGCTGCTCCTGCGGTTCGTATCTGGTGGTCGGAAGGGGCGGGAGCGCGTCAGACGCGCTCGACGATCGTGGCGTTCGCCATCCCGCCGCCCTCGCACATCGTCTGGAGGCCGTAGCGGCCGCCCGTGTCCTCGAGCTGGTGCAGCATCGTGGCGAGCAGCCGGACGCCGGATGCGCCGAGCGGGTGGCCCAGCGCGATCGCGCCCCCGCGCGGGTTGACCCGGTCGGGGTCGGCCCCGAGCTCGTTCTGCCACAGCAGCGGGACCGGCGCGAACGCCTCGTTGACCTCGAACGCGTCGATCTGGTCGATCTTCAACCCGGCGCGGTCAAGCGCCTGGCGGGTCGCCGGGACGACCCCGTCGAGCATCGTCAGCGGGTCGCTGCCGACCACCGAGAACGACGTGAACCGGGCCCGCGGGGTCAGTCCGAGCTCGGCCGCGCGCTGCTCGCTCATGATCAGCGCCGCGGACGCGCCGTCGGTCAGCGGCGACGAGTTGCCCGGCGTGATCGACCACTCGACCTCGGGGAAGCGCGCGGCGAACGCGTCGTCGGAGAACGCCGGACGCAGGCCCGCGAGCGCCTCGGGCGTGGTGCCGGCGCGGATCGTCTCGTCGGCGGTCACGACCACCGACTCGCCCTCGGCGGAGGTCGTCCGCACCGGGATCAGCTCGCGGTCGAAGCCGCCCGCCGCGGCGGTTTCGGCCGCCAGCCGGTGCGAGCGCGCCGCGAACGCATCGAGCTGCCCGCGGTCGAGCCCGTGCCGCGCCGCCAGCAGCTCCGCCGAGAAGCCCTGCTGGACGAGGCCCTCCGGGTAGCGCTCGGCGAGCGGCGCGTGCGGATCGCCGCCGGCCGTACTCGAGAACATCGGCACCCGGCTCATCGACTCGACGCCGCAGGCGACCACCGCGTCGTAGGCCCCGGCCATCACGCCCTGGGCGGCGAAGTGCACCGCCTGCTGGCTCGACCCGCACTGACGGTCGATCGTCGTCGCCGGGACCGACTCGGCCAGACCGGCGGCGAGCAGCGCGCTGCGCGTAACGTTGAGCGACTGGTCCGCGACCTGCGACACGCAGCCGCCGATCACGTCGTCGACGGCGTCGGGCGCCAGACCGTTGCGGTCTACCAGCGCCTCGAGCGCCGTCGCCAGCAGGCTCACGGGGTGCACGCCGGACAGTGCACCGCCCGGCTTCCCGCGGCCGGACGGCGTCCGGACGATGTCGACGATCACGGCGTTGCTCATCGGTGCTCCTGGTGGCTGGGGTGGCGGCGGCACGTGGCCGTCGCCGGAAGAACTCGGGTCGGGGCCGTCACGTCGCCAGCGCCCACGCGTCGTCGCCGGACGGCCGGAACCAGCGCGGTTGGCCGCGCATCGTCTGCCCGCCCTCGATCGGGAGCAGCACGCCGGTCACGTAGCCGCTGTCGGGACCGGCGAGGTAGCGCACGGCGGCCGCCACGTCCTGCGGGCGGCCGAGCCGCTCGACCGGCGTCTCGGCGGTGACCCGCTCGCGGACGCGACCGCCGTCGGCGTCGAGCAGCCCCGACGTCATGCCGGTCTCGATCACGCCGGGGCAGACCGCGTTGACCCGGATGCCGTGGCGCCCGAGCTCCTCCGCCATGCTGCGGGCGAGCATCGCGACACCGGCCTTCGACGCCGCGTAGGCGGAGAACAGCGCGGTCGGATGGGTCCCGGCGGTCGACGCGTTGACGACGATCGCGCCGCCGCGGCCCTCGGCGACCATCCGCTGCGCCGCCGACTGGACGATCAGGAAGGTGCCGGTCAGGTTGACGTCGACGTGTCGTTGCCAGTCGGCGAGCGAGACGTCGAGCACCGAACCGTAGCGGCCGAAGCCCGCGTTGGCGAAGCAGACATCGAGTCGCCCGTCGAGCTCGACCACGAACAGCCGCTCGACCTGCTCCGGCTGCGTCTGGTCGCAGACCACGCCCTGCGCGTCGAGCCCCTCGGCTCGCAGCGCCGCGGCGGCCCGCTCGACCCCGGGGCCGTCGCGGTCGGCCAACACGACGCGGTGGCCGTCCTCGGCCAGGACCCGTGCGGTGGCGAGGCCGATGTCGCCGGCCCCGCCGGTGACCAGCGCCACCGGCGGCCCGCCGTCGGACGTCGGGCGCTCCGCTACCACCGGACCCACCCGCCATCGACGAACAGCGCCTGACCGGTCACGTAGGAGGCGTCGGCCGACAGCAGGAAGGCGACCGGGTCGGCGATCTCGTGCGGCTGGCCCATCCGCCCGAGCGGCAAGCGCCGGGTGGTCCGCTCGCCGAGCGTCGTCAGACCCGACTCGCGGATCATCTCGGTCTCGACGAAGCCCGGGCAGACGGTGTTGGCGCGCACCCCGTGCTCGCCGAGCTCGACCGCGACCGCGCGGGTGAACGCCAGCGCGGCGCCCTTCGACGCGTCGTAGGCGACCTGGCCCGCGAGCCCGATCACCGCCGTCGATCCGATCGTCACCACCGCGGCGT
>JBQGEK010000236.1:0-8609 GCA_052039575.1 Patulibacter sp. | reverse complement strand
CTCCTTCAGGCCCTCGACGATCGGCTCCGGGTAGGTGTCGGTCGAGTCGAAGTGCTCGGCCTGCGGAAGGATCTGCTCGTCGGTGAACTGCCGAACCAAGGAGACGATCTCCTCCCGGACCTCCGGATCGGTCGGCTCGGTCGTGAACGCGGCGTTGGCCATGAGGCGTGGGCTCCGATGGTGAAAAGCGACCGCGTCACCGTCTCGAGCCGGGACGGTCGGACGGACGCGGAGGGACGATCAGCAGGATACCCCCGGCTAGGGGGTATACGACGGCTCCCCGCTCGTAGCCCGCACCAAACGGCCGTACGGGGCGGCCGCGCGTTCCGGTCGGGGCGCGTGTGTAGCCTGCCCGGTGTGCTCCGTCTTCGATCCGGCGTCGCGCGGGGTGCTCGCTCGCTCGCCGTGCCGCTCCTCGCGTCTCTCGGGGCCCTGCACCCGGCCCCCGCCGGCGCGATACCCACCCCGGTGGGCACCGACGTCGCAGCGGAAGCGCGCCTGACGAGCATGGACCCAGCGGCGGCCGCCGCCTCGCAGGTCTCGCCCGCCCAGTTCCGGAACTGCGGCACCCGGGCTCTCGGTCCGACGCAGTGCGCGAACGTCCGCGTGCCGCTCGACCGCAGCGGTGCGGTGGCCGGCGACGTCAGCCTGGCCGTGCGCCGGCTCCAGGTCGGCCGGACCGCAGTCGCGAAGCGGACCCAGGCGGTGGTCTTCCTGGCGGGCGGGCCAGGACAGGCCGCGACCCCGTTGATCGAGGACGTCGCGCCGTTGCTGCGTCCGTTCCTGCAGCACCGCGACCTGGTCACGATCGACACCCGCGGCACCGGCCGCGCATCGGACCTGGTCGTCTGTCCCGAGATCGAGTCGCTGCACGAGTCGGTCAGCGCCGACCCGCGGACGATCGCATCGTGCGCCCGCCGCCTCGGCGCCGCCGTCCCGCACTACGGCAGCAGCGACGTGATCGCCGACATCGAAGCCGTCCGACGGGCCAGCGGCTACGAGAAGCTGCTGCTGATCGGGGTCTCGTACGGCAGCTACACCGCGCAGCGCTACGCCGCCGCCTACCCCGACCGGGTCTCCGGCCTGGTGCTCGACTCGCCGGTCGACGTCACCGGTCGCGACCCCTTCGCGCTGTCGACGTTCCGCGCGATTCCGCGCGTGCTCGAACAGAGCTGCCGGGCCGGGGCGTGCCGCGGGGTCACCGACGCGCCACGCTCCGACCTGACGCGCGCGATCGCTCGAGCGCCGTTCACGGTCCGCGTCGACGGTGGTCGCGGCAAGCGCGTGACCACGACCGTCCGCGACGACACGCTGGCCGGGCTGGTCTTCCTCGGCGACTTCGATCCGGTGCTGCGGTCGAGCCTGCCCGCCGTCTTCCGGCGCGCCGCCCAGGGCGACGCCCAGCCGCTGGCCCGGCTCGCCCGCGAGACCGGGCTGATCGCCCGCCGCAGCGACGACACCGACCCGTCGACGTTCGCCGGCGCCGCGGGCGGACTCAGCCTCGGCATCTACATCGCCACCACCTGCCGCGACGTCGGCTACCCGTGGACCGACGCCACGCCGCTCGGCGCGGACCGGTTGATCGCGGCCCGCGACGCACTCGGCGCGCTGCCGGCCTCGCGACGCGGCGGATTCGGCGTCGGCGCGATCGCCGACGACTGGCCGGTCTCGATGTGCGCCTGGTGGCCGACCGCTCCCGAGCGCGCGGCCGTGCCCCCGCTGCCCGACGTCCCGACCTTGATCCTGTCCGGCCGCGAGGACGCCCGAACCCCGACCGAGGACGCGCGCGCGATCGCCAAGCGGGCGCCGAAGGCGACGTTGGTCGTCGTGCCGGGGCAGGGTCATTCGGTGATCACCGACAACGGCAGCTGCGTCAAGCGCGTGCTGCGCGCCTACGGCGCGGGACGCAGCGTGCCCAGGTGCGCTCCGTCGCCGAAGCCGCCGACCGCCGCACCGCTGCCTCCGCGGTCGGCCACCGAGCTCGGCCGGACGCCACGACAGCGGGCCGCACGGGTCGCGCAGCTGGCGGTCCGCGACGCGGTCCGCACGCTCGTGCTGCGGGTCTCCCAGACGGTCAGCCCCGCGGCGTTCTTCGAGGAGGAGACGTTCCCTACGGTGCGGGTCGCCGGTCTGCGCAGCGGATCCGCGGTGTTGACGTCGTCCGGCGTGCGGCTGCGGCAGTTCGGCTACGTCCCCGGGACCACCGTCACCGGAGCGCTGGGCGAGGCGAGGTTCGTCACGGTCCAGGTCTCCGGTCGCGGTGTCCGCGCCGGCCGATACCGGGTGCGCAACCCGATCGCCGACGGCGACGAGCTGCGTTCCGACCTCGGACTCGACGACGGGATCACGATCGAGCTGAGCGCGCGGACGCGCAAGGCGCTCGAGCTCGTCGCGCGCCGCAACCGCTGACCGCGGTTCGCGGCGGCCACGCCGCCGCGAACTCGGCCGATCGTCGTGGTTAGACGGATGCCCATGCGTGGTACTTACAGGGATAGGACCGGCGCGGCTCGTGACGTGCGAGCCACCGATCCTTCCCCCAAAGGAGTCCCCCATGATCCCCCGTTCCCTGAAGCTCGCGGTCCCCGCGAGCCTTGCCTTCGGCCTGCTGCTGCCGATCGGAGCCAACGCCGCGACGATCACGCCGCTCAAGGAGTGCTACTCCCGCGTGCCGACCCAGGGCGCCGAGCCACTGACGTTCAACCTCGCCGGCGGCAACCCGAACACCCGCTTCCTGCTGAGTGGCGTCAACGGCCAGGCCGGAAGCGTGTCCGGCACGTTCGACGGTGCCGGCAACGCCGCCGCCGTGATCCCGAACGGCTTCGGCTCCGGCCGCAGCATCGGCCCCTCGAAGGGCCGCACGATCCAGATGCAGGTTCAGGAGTACCCGGTCGGAGCACCGAGCGGCGTCACCGGCACGGCCAACGTCAAGGTCACCAACGTGGCCATGAAGATCGACCTCAAGCGGCGCCAGCCGTTCTCGCGCGCGACCTGGACGGTCTCCGGCCTGACCCCGATCGTCGGCCCGGGCACGCTCTACGCGTCGTACATCCGCGGCACGAAGGGCTCGAAGGTCGTCAAGCGGATCCGGCTCGGCAAGCCGAACGCTTGCGGCTACCTGCGGGTTCGCAAGGTCGCCCCGCCCGCGCGCGAGTTCCGCACGTGGACGATCTACGTCCACGTCGGGAAGAAGCTGGACAAGTCGAAGGCGATCTCCAGCCGCCTCCGGACCTACCGGACGTTCTCCTAGAGCACTGGCAAGTAGCGGTCGAGCTCCCAGCGTGTGACCTGCACGCGGTAGTCCTCCCACTCCTCGCGCTTGATCTCGACGAACCGGTCGAGCGTGTGCTCGCCGAGCGCCCGCAGCACGAGCTCGGAGTCTGCGGCCAGCTCGACCGCTTCGCCGAGGGTCTCGGGCAGCTGCTCGATGCCCAATCGCCGCCGGTCGTCGTGCGACAGGTGGTAGAGGTTGCGCTCCATCGGCTCGGGCAGCTCGTAGCCCTTCTCGATCCCGTCGAGGCCGGCGTGGAGCAGCAGCGCGAAGGTCAGGTACGGGTTGCAGCCGGGATCGGGACTGCGCAGCTCCATCCGGGTCGCGCCCTCCTCGCCCGGGTGGTACATCGGGACGCGGACCATCGCGGAGCGGTTGCGGCGTGACCAGGCGACGTAGACCGGGGCCTCGTAGCCGGGAGCGAGCCGCTTGTAGCTGTTGACCCACTGGGCGAAGACCGCGGACATCTCGCGGGCGTGGCGCAGCTGACCGGCGATGAACGCCTTGCCGATGTCCGACAGGAAGTAGCGATCGTTCGGGTCGTAGAACGCGTTGCGGCCGTCGCGGAACAGCGACAGGTGGGTGTGCATCCCGGAGCCGTTCTCGCCCGCCAGCGGCTTGGGCATGAAGGTCGCGTGCAGCCCGTGCTGCATCGCGATCTCCTTGACCGTCAGCCGGTAGGTCATGCAGTCGTCGGCCGTCTTCAGCACGTCCGCGTAGCGGATGTCGATCTCGTGCTGCGACGGACCACCTTCGTGGTGGCTGTACTCGACGGTCATCCCCAGCTGCTCGAGCGCGAGCGAGGTATGCCGCCGCACGTCCGATCCGGCGTCGAGCGCGGTCAGGTCGAAGTAGCCGCCCTCGTCGAGGACCTCGGTGTCCTTGCTGTCCTTGAAGAGGTAGTACTCGAGCTCCGGTCCGACGTTGAAGGTGTCGAACCCCATCCCGTGCATCCGCTTGATCGCGCGGCGCAGGATGTACCGAGGATCGCCCTCGTACGGGGTCCGCTCCGGCGTCTGGACGTCGCAGAAGATCCGGGCGACCTTGTGCTCGTCCGGCGACCAGGGCAGGACCGCGAAGGTCGTTGGGTCGGGCATGGCGATCATGTCCGACTCCTCCACGTCGTTGAAGCCCGTGATCGAGGAGCCGTCGAAGCCCATGCCGCCGGAGAAGGCGTCGTCGAGCTCGGACGAGCGGACGGCGAACGACTTCAGGCGACCGAGGATGTCGGTGAACCACATCCGCACGAACCGGATGTCCTGGTCGGCCACCAGCCGCTTGATCTCCTCGGGGGTGCGCGGGGTGTCGGACACGGCGTGCGGGGCTCCTGCTCTGTGATCGGTCGTCCGGTGGGCGCGGCGGGCGCGGACCCTCCTGGAGCCTAGATGATCCCGGCGCCGATGATCGCTACCCGAGCGCGACGCCGTGGCCGCCCGGGCCCGGCGACTCGAGGATCTCGGCGGCGGTCCCCGGGGACGGTGCGGGCGGCGTGGGCTCAGCCCACTTCTGACCCCACCGCTCCAGGTTGCGAACGACCTCGCGTAGGTCCTTGCCTTTGGGGGTCAGCTCGTAGTGCACCTTCACCGGCGGGCCTGCGTCGACGTTGCGGTCGACGATCCCGGCGGACTCGAGCTCGCGCATCCGTTGCGAGAGCACGCGGTCCGAGAGCCCCGGAACGCCGTCGCGCAGCTCCGAGAACCGGTGGGGGCCGTCGGCGAGCAGGACGGCGATGATCGCCCCCGTCCACCGACGGCCGATCAGCTCGACCGCCTGGTGGTAGTGGGGGCAGCAGCCCCCGTCCGCGCTCTCCGGACGGGTGGGGTCTCGTTCGTCGCTCACGCCGCTCGAAGCTGGCGGGATTCCTCGGTCGAGCCGTCGACGGGAACGTCGCCGGCGATGTTGATCAGGGCCGAGAAGACCTCGACAGATGCGTAGGCGATCGCCTCGAGCAGATCCTCCTCGGTCCACCCGAGCTCGAGCGCCTCCTCCTGGAGGGCCGCAGGCGGCTGACTGCGCTTGCGCAGCAGGTGGCCGACGTACCGCAGCAGGACGTCCTGCCGCTCGTCGGCCGACGCGAAGTTGCGGGCGAGCTTGACCTCGTCGATGCCGAGGCCCGCGGCGCGCGCCGTGCGGGTGTGCATCTTCACGCCGGGGGTCGAGTGGAAGTGCTCCGAGACCGCGAGCGAGATCCGCTCCTTGGCGGCGACACCGAGCGTCCCGTGCCGCAGCTCGTTGCGGAACCGGGCGTAACCCCGCAGAGCGGCCGGGGATCCGGCCAGTACGCCGACCAGGTTGGGGAGTTGACCGGCGGACGCCAGCGCCCCCTTCAACACCGGCAGCGACCCCTCGGGTGCGGAGAGATCGTCGTGGATCGTGAAGCGGCTCATAGCGGTGGGCATGGCGAACCTTTCCGGGGGGATTTTACGAACGCTTCAGGCTGTGAAGCAACTTACAATCTGTAAGTTAGCTCGTTTTCGAGCCAGGCGCAAGGATCCCCTGCGGCCGGCGTCGAGCCGCCTGCTACGCATGTACCCGGATGCCCCCGCCCCAACCCCGGCAGGATCGACCGTCCGCCGAGTCGTGGTGCGCGTCGCAGCGGGCGCGACGGCACGGCCGGCGCGGGCAGAGCCGGGATCAGCGGACGGAGAGCCCCGGCGAAGGACGCCGGGCAGAAGCCGACCATGCAGGAGCGGTCGGAGATGCCGCTCGCGAGGAACCGAGCCGGAGCGCTAGCGCGCGGCGGACGCTGCGTGCTCGACGAGCACGGCCGCGTCGGAGTTGGTCGCGGCGGCGAGCACGAGGAACAAGCCGAGGATCGCGATGTAGAGCAGCAGCTTCTCCGGTCGCGCGATCGGACCGGCGGCCCGGCGACGCGCGGGACGCCGTCCCGGCCGACGGGTCAGCTCACTGCCGGGCCGTGAGCGCTGCCGCGTCCGCGAACCGTCACGACCATCGACGTCGCGCGCAGCGAACGGCGACTCGTCGATCCAGCCGAATTCGGCCGGCTCCGAGCGACGGGACCGCGACGACGGCGAGCGATCCTGACGCGACCGGCGCTGCTGCGCGGCGGCACGGGCAGCGGCGGCCCGACGCCGACGTGCGGCGTCGGCGCTGTGCTCGTCCTCGTAACGCGCGGTGCGCGAGTCATCCAGGCTCCGACGCCGCGTGTCACGGTGCCGGTACTCCTGCGCGTCAGCCCACCACGGTTGGTCGCGTTCAGTCGCCATGTCGTACGGGTCCTGCGTCGTTGGCGAGAGGCGATCACCCACCAACGGCCACCCGCGATCGTTCGCGGGAGATCCCGTTCGAGGCGCTCTCTCACTCCGGCGCCGGCGGCATGGCGTCGATCCGGAGTGCAACGTTCCGACGCAGGATAGCAGCGTCGCCGACGGAAGCAGATCCCCTTCTCCGCGGCGCCTGTGGCAAGAATTCCTGCAGTTTGCGAGATTCCCGCCGGCGCTCGCCGGTCACCTCCCCCACCGTGATCGGCCCCGCACGCGGTGCGCGACCCGACTCCCGCGGCCGACTGCGCCGTCACCCCCGCCCACGCCCGAAGTTCATCGCCCCCGGAGCCACCCGCCGGAATCCGCCCGCTCCGCCGACCGCGACCGCGTCCTCCTGCGGAACCCCGGGACCAGCCGGGGCCGTCGGCCGCAACGGCAGCCGCGCCGCCACCTCCTGCTCGACCCGGGACACGAGATCGTCGAGCGGGCGCAACCACCGCACCACGACGTTGATCTGCCCGCCCCCGCGCGGATGACGCTCCAGCCGCCCCTCGACCACCACCAGCGGCTCGGTCCGGACGGCCAGTCGGTCGCGCGCGTAGACCGGCGGGGAGATCACCAGGTTGATCGTCCCGTGCTCGTCCTCCAGCAGCAGGAAGACCACGCCCTTGGCACTGCCCGGACGCTGCCGCGCCAGCACCAGCCCGCCGACCCGCACCGTCGAACGGTCGCGCGCCTCCGCCAGATCCCGACTGGTGAGCAACCCACGGGACCCGAGCTGCGGACGCAGCAACCCCATCGGGTGCGTCGCGGTCGTGGTCGTGGTCGTCTCGTAGTCGGCGATCAACCGCTCCCAGCTGCTCATCCCCGGCAACGCCGACGTCGCCGCCGGGCCCGAGGACTCCAGTCCCAGCGCCATCTGCGTGCCGGCCGGGACCCGCCGGCCGGGAACGACCGCCCCGACCCGCCAGAGCGCCGCCCGCCGCCGCCGGGGCGCCGGGACGTCCGCCCCCACCAACTCGTCGCACGCCCCCGACCAGGCCAGCGCCTCCAGCGACGTGGTGCCGCCACTGGTCCGCCGCACCAGGTCCTCCAGGTCCCGCCACGGGCCGTTGCTCTCGCGTTCCTCGACCAGCGCGGCCGCCTCGTCCGGGCGGACGCCCTTGACGTAGCCCAGCCCGATCCGGATCGCCCCGTCGTCGTCGACGGTGCAGTCGACCTGGCTGGCCGCGACGTCCGGCGGGATCACCGTGATGCCGCGTCGCTGGGCCTCGTGGATCAGCGCGTCGGGCGGGTAGAAGCCCATCGGCTGCTCGTCGAGCAGCGAGCAGACGTACTCCGGGCTGTAGTGCTCCCGCAGCCAGGCGGACTGGTAGGCCAGCAGCCCGAACGCCGCGCCGTGGGCCTTGGGGAATCCAAACCCGGCGAATCCCTGGATCATCTGCCAGACCTGCTCGGCCTGCGGGACCGTCACGTCGGGGTGCGCGAGCTGCGCGCCCTCGACGAACTGCTGGTGGTAGGCGTTCAGCGCGTCCCGCGAGCGCTTGCGGCTCATCGCCCGCCGCAGCCCCTCGGCCTGGCCGGAGCTGAACTTCGCGAACGCCATCGCGACCTCGATCACCTGGTCCTGGAAGATGATCGTGCCGAGGGTGTCCCTCAGCACCGGCTCGAGCGAGTGGTGCAGGTACGGCGGCACGTACCCCGGGTTCTCGCGCTGGAGCTGTCGCCGCTCGATGTAGGGGTTGACCGCCCCGCCCTGGATCGGGCCGGGCCGGACCAGCGCGACCTGGACGGTCAGGTCCTCGATCGACGCGGGCTTGGTCCGCAGCAGCGATCCCATCTGCGCCCGGCTCTCGATCTGGAAGACCCCGGTGGTCTCCGCCGCCTGGATCGACGCGAAGGTCTCCTGGTCCTCCAGGTCGATCCGCGAGAGGTCGACCTCCACCCCACGCCGCTTGGAGACCAGCTCGACGCAACGCTCGACGCTCGACAGCATCCCCAGGCCGAGCAGGTCGATCTTCAGGAAGCCCGCGTCCGAGCAGGAGTCCTTGTCCCACATCACCATCTGCCGCCCCTCCATCGCGGCGGGCACCACCGGGCAGCAGTCGATCAGCGGC
>JBQGEK010000235.1:0-8830 GCA_052039575.1 Patulibacter sp. | reverse complement strand
CGAGCCCGGCCCGCAGCCGCTCGATCCCCGTCGCGGCGGCCCCGGCGACCGCGTCGAACAGCAGCACCCGCGGGCTGCCGAGCGCCGCGATCTGCGCGATCCCGGCCCCCATGGTTCCGGCGCCGACGACGCCGATCGTTTGCGGGACCTCGTGGCTCATGCGCTCCATCCAATCAGATCGGGCGATCAGTCCGCACAGATTGTCCAGACATATCGACCGATTCTCGCTAGGGTGGGACCCCATGGCTGCCCAACCCCCCGACGTCGTGGCGTCCGAAGCCCCGGTCCTCTTCCGGATCGAGGGCCGCATCGGACGGATCACGCTCAACCGCCCGCAGGCGCGCAACGCGATCACGGTGCCGCTGGCCCGCGAGCTCGAGGGTGCGCTGCGCGGCCTCGCTCCCCAGGTCGACGTGATCGTGATCCGCGGGGCCGGCGGCCACTTCAGCGCCGGCGGCGACTTCCACGAGCTGCAGCGGCTGCGGGCCGAGGGCCCCGATGCACTGCGCCGGCTGTTCGTCTCGTTCCGCCGCGCCTGCGACCTGATCGCGAAGCTGCCGGTCCCGGTCGTCGCCGCGGTCGAGGGCGACGCGATGGCCGGCGGATTCGAGCTGCTGCAGGCCGCGGACATCGGCCTGGTCCGCGACGACGCGCGGCTGGCCGACAACCACAGCAACTTCGCGATGGTCGGCGGCGGCGGGGGCTCCCAGCGACTCGCCCGGCTGGTCGGCCGCCCGCGGGCGCTCGGCCACATCCTCACCGGCGATCGAATCAGCGGCCGCGACGCGGTCGACTGGGGGCTCGCCTACGCCTGCGCGCCCGCCGACGTGTTCGACGCCGCGCTCGACGCGCTCGTCGCCCAGCTGGCAGGCAAGGACCGCGTCGCGCAGGCGCGGACCAAGGCGCTCGTCCGCGGCGGACTCGACGGTTCGCTGTCCGACGGCCTGAGCCGCGAGCTCGACACCGTCCTCACCCACCTCTCCGACCCCGACGGCACGGCGGCCCAGGACGGCATCGCCAGTTTCGTCGGCAGTCGCAACCCCGGAGCTTCCCGATGACCACCTCTTCTGCAACCCAGGTCCTGATCGACGACGGCCCGGTCCGGCTGCACCTCGACCGCGGCGTCGCGCACCTGCGGATGAACACGCCCGAGAACTCCAACGGCATGACGGTGCCGATGCTGCGGGCGATGAACGACGCGATCCTGCGCTGCTCGTCGGAGCCCGACGTCCGCGCGGTGCTGCTGAGCGGTGCCGGCAAGAACTTCTGCGGGGGCGGCGACGTGAAGGAGTTCGCCAGCCACGGCGAGCAGCTCCCCGACTACCTGCGGGTGGCGACGACGCTGCTCAACAACGTGGCGCTGGGGCTGATCCGGCTCGAGGTCCCCGTGATCACCGCTGTGCAGGGCTTCGCCGCCGGCGGTGGCGGGCTCGGCCTGGTCTGCGCATCCGACCTGGTCGTGATCGGCCGCTCTACCCGCTTCCTCTCGGCCGCCACGCGGGTCGGGATGGCGCCGGACGCCGGCACCACGGTCACGCTGACCCAGATCGTCGGGTTCCGCCGCGCGATGGAGCTCGTCCTGACCGAGAAGATCTTGACCGCCGACGAGGCGCTCGAGATCGGCCTGGTGACCAGGGTCGTCGAGGACGACGAGCTGACCGAGCAGGCCGAGGCGCTGGCGCTCCAGATCGCCCAGGGCGCGACCAAGGCGCTCGGCGCGACCAAGCGCCTGATGTGGAGCGGGATCGGATCGCCCGTCGAGCGCGGCCTGCCCGACGAGTCGCGCACCGTCTCCGAGCTCTCCGGGCGCGCCGACGCCCGCGAGGGCCTCGCCGCCGTGATCGAACGCCGCACGCCCGTCTTCGACGGCCGCTGACCCCCAGACCGAGGACCACCATGAACACCGTCACCAAGCCGGACCACGCCGCGAGCCCCCGCGGGTTCATCTTCACCGACGAGCACGAGGAGCTGCGCGCGTCGATCCGCTCCTTCATGGACCGCGAGGTCGTGCCCCACGTCCACGACTGGGAGCAGACGACCTTCCCCGACTCGATCGTGCGGCGGATGGGCGAGCTCGGCCTGCTCGGGCTCTCTGTGCCGGAGCAGTACGGCGGCCAGGGCGGCGACTACTTCACCAACATCGTGCTCGCCGAGGAGATCGCCCGCGCGGGCAGCGGCGGGCTGCTGATGGGCCTCTCGGTCCACACCGACATGGTGATCCCGCCGCTGCTCGAGTTCGGCACCGAGGAACAGAAGCAGCGCTACGTGCGTGCCGGCGTCGAGGGCGAGCAGATCTTCGCGCTCGGCCTGACCGAGCCGGACGCCGGGTCGGACGTCGCTGGCACCAAGACCCACGCGGTCCGCGACGGCGACGAGTGGGTGATCAACGGGTCGAAGACCTACATCACCAACGGCCACCGTGCCGGCATGATCCTGCTGCTGACCAAGACCGATCCGGACGCCGGGCACCACGGGTTCACCTGCTTCCTGGTTCCGATGGACACGCCCGGCGTCGTCCGCGAGCAGCGGCTCGAGAAGATGGGGATGCACGCGTCCGACACCGCGCTGCTGGCGTTCCAGGACGTGCGGGTACCCGACAGCGCCGTGCTCGGCCAGGTCGGCAAGGGCTTCTTCCACATCATGTGGGAACTGCAGGCCGAGCGGCTGATCGGCGCCGCGGGCGCGCTCGGCTACGGCCAGTACGCGCTCGACAAGGCGATCGCCTACGCCAAGCAACGCGAGGCGTTCGGCCAGCCGATCAGCCAGTTCCAGGCCGTCCGCCACAAGCTCGCCGCGGCCGCGACCGAGCTCTCCGCCGCCCGCTCGCTGATCTACACCACCGCGCTCTCCTCCGCCGCCGGCGACTACCCGGTGCGCGAGATCTCGATGGCCAAGCTGCACGCCACCCAGGTCGCGGGGCGCGCCGCGGACGCGGCGGTCCAGGTGCTCGGCGGCGCGGGCTACATGCGCGAGTACGACGTCGAGCGCGTGCTCCGCGACATCCGGCTCTACCGGATCGGCGCGGGCGCGGACGAGATCCTGCTCGACGTGATCGGCAAGTCCTACGGGCTCTGACCGCGCCGCGCCTGTCCCACGGGACGGGCACGACCACGCCCGGTGCCGCCCGCGGCATCTCCTACACTGAGGACCGTTCGGACCATGCGTCCGGACAGTCCCGCTGGTCACCTCCGGCGGGACCCGAGAAGTGCCACCCAAGGATCCGCTGCATGCCGTCCGTGACCCGCAAGACCCAGAGCAACCGCGCCAAGCGCCGCGACGACCTGCGCAAGGAGCTGCTGGTCGCGATCGAGACGCTGATCGCCGAGGGCGAGAGCTTCACCGAGATCAGCATCGAGCGGCTGGTCTCGAAGGCGAGCATCTCGCGGTCGACGTTCTACGTCTACTTCGAGGACAAGGGCGAGCTGCTGCGGGCCTGGTTCCAGGACATCCGCAAGCAGATCGACGAGGCCGCCGAGGGCTGGTGGGACCTGGACGTCGACGCCACGCGCGACGACTTGCGCGGCGCACTGGCGACGGTCGTCGGCGCCTACCGGCCGCACATCCCGCTGATGGCGGCCGCGGCCGATGCCGCGGCCTACGACCCGGCGGTCCGTGAGGAGTTCGAGGAGCTGATGAACCGCAACGCCGCGGGGCTCCGCCGCCACATCAAGGTCGGTCAGAAGTCCGGCAACGTCGCGGAGTCACTGCTGCCGGCCGAGACCGCCGCGTGGCTGACCTGGATGGCCGAGCGTGGTCTGCACCAGCTCGTCCGCGGCGCGTCGGACAAGGAGCTCGACAAGCTCGTCACCGCCTACACCGACATCGTCTGGAACACGCTCTACGCGCCGTCCGAGGCGCGGACGGCGGGCTGATCATCGGCGGAGCTCGAGCGCCCACGTCGCGAGCGACGCCCCAACGCGAAGCAATGCATCACCGCGACGCGTAAAAAATAACACGAGGGGAAATACGACGCATGTTATATTTAGCACCGATGGTGGACGCATTCACCGACCACCCCTTCGTCGCAGCGGCCCATGCGGCGGTTCAGCGCGTCGAGGGCGGCACTCGCGCCGCCGATCTGGAGACCACCACCCTGGACTTCAAGGAGGAAGCCGGCCGGCGCACCGGCGGCGTCCTGCAGCCCAGCCAGCCAAAGAGCACGGCCGCCGCGCGAGGCCTCGCCGAAGAAGCTAGCTGCCTGGCGAACACCGACGGCGGCGTGCTCGTCGTCGGCGTCGACGACAAGGCGACCGGACCGGACGCGTTCATCGGCACGGACCTGGACGCCGAATGGCTGCGGAACCGCATCTGGGCGTTGACCGAGCCGAGCCTCGCCGTGGAGATCCAGCCGGCCCATCACAACGGCGTCCGCCTGCTCTTCGTCCTCGTCCACCGCAGCTACCGCCTGCACCGCTCGGCAAAGGAGTTCAAGCACCGCATCGGTGATTCCTGCGTCGTGATGTCCGCCGAGGACCAGCGCCGCGCCGAGGAAGCCCGTACCGGCTATGACTGGTCCGCCGAACCGTCGACGTCCGTACTCGCTGACGTGAGCGAGAGCGCGGTCGAGGTCGCGCGGAAGTTCCTCCGCGAGACCGGCGACCCCAACCGCATCGCGCTCGCTGCCAGGCCCACCCCGGAGATCCTCCGCGCACTCGGCGTCCTGGGCGGCGACGGAAACCGGCTGACCAACGCCGGACGCGTGCTGTTCGTGGCGGGGACGACGACCCTGGTGGACTTCCAGCGACGCACCGCGCCGGGCACCGCGACCGTCGACCGCCAGGAAGGGACCGCGCCGCTGCTCACGGCGTTCGAAGCCGTGAAGGCGCGCATCGACGCCAACAACGACACCTGGGAGCTGCATCTGCCCAGCGGGGTACGGCCCCGCATCCGGCTCATCCCCGACCGCACCGTCCGTGAAGCGCTCGTCAACGCGCTGATGCACCGCGACTACCGGACCTACGACCCCGTCATCGTCGAGATGACGGGAACGCAGCTGGTCGTCTCGTCCCCGGGAGGATTCCCTGCCGGCATCACCGCCCGGAACATCATCTCCGAGCGCTCCCATCCGCGAAACGCTGCCCTGACGGCGGTGTTCCGGTCGCTACGACTCGCCGAGCAGGAAGGCGTCGGCGTAGACCGCATGTTCCGGGACATGGCCAGCCTCGGCCTCGCGCTGCCGACGTTCGCGGACACCGGAGGGCGGGTCCGGTGCGTGCTCGTCGGCGGAGTACCCAACGAGGTGGTACTCGAGCTCGTCTCCACCCTTCCGGGCGAGTCGCAGGACGACGTAGACGTGATGCTCATCCTCCACGCGTTGCTGGACCGCTCCAGCGTCACCGCCGACGGTATCGCCGCCCGGCTGCAGAAGCTGCCCACCGAGGCCGCCGATGCACTGCACCGCGGCGAGCGCTTCGGGCTTCTGCAACGCACCGCACGCTCCACACGCGCTCGGGAGGTCTTCCGTCTCAGCGATCGCGCACGTGACGCGCTCGGTCGCACGCTTCCGTACGTGACGACATCGTCCGAGCAGGCGGAGGAGTTCGTGGTCCGCCACCTGCTGGTCGAGGACTCCATCCGCGCCTCGGACCTCCGGGACCTGCTGAACGTCAGCTCGGTCCAGAGCAGCCGCATCCTGCGGGACCTGCGAGAGAGCGACGTCCTGCGGTTCGGCAGCGAACAGACGAAGGGCCGGGGCGTGTTCCACGTCCGCGGCACCGCGTTCGACGACGCGCTCAGCCGGCACGGCCTCAGCGACCCGCCAGCTTGACGCAGCCTGCAGCGATGTTGCCTCCGGGTCAGTCCGAGGCAACGTCCCGCCAACGGTGGCCGGACGGGTCGAGCACCGGGTGGAGGGCACCCTCGGGGAGCCAGGCGATCGACTCCAGCTCGAGCGGGTCGAGGAAGCCGACCTGACCGGTCTTCAGGTCCGTGATCCGCAAGCGGGGGCCGTTGGCGTCGCGGTCGACCGAGACCGAGACGGCGGCGAACTCGCTGACCAGCTCGACCGGGGTCCCGGCGTCGGTGTCGCGCAGCGGCAGGGAACGTTCTCTCGGCTCGGCCATCAGATCAGGAAGGAGAGCGTGTGGAGCGGACGGTCGTTGCCGACGATCCGCACCTTCTTGAGGCAGATCTCGAAGTCGTCCGCGGTCCGCCGCAGCCGGTAGTCGTAGCGGCCGGCCCAGACCACCAGGCCCCGCTCGCGCGACTCGTAGACCAGGAAGTTCGCGCCGACCGCCAGCTGGTCCGGCGTCTCGGGATCGCCCTCCAGGATCTCGACGTTGGAGATCGTCCGACGCAGCGCCGACGGCGGGATCTGCGAGTGGCGCTTCCCGGTGTGGAACTGCTTGATCCGCAGGCCGATCCGCGAGCGGTTGTCGTAGATCACCGACATCTGCCGGGTCGGATCGATGTCATCCCCGTTGGCCGGCACCCAGTAGATCGCCTCGTCGGCCCAGAGGGCCTCCCACGCGTCGTACTCGTGCTCGTCGGCGTAGCGGGCCTCGCGGTACAGGAACTGCTGGACCTCTTGGAGCAGCTCGCCGTCGAGCGGCGCCTGACGCTCGGTCCCGAGCTCCGGGGCCTGCTCCACCACCCCGCCCTCGGCGGTCGCGGCGACCGGCTCCGGGCTCATGCGTCGGCCTCCATCAGCGAGCGGTAGTGCTGCCAGATCGCCCGCTGCGGAACCTCGTCGGTGGCATCGCCGATCGTGAAGCAGTCCTCGTCGAGCCGCTCGCGGTGGGTACCGCGCGCGATCACCAGCCACTCGGGGTTCTTGGCGTGGACGCCGCGCTGGTTGCGCTCGTACATCTCGGTGTCGTCGGCCAGCAGCATCCCGGCCGGGCCGACCGAGCCGATCGTCTGCTGGAGCATCCGGCGGTTGAGCTGGTCCTCGCCCTTGTACTGGATCGCCGTGACGTGCTGGACGGTCTTGTCGACCTCGACCGGCTGGATCACGAAGATCTGGATCTCGGCGATGAACAGGTTGGGGAAGATCATCACGTGCGGCGCACCGTCGATCATGATCTCCCGCGCACGGTCCTTGCCGCGGGCCTCTTCGAGGTGCTGAACGTAGTCCGGCAGCCGGTCGGCGGTGGTGCCGAACCAGCTCATCGGCTCGTCGCGCTTGCGGAACTCCGGGCGCAGGTCGTTCTCGGTGTGCCCGTTGCCCATGTCGCGGGTGACGGCGGTCGACTTCTCGCCGTAGAGCTCGCCGATTCCGCTCTTCGCCACGCTGAAGATCGAAGCGTGGACGAACTGCGGGTGGTAGCCGTCCGTCTCGTTCTCGACGAGCATCTTCCAGTTGGCCTTGGCCTCGTGCTTGAGCCAGCCGGCGCTGAGGTCGAGCTCGCCGCTGGGCGAGAGCTCGGCCAGACGGTCGAGCGAGTCCCTGGCCGCCCCGAGGTGCTCCTCGAGCGTCTCTCCCTCGTCGGCGAACGACCCGAAGACGAAGCCCTGGTAGACCGCGACCCGGTTGACGCGCCCCAGCCCGAGCTCCTGCTTCTTCTCGCGGCCGCCGTAGCCGCTGTTGAACGGGTAGCCGAGCAGCTTGCCGGTGTTCGAGAACGTCCAGCCGTGGTACGGGCAGCGGAAGGCGCTGGAGTTGCCCTTCTGCGCGTCGCAGACCAGGTTGGCGCGGTGGGTGCAGCGGTTGAGCAGCAGGTAGATCTCACCCTGCTTGTCGCGGGTCATGATCACCGGCTGCGGCCCGATCGACTTGAGCGCGTAGTCGTTCGGCTCCGGCACCTCGGACACGTGCCCGACGTAGACCCACGTCCGGTACCAGATCCGCTCCAGCTCGAGCTCGAAGAGCTGCTGGTCGGTGTAGAGGGACCCGTGGACGCGGTCGTGCTCGATCAGTCGATCGAAGTCGATCGCCGGGCCTTCAACGGTGCTCATGCCACTGCTCCGGATCGCAGGTGTAGGTCATTCGGGCCGAGCCTAGCACGGATCGGACACTCTGTCCTGTCGTTTAGTCCAGACAGCTAGTAGAGTCGCTGCGTGACCACCGACGCTGCTCCCGATCCGACGAGCGACCCCGTGCCGACGACTCCGCATCCGACTCCCGCCGACCCGTCCGACGCCCGCGTCCGGTGCGCGTTCACCGACGACGGCCGCGCGCACGTGACCCTCACCCGCCCGGCGGCGCGCAACGCGATCGACCGCCGGTTCGCCTTCGAGTTCGCGGCCGCGATCGACGCCTGCGCGGCCCGCAACGACCTGCGCGTGGTCGTGATCACCGCCGAGGGCGACCACTTCAGCGTCGGCGGCGACCTGCGCCACATCGCCGGGCACGCCGCCGACCTGGGCGACGAGCTGCAGCGGATGATCACCCCGTACCACCGCTCGCTCGACGCCCTCTCGCGACTCGACGTGCCGGTCGTCGCCGGCGTCCAGGGGGCGTTCGCAGGCGGCGCGCTCGGCATCGCCTGGGCCGCCGACGTCGTGGTCGCCGCGAGCGACCTGCGGATCGCCGCGGGCTTCCCCGCACTCGGCCTCAGCGGCGACGGCGGCAGCTCATGGCACCTGCCGCGCCTGGTCGGGCTGCGGCGCGCCCAGGAGCTGCTGCTCGAGAACCGCGTGCTCGACGCCGCCGAGGCGCTGGACTGGGGTCTGGTGACCCGCACCGTCGCACCCGACGAGCTGGCCGCCGAGGTCGAGCGCACCGCGTCGCGACTGGCCGCCGGCCCGACCCGCTCGCTGGCCACGACCCGACGGCTGCTGCGGACCAGCAGCACCACGTCGCTCGGCGACCGCCTGTCCGAGGAACTCGAGGTGATGCGCCAGCTTGGCCGCAGCGCGGACGCCCGCGAGGGCGTCGAGGCGTTCGTCG
>JBQGEK010000234.1:0-2910 GCA_052039575.1 Patulibacter sp. | reverse complement strand
TTCATCCCTCAGCACGCAGGGCAGATGTACATTCCCGACTAAACGGTGACGACGGGCGCGGCCTGGCGCACCGTCAGACGCGCGTCGTCTGCGGTCTACGGCTGACCGGCTCGCACTCGGCGCGTTGGCGCAGGCAATCTGCTTGCCGTCGCCAAGCTCACCGCCGGACGATGGGACCGAAGATCTCTTCGCGCAGCAGCTCCGCGTCCGGCGGCACGTCGGCGAGCACAGCCGGGGCGTAGAAGCTGCCTGGCCGCCCAGCGACGCTCCGCCGCGGAAGCCGTGCGCACCGCCACCGGCGGCGTCCTCTACCGGGGCCCGGAGACAGGAGGCGCCCACCGGAGCGACCGGTCCCGAAGCTCGCGACGCGAGACACTCGAAATCGGACCGAGCCAACGACCCCGTTAGGGTCAGGAGATGGCGCGTTCCCGCTCGTCCCTGGTCCGCTTCGGCCTGATCGCGTTCGCGCTCGTCGGGGTTGCGGTCGTGGCGATCGTGGTCGCCGGCGGCGGCAACGACGAGCCGGAGATCGTGCGCGGCGCTCCGGACGAGGGCTTCCCGCTGCGCGGCGACCACGCCGACGACGATGCGACCATCGCTTCGGCGGTGGACGCGTGGATCCGACGGGAGCGGCGTGGGGACGAACGGTGGGCTCGCGGCGACGCCCCCACGGTCACCGCGCTCTGGGCCGGCCGGATCGCGCCGGACGCGGACGGGGTCGTCCTCGCTGCCGAAGGACGCGCGGCGTTCCTGCGCCGACTGCACGGACGCGACCACTGGCAGATTGCGGCCGGGATCGTCGGCGAGGACCGCGACCCCGCGATCGTGGCGGCCGGCGGCGCGATCCTGGTGCGCGAGGGCGCGGAGGCGACGTTCCGGCAGGCGACGCCCGAAGGCGGCGGGTCCCCCGAGATCCGGACCGACGACGGCTTGTGGCACCGCGGCGGCAGCTCGTTGCCGGAGGGCGCCTTGGTCCTGCCGGACGGGATCGAGACCCGCCGCGCCACGGGCGAGCGGCCGCCGGTGGCCGTCTTCACCGCCGACAGGCCGACGCTTCGCGCGCTCACGCCAGTGTTCGCCGAGCGGATGCTCTCCGGGCCCGAGTCGGCGCCGTCGCCGGAGGCCCAACGACTGGTGGCCGCGGCCCGCTCGTCGAGCGCCCCCGGGGTGCGCCAGGACTCCAGCGTGGCCGCCGAGCGGCTCCCGGTCCTCGACGTCGTCGGCGAACGGACGCTCGCGCCGTTCGGTCCCGTACTGGTGCTCTCATCCTCGGCCGCAGCGGACCCCGGGAGCCGAACCGCCCGGACCACCCTGGTCGCCGCAGCCGGGGGCAGCGCCGTCGCCGGCGCGGACGGCGCAACGGCCATCCCCCTGCGAGGCGCGACCGATGCCCGCCGGGCCGCTTCAGGGCCAGCGATCGGCGCCGCCGTGGTCCGCCTCGACGCCGATGACGACGAACGGAGCCAGGACGACGCACCGAGCCGCGACGACGACACGTCGGCACGCGACGAGACCGCGTACCTGCTCGTCGCCGCGGACGACGAGGTCGAGCGGATCGAGGTGCTCTCCGGCCGGCGATCGCAGACGGCCTCGCCGCCCGTGGCCCTGCTTCCGGCCCCGTGGGCACGGTCCGCGGACGACCGTCGCGGACCGACGAACGATGTCGCCGTGCTCGGCCGCACGGCCGACGGCACGCTCGCGCTTCCGGAGCCGCTGACCACCGACGTGGTCGAAGTGACGGTGCCGAGCGATTGAGACGCAGCGGCCAGCTGCGGACCTAGCGGAGCGGTGTCCCCGCGCCACTCTCGTCGCGCGGGAAGAACTCGCCGATCGGCACGTCGAAGCCGATCGCGAGCTTCTCGATCGTGCGCAGCGTCGGGCTGAGCACGCAGCGCTCGATCTTGCTGACCGTCGCGGTCGGCAGCCCCGCAGCGAACGCCACGTCCTCCTGCGTCATCTCGCGCTCGGCCCGCATCTGGACGACCGACGCCGCGAGCAAGCGCGCTGCTGGTGTCGGCGGGCCGGGCACGCGCCGCATGCTGACCTTTAAAGCCTCGGCTGGCCAAGGCTTTTATGGCTATCCCCAGTCAGGGGCTTACCTCAGGACGCCGGCAACGCGACCGCGTCGAATGCCCGCTGCGCCTCGTCCGCGCCGAAGAACGGCGTCAGGCACTGGATCGTCAGGGCGTGCAGCTGCCCCGGAAGCTCCTCCGTCCGTCCCTCCTGGACGAACCGGCGGACGACGGCCATCACGCCGTCGATCACGATCTGCAACGCCTCGAGCGGCTGCGGCGCGTGCTGCTCGGCAGGTGCGACCTGACCCGCGATCAGCTGGAAGAACAGCGAGACGAAGCGGGTCCGCATCTCGGAGATCGCCGGGACCAGATCCGGGTCGTCCGTCACCGTCAGAGCGGACATCGACGGCGTGCGCGCGATGTGCCCGAGCGCGGCATCGAGCGCCCGCGACGCAGCGATCGGCGGATCGCCCGCCGCCCCCAGGAAGCCGCCGGCCGCGATCACCACCAACTGGCTGCCCCACGCGTCCAGCGCCTGGATCGCGCAGTCGACCTCGTCCGCGAACAAGCTGCTCACGACGTCGAGCTCGACGCCGACGGTCTGTGCGACGTCCGACAGCCGCGTCCCGCGCAGGCCATGGCGTCCGACCGCGTCGGCGAACGCGGCGATCAACCGCTCTCGCTCGTCTCCGGCCGACTCGCGACGACGCTCGAAGGCGCGCCGCTCGGCGACCGCCGGCGCCCCGATCACCGGGACCAGGATCGTCTCGACGAGGGTCGGCGCGAGCGCCCGCAGATCGGCGATCCGGCCGTCGGCGATCCACTCGGCGACGAGGCCGGTGACCCCGCCGACGACGGCCAACGGCACGACCGGAGGAAGCTGCCGGAGCTCCCC
>JBQGEK010000233.1:0-34231 GCA_052039575.1 Patulibacter sp. | reverse complement strand
CTGCGGCAGGCGTTCACGTTCGAGCAGTGCGCGCGGACGGTCGAGCAACTGCTCGACCACCTGGGGATCGACGCCGCCCACATCGTCGGCAACTCCTGGGGCGGGATGATCGGCGTCACCTTCGCCGCCACCCGACCGCAGAGGACCTGCAGCTGCGTGCTGATGAACTGCACCGCGTCCCCGGCCGGCCGTCGGCAGCGCCTCGAGTACGGCCTGCTCGTTCGCGCCGCCCGCCTGCGCGGCGGACTCAAGCCTCCGTTGACCGGCGCGGCCGTCGACGCGTTCCTCGGTCCGACGAGCGAGCGGACGCGCCCGGACGTCGTCGAGCACGTCCGGTCGACTGCATTGGCGGCCGACGTCCGGTCGGTCCGCTGGGCGGTCACCAGCGTCGTCCCGCGCCGCCCCGACCAGCGCGAGCTGCTGCCGGCGATCCAGGCGCCGATGCTCGTCGTCGCTGGCAGGGAGGACCGCACGTTCCCCGTGCCCGAGGTCCGCCAGGTCGCTGACGGCATCCCCGGCGCACGCTTCGTCGTCCTCGAAGACGCAGCCCACCTCGCGGCGCTCGAAGTCCCGGAGCGCGTCAACGAGCTGCTCGACGAGCACCTGGCGGGGGTGGGGTAGCGGTCGCCCAGCCCGCTGGACGCGGCGTCGGCGCGTCTGGCAATTCGCGCCATTTACGCGTACCTGGCGCTTCTGTACAGGGTGGCGTACTATCGAGGTATGTCCAGCGACGCCGTAGAGCTGTCGGTCACCGAGGCCCGTAACGGGTTCTCCGACGCGGTCAACCGTGCGGTGTACGGGGGAGAGGTCACCTACGTCACCCGCGGCCGTGGCCAGCAGCGCGCCGCAGCGATCGTCCCCGCCGCTCTAGTGGAGCGTTACGAAGCGCTGCTGGACGCCGAGGACGAGAGGATCGCGCTCGATCGCCTCGCCGATATCGACGCTGGACGCACCACGCCCGTGCCGGCCGCTGAGGTGCGGCGCGAGCTCGGGCTCGACGGGTGAGCGACGCCAAGCGGTACGAGGTCTCCTACGACCCCAAGGCCGTCAAGGAGATCAAGAAGCTCGATCACAAGGTCGCTCGGCGCGTCGTGCGGGCCGTCGATGCGCTCAGCGCCGACCCGCGACCCGCGAGCTCTCGGTCCCTGACCGGCCACGCCGACCTGCGACGCCTGCGCGTCGGCGACTATCGCGTGATCTACACGGTTCGCGACGCTGAGCTGGTTGTCCTCGCGCTACGCGTTGCGCACCGCGGCAGCGTCTACCGCGACCTTTGACTGCCACCACCTGGCCGCTCTGACCCCGAGGTACCTGACGCGACGGCTCACGGCCGCCATCGGTAGGGCGCGCTCGCTTCGTGGTCTTTCCGGCCACTCGCCGTCGAACTCATCGATCCTCACCTCTGACAACGGCTAGCGTCTACGCCGTCGGCAATGGGGGCGAGAGCAGCGGGGAAGCGTGGGCAACGATCGTGTCGTCATCGTCGGGTCAGGTCTAGGGGGTCTGACGGCCGCGACGATCCTCGCCCGCCGCGGTGTCGAGACCGTGGTGATCGAGAAGCGGTCGACGGTCGGCGGATACACGTCGGCCCATCGCGAAGGCGGCTACCGCTGGGACATCGGCGCGACGATGCTGCAGACCCCACGGGTCCATCGCGAGGCGTTCGCAGAGTTCGGTGAAGAGCTCGACCGGCACCTTTCAACGCGTGTCGCTGCTGGAGCGGATCACGGTTGACCCTGATGTCGTTCACGGCCGTCCCGTGGTGCGAGGGACGCGTGTGAGGGTCTCCGACGTGCTGTCTTTGCTGGCGGCAGACGCGTCGGGGGCGGAGATCCTGGAGGACTATCCGTACCTCACGTCCGAGGACATCGCGGCGTGCCTGCAGTACGCCGCCGCGCAGGCTGATCACGCGATCGTGATCTCCGCCTAGCTGCGGGTCCTCGTCAACGCTCAGCTTCCGCCGGCTGTACGACCCCAGAAACGCCGAAACCCCGCTCTCGCAGGGGCTCCGTGTGACGCGCCCGAAAGGATTCGAACCTTTGACCTTCGGTTCCGTAGACCGACGCTCTATCCAGCTGAGCTACGGGCGCAACGAGAGGCAACTTTAGCGGGCGGGGACCGATCGCGTCGGCTCGACGGATCGGCGGGGCGGAAGACGGCCTCGCCCGTGGTCAGGGGGCCGGTCCGTCGGCCGGCAAGAGCGGCGACATGTCGCTGACGCTCGGCTCCGGTCCCCTCGGACGCAGCGGCGGCCGGTTCACCTTCGACCTGCAGGCCGCCAGCCCGGCGCACAGGCTGCACCTGGAGCCCTCGCGTCTCCCGACCCACCATGCTGGGGACTGCTTCGACCCTGTGGCTCGCCGAAAGCGTCCCAGGTCACCGCCATCCGCCCGGTCTTCTCGGTCCACTTCGGGCAGAAAACACCCTACGCACCGGCACCGCCCTTCTCGTACGCTGCGGAGCGACCACGACTGAGGAGACGGCGTATGAGCTCGCCCGCAGGGAACCTAGATCTCGACCGACTGCGTTCGCGCTTCGCGGGTCCCGTCACCGGACCGAACGACGAGAGCTGGGATCTGGCCCGCACGCCCTGGAACGTCGCGGTCGACCAACGGCCGGAGCTCGTCGCGCGGCCGACGACCCCGGCCGACGTCGTCGCCGCCGTCGAGTTCGCGCGCGACCACGACCTGCGTATGGCCCCGCAGGGCACCGGCCACGGCGCGGCCGCGATGGCCGATCTGTCCGGCGCGATGCTGCTGCGCACCGACCTGATGAGCGGCGTGACGGTCGATCCGACGGCGCGCCGGGCACGGGTCGAGGCGGGCGCGCAGTGGGAGCCGGTGGCGCAGCAGGCCGCCCAGCACGGGCTCGTCGCGCTTCACGGCTCGTCGCCGGACCGCGGCGTCGGCGGCTACACGCGCGGCGGCGGCCTCAGCTGGCTCGCGCGCAAGCACGGCCTGGCGGCCAATCACGTCCTCGCGGCCGAGATCGTCACCGCCGACGGTGAGCAGCGCCGGGTCGACGGCGACGACGACCTGTTCTGGGCGCTGCGCGGTGGCGGGCACGGATTCGGCGTCGTCACGGCGCTCGAGTTCGAGTTGCTGCCGATGACCGAGATCTACGCCGGCGCGATCTTCTGGCCCGGCGCGGCCGCCCACGAGGTCCTCCACGCCTACCGCGAGTGGGTCCAGACCGTTCCGGACGAGTTGACCTCGATCATCCGTCTGCTCCGCCTGCCGCCGCTGCCCGAGGTCCCCGAGCCGCTGCGCGACGTTCCGGTCGTCGACCTGGGCCTGGCGTTCGACGGCAGCGCCGCGGAGGGCGAGGAACTGCTCCGCTCGTTGCGTGCTGCCGCGCCGCCGATGATCGACACGGTCGGCGTGGTGCCCGCCACCGAGCTGCTGCGTCTGCACGGCGACCCCGAGCAGCCGGTGCCGGCCGCCGGTCACCACGCGCTGATGGACGCGCTGCCGGTCGAGGCGGTCGACGCGCTGATCGGCGCTGCCGGCGAGCAGTCCGGCAGCCCGCTGCTCGGCGTCGAGCTGCGCCACCTCGGTGGCGCGCTGGCCCGGCCGTCCGCCGATCAGGGCGCGCTCGGCACGCTGAACGGCGAGTTCCTGCTCTTCGGCGTCGGGGTCACCGGCGACCCGGAAGCGGACCGGATCGTCCACGAGCGGCTGCATGACGTGATCGAGACGATGGCACCGTGGTGCAACGGCAGCAGCTACCTGAACTTCGCCGAGCAGCCCGGACACGACTGCTCGTCGGCGTTCAGCGCGGATGCCTACGAGCGGCTGCAGCGGATGCGAGCGACGATCGACCCGGACGGACGGTTCCACGCGAACCACGCGATTCCCGCGCTCGCGTAGGTCGCTAGAGCGTCGAGACGACGAACGACACGAGGAAGCCGAGGGCCGTCGCGTAGGCGACCGACGGTCCTCCCTCTTCGTACGCCTCCGGCATCAGCGTGTCCGCGAGCGCCGCCAGCGCGGCGCCCGCGGCGAAGCCGAGCGGGATCGCGAGCGTGGTGTGGGAGACGCCTTCCAGGGTCCCGTAGCCCACGATCACCGGGATCGCCAGCAGGACCGCGGCGCCGATCCAGATCGCCATCACGCGGCCTGCCGGCATCTTCGCGTCGCGCATCTTCCGTGCTCCGACCAGTGCCTCGGGCAGGTTCGATGCGAAGATCGCGACGAGCAGCGTCACCGCGCTCCCCTCCAGCATCGCCACGCCCATCGCCAGGCTCTCGGGAATCCCGTCGAGCGTGACGCCGAGCAGCAGCGCGAAGCCGACGCCCGCGCCGACGGCACCACTCGAGCGGTTGCGGCGCTCGAGCCACCGGTCGGCCACCACGAACGTCGTCGCGCCGGCGAGGAACGCCAGGGCGGCACGCCATGCGTGCGCGTCGAAGGCCTCCGCGAACAGCTCGAACGCGATTGCGGTGATCAGGGCACCGGACGCGAAGGCCAGCAGCGTTGCGGTCACCTGCTTCGGTGGTCGACTCCATGCGCCGATTGCCGCCCCGAGCACCAGAGCGCTCGACGCGATGATCGCGAACAGGATCGCTTGACCCATGACGGGGACCTCCAGGGACGACGGGCCTTCGCCAGCCTATCCGCTGCCCCGGAGGCGATCGCCGCTGATCCCGCGGCGCGCGCGGCCGGAGCGCCGCGGTGCCGGGTAGGGTCGAAGCATGAGCGCGCTCGAGGACGTCACGCGGGACATCAAGGTCGCGATGAAGGACGGCGACAAGCCGCGCGTGGCCGCTCTGCGCCTGCTGCTCTCGGAGCTTCAACGGGACGCCAAGGAGGGGGCGGGCGACGAGGTCGCGGTGCTGCGGCGCGAGCGCAAGCGGCGGATCGAGGCAGCGGACACCTACCGCGACGCCGGGCGCGACGAGCTCGAGGCCGGCGAGCGTGCCGAAGCCGAGCTGATCGCCGGGTATCTCCCCGCGGAACTCTCCGACGACGAGCTGCAGGCCGCGGTCGCGGTGGCGATCGAGCAGACCGGCGCGTCGTCGCCGAAGGACATGGGCCAGGTCATGAAGCAGGTGATGGCGACGGTCGGCGACCGCGCCGACGGCAAGCGCGTGTCGCAGGCGGTCAAGGCCGCGCTGACCGGCGGCTGAGCGTCGCATCAGGGCAATGTGACCACGTCCACATTCGCACCCCCTTGCGCGATTCGCGCGTGCCGCTAGCCTGAGTACAGCGAGGGTCACCCTTCGGGCGCGGCACCGGCATGTCCGGTGAAGCCCGTGGGGGCCGACGACCCGGCAGCACCGCGGGCGGTGCGTCGGGCGCGGTCGCGCCGTCGTGCACGCCGGAACCTCGGCGGCCGCTGCAGATCCCCCGGAGCGTGCTCAGGGACTGCCACGGCCAACGGAGAGAGCGGTGTGCGCGGAGGACGCGGGCTCTGTCGCTGACCCATGTCCGCCTTTCGTCACCTGTGAATGCCCATGTTGCTCGTTTCTGTCCTGTCCTCGGTCGCCATCGTCTTCGGAATCGGGGCAAATCTGCCCCAGATTGCCCGTATGCATCGCTCGCGCTCGGCGGCCGGTCAGAGTCCGGTCGGCTGGATCATGGGAGCGGTCACCAACCTCTGCCTCGCGTACGTGAACCTCGTGGGGCTGGGCGCGACGCTGCTCGGCGTCGCGAACCTGGGCACGGTCGTGCTCTGCTCGATCGCGGTCGCGCTGACGGTGCGGTTCGGTGAGTCCGGGCACCGTGACGAACCGGAGACGGTCGAGGCTCCTGCGAGCTCGGCTGCAGCCGAGCCGGTCTGCATCGCGTCGATGGTCGCGTCGTCGCACGACCGGATGGTCGACATGCCGACGCAGGAGTTCAGCCTGCTACACGACGCGGTTCGCACCGCGGAGCAGCGCCGCAGCGCCTGGCGCGAGCAGCAGCTGGCGGCGATCGACGCCGACGCCGACGGCGCGGGATCGCTGGCATTGGCTTCGTAGGGCGACGCTCCGCCGGGCGGCTGGCCCAGCGGAGCGGACAGTGTCAAGCTGGGGCCCATGTCGCTCACCATGGGTTCCGGACCGTTCGGACGTAGCGCCGGGCGGTACAACTTCGACCTCGGTGCGGCGAGCCCCGCCCACCAGCTCTACCTCCACCCGTACGGTCTGCGGATCCGGGCGGCGGTCGCCGGGACGATCGTGCTCGACACGGTCGCTGCGCAGCTGCTGTACGAAACGGGCCTGCCACCGCGCGTCTACGCCCCGTTCGAGGACTTCCGCGAGGGGTCGCTGGTCCCTACGGAGACGTCGACCCACTGCCCGTTCAAGGGGGATGCGTCCTATTGGACGGTTGCGGTGAACGGTCGCGACGCGGTGGACGCGGTCTGGGGCTACGAGGATCCGACCGCGGATGCCGCCTGGCTGCGCGGCCTCGCCGCCCCGGACCCGCAGCAGGTCGACGCGTGGTTCGTCGAGGACGACCGTGCGGTCGGAGGCATCAAGGATCCGTTCCACCGGGTCGACGTGCACATGTCTTCCCGTCCGGTCGAAGTGCGGATCGCCGGTCAGCTGGTGGCCCGCTCACGACGGGCACGGATCCTCGCCGAGACGGGGCTGCCGCCGGTGGCCTACGTGCCGGCGGTCGAGATGCTCGTCGCCTGCGTTCCCGGCGGTCGGCAGCGCACGGTGTGCCCCTACAAGGGGGAGGCGTCGTACTGGACGGTGGCAGGGGCGACGGACGTCGCGTGGAGCTACGAGCTGCCGCTCGCCGAAGCAGCTGCGATTCAGGGGTGCTGGGCGTTCGACACGACGCGGGAAGGCGTCGACGTGCGACTCGTCGACTGATCCCGCCGCGTGACGAGGTCGACATAACAACCGTCATCACTTCTCCTTCGCTGCGCTACAGTGCCCTCTGGCATTGCAACGGCCGAGCCCCGCGTATCCATGCGCGGGGGCGGGGGAACCACTTGTGATCGACGGTCGATCACTGGGGCGAATCGCCGGAGTACCGGTGTAGCGCATTCCTGAAGCGCGAGCCCGTCAGCTCACCTCGTAGGCCTTCGACAGGAGGTAGCCGGGAATGACCGGACAGCACCGTAGTTCGGTGCGCGACGACCGCTGGTCGGTGCGCACCGAACGTTCTGAGGTCCCGTCGGGCACCGTGCGTGACCTGGCGGATCCGGACCACTGGGCCCGCTCGACTTCATGGGCGCAGGAGCGCCGGGTCAGCGTCCCCGTGCAGCGGGCGCGTGAGCGTCGCCGCAAGAAGATGGCCTTCGCGATGAGCGTCGCGATGGTCGGCGGCACCAGTGCCCCGATGGCGACGGCGGCCACCGCCAACAGCACCGGCAGCGCCACGGGCGGCGGAGCCGACGGCGAGCCGACCGGCACGATGGCGGCGTTGACCGCACCGGCGGGGTCCGACGCTTCCGAGCGTGCCCTGCTGCTCGCCGGTTCGACCGGCAGCGACGTGCGCGACGTGCAGAACCGCCTGGGCGTCTCCGCTGACGGTCACTTCGGTGAGCGCACCGTCCGTGCCGTCGAGCGCTTCCAGAAGCGCCAGGGGCTGAGCGTCGACGGGATCGTCGGTCCGCAGACCTGGACCGCGCTGCTCGAGTCCGGCCGCGCGAACGTCCGGGCGTCCTCCACCGTCTCGCCGAACCTGAAGGTCGTCTCCGCGACGCCGACCGCCGACGGCGGACAGAACCTGGTGCTGGTCGGAGCGTCCAACCCCACGACCACCGAGAAGACGAGCTCGTCGTCGCCCGATTCGGATCGCTCGAAGAGCGGCAGCGGGTCGAAGAGCTCGGCGATCGGTGGCGGCCAGCCGCCGGCGATCGATGCGTCGACCGCGACGACCGACCGCTCGTCGGACACGTCGTCCAGCGGTTCGGCGTCGAGCGGCTCGTCGGCCAGCTCGGCCGCGCCGAGCAACGGGACGAGCGACGCGGCTGCCGGTGGTACCGCGACCGACACCGCCCCGGCACCCGAGACGAGCACCGGCAACGGGAGCACCGTCCGTCCGCTGTCGGGCACGATCTCGTCGCAGTTCGGTCCGCGCGGCGGGCGGCTCCACGCCGGGATGGACATCGCCGCGCCCGTCGGCACGGCGGTCAAGTCCTACGCCGCGGGTACGGTCGCCTTCTCGGGCACCCAGAGCGGCTACGGCAACCTGGTCTGCGTCGACCACGGTGACGGCCTGCAGACGTGCTACGCGCACCTCTCGAAGAACTCGGTCAGCAAGGGCCAGAAGGTCAACGCCGGCGACGTCGTCGGCTACGTCGGGATGACCGGCCGGACGACCGGCCCGCACCTGCACTTCGAGGTCCGCAAGAACGGTACCGCCGTCAATCCGGCGTCGTACTGGTCGTCGGCGGGGTCGGCGAACAGCCAGGCGTCGAACCGCGCCGCGACGACGAAGAGCGCCAGCACCGCGGCGACGAAGAGCGCTGCGACGACGAAGGCGTCGTCCACGAGCTCGACGGCCTCGCTGGCGGCGAGCCCCACGGACGCCCCGATCGAGGCGGCCGCGACGATGGCCGCCGTCGCTCCCGAGGCGGCGGCTCCCGAGGCCGTGACCCCGGGCGCTCCGGTCGAGGCGGTCGCTGCCGCCGCACCGGTCGAAGCGCCGGCGCCTGTCGAAGCGGCGCCGGAGCCGGTGGCCGAGACGGCGCCCGAGCCGGTCGCCGAGGCACCGACGCCGGAGCCGGTGACGGAGACGCCCGCCCCGGCGCCGGAGGCCCCCACGGCCGAGACCGCTCCGGCTCCTGAGCCGGCCCCGGCCCCCGAGCCCGCTCCGACGCCCGAGCCTGCTCCGGCCCCGGAGCCGGTGGCCGAGGCTCCGGCCGAGAGCACCCCGGCTCCCGAGCCGGTCGCCGAGACCCCGGCCCCGGAGCCGACCGCTCCGGTCGCCGACAGCACCCCGGCCCCCGAGCCGGTCGCCGAGACGCCCAGCGAGCCGGCACCGGCCGCCGAGACGCCCAGCGAGCCGGCACCGGCCGCCGAGGCGCCGAGTGAGCCCGCTCCGGCCGCCGAGAGCGCCCCGGCCCCGGAGCCCAGCGGCGCCGACGAGTCCTCGGCTGCGGCCGAGCCCGTCGCCACCGGGTAACTCCCGCACGACGTCTCGGTCCGCCCGCAGCCGCGGGCGGGCCGAGATCGTCACCGTACGTCACGGCCGATAGCCTGGGGACACCCTGTACGCGTGTCTCCTACCGGAAGGCCGTTCGATGCACCCGTTCCGCACCGCCGTTGAAGCCCGCGATCTTGATGCAGTCCGTGGACTGCTCGCCGAAGACGTGGTCTTCCGCAGCCCCGTCGCGTTCCAGCCCTACCACGGGCAGCTGATCGTCGGAGGGATCCTCGAGGGCGTGATGCGCGTCTTCGAGAACTTCCACTACGTCCAGGAGATCGGGGCGGAGGGAGCCCGCGAGCACGTGCTCGTCTTCAAGGCCGAGATCGACGGTCGCGAGATCCACGGCGCGGACTTCCTGACCACCGACGCCGACGGTCAGGTCACCGAGCTGACGGTGATGGTCCGCCCGCTGTCCGCCGCCAAGGTCCTCGCCGAGCGGATGGCGGTCGAGTTCAAGGCCGTCATGGACGCGCTCTCCGCGTCCGGCGACTCCGCCTGAGCGGCCGGAAGCACCCTCAGAACGACCGAAGCCCCCGTCTCTCGACAGGGGCTTCGGGTGTCAGCGGAGCGACGGGGATTCGAACCCCGGAGGGAGCTATCAACCCCCAACTCGCTTAGCAGGCGAGCGCCTTAAGCCACTCGGCCATCGCTCCGTGATGCGCGAGTCTACCGTCCTCCGGCGAACCGTGAAGAGACGGTCAGGCGTTCGGAACGACAGCCAGCGCCACGACCAGGAAGTGCGCCAGCGCGGCGACGATCACGAGCGCATGGAAGATCTCGTGGTACCCGAAGACGCGGGGCAGCGGATCGGGCTTCTTGGTCGCGTAGATCACGGCACCGACGGTGTAGAGGATGCCGCCGCCGATCAGGCCGACGGCGGGCCACGGACCGAGGTCGCCGACCAGCTTGGGGAAGACCGCCATGCCCGCCCAGCCGATCGCCAGGTAGATCGCGGCGCTGAGCCACTTGGGCGCGCCGATCCACAGCAACTTGATCGTGATCCCGATCCCGGCCATGCCCCACGCCACGCTCAGCACGACCGTCCGCATCGAACCGTCGAGCACGAGCGCCGCGATCGGCGTCGTCGTCCCCGCGACCATCACGAAGATCATCGCGTGGTCGAGGCGGCGCATCCACTGGCGCGATGTGGTCGTCGTCCAGTTGACGCGGTGGTAGATCGCGCTGACCGTGAACAGCCCGACGATCGAGAGCGCATAGACGATCGTCGCCAGACGGGCGGCGCCGTGGGGAGCCGAGAGGATCAGCGACGCACCGGCGAGCGCGGCCACGACCGCTGCCCATTGGTGCAGCACGCCACGCATGGTCGGCTTCAGGGCCGGGATCGGCGACCGAAGCGACGGAGTACGGCTGGTGGCGTTGCCCACGCCCGCATGATACGCGCTGTGCGTAGATCGACGCCAAAGCCCATCCGTACGTCCACGGCGGGCCCGGATCCGGCGCTCGCTACCGTTGACGGGAGTCCGCGATTGGGAGGTCACCGTGTTCCGTCAGAAGTCGTCCAGCCTGCTCGACCCGAAGGACACGCTGCCCGGTCGTGAGCAGCAGATGCCCGTGATCGAGAACCACCCGGTGCTCGGGCGGCCGATCGTGCCTCCGTTCCCGGAGGGCAGCGAGCACGCGTTCTTCGGGATGGGCTGCTTCTGGGGCGCCGAGCGCGGGTTCTGGCAGACCCCCGGTGTGCTGGTCACGGCGGTCGGCTACCAGGGCGGCGAGACCCCCAACCCGAGCTACGGCGAGGTCTGCAGCGGGCAGACCAACCACACCGAATCGGTGCTGGTGGTGTGGGATCCCCGCGAGGTCAGCTTCGAGACGTTGCTGCGGATCTTCTGGGAGGGCCACGACCCGACCCAGGGCATGCGCCAGGGCAACGACGTCGGCACCCAGTACCGGTCGGCGATCTACACCACGACCGACGAGCAGCTCGCGCAGGCCGAGATGTCACGGGTCAACTTCCAGCGGGCGCTCGCCGACGCGGGGCACCGCGGCGAGATCACGACCGAGATCCGCAACGCGGGCGGCGGCCCGGCGGCGGCTCCGGGCACGTTCGGCGGCGCCGTGGTCGGCGGGTCGATCCCGTTCTTCTACGCCGAGCCGGACCATCAGGCGTACCTGCACAAGGTGCCGAACGGCTACTGCGGTCACGGCGAGACCGGCGTCAGCTGCCCGGTCGGGCTGATCAGCACGAGCTGAGGCGACCGCTGAATTCGAGACGACGTCCTAGCGCTCGGGATCCGCGGTGAGCTCGGCGATGTCCGAGAGATCCTTGGGGCGACCGATCGCGCGCTTCATGGCGATCAGGTCGTCGAGCGCGACGATCGGGATCTCGACGCCGAGCACGGAGACCGGGATCGCGCGCGCTGCGAGTCGGTCGAAGTGGTCGGCTCCGGGAGGGTCACGGAGCACGTCGAGGGCGCCAGCGCGGGTGGTGATCCGGATCTCGGAGCCACGAGCCAGATCGACGTCGTCGGTCGGGTCGAGTTCCACGAACGTTCGCGGATCGATGGCGGGCACCACGGCGTCCAGTGCGATCAACGCGTCGCGTAGGCGCCGATAGTTCGCCGGCTCCTGGTCGACGATCACGTCGACGTCGAGCGTCGAACGGGAGACCCCATGGGCCTGAACGGCAAGGCCGCCGATCACGACGTAGGCGACGCCGTGATCGTTGAGAGCACCGAAGATCGTCTGCGGGGCAGGGACGCTCACCGCTTCGCCTTTCCGTGCAGCGACGCGGCGAACGCGTTGGCGGCGAATGCGTGCTCCAAGCGCTCGGAAGGGGTCCGGCGGCGGGCGGCTGCCCGCTGGTCTGGATCGTCGTCGAGCCAGCCGGGAATCCTGACCGTTCCGGCCACGTCCAACCGCTCACCCATCACGAGCAGCAACCGCTCGAGCGTCTCGACCGTCGGGGAGATCGTGCCGGCTTCGACGCGACTGACGAACGACTGGGACGTTCCGGCGCGCCGGGCGAGCCGGGACTGCGAGATGCCGTGCCGCTCCCGCGTTTCGCGAACGATCGCCCCAGCTTCCATACCGAAAACGGTATCGATCTCCGCTGGTCGCGTCAAGCGCGTCGAGTGGTGACGAATAGTGCGACACAACCCGACGAGCAACTCGGCGTACCCGGGTGCGCCCTGGCCCGCCGCCCGTCCGCGCTAGACCACACCCACGGTTTGCCGCAGCCGGGAGCCGTCGCGGGCCTTCTCGACGGTCAGCTGGACCGGGACGCGCTGCTTGAGCTCGGGGACGTGGCTGACGATGCCGACCGCGCGGCCGCCGTCGCGGAGCTTGTCGAGCTGCTCGAGGACGTCCTCGAGGGTCTGCTCGTCGAGCGACCCGAACCCCTCGTCGATGAACAGCGTGCCGAGGTCGAGGCCGCCGGCCTCCGCGGTCACCGTCTCGGCCAGGCCCAGCGCGAGCGAGAGCGACGCGAAGAACGACTCGCCGCCGGACAGCGTGGTGGTGTCGCGCTGCTCGCCGGTCCAGCCGTCGAGCACCCGCAGGCCGAGGCCGGCGTTGCCCTTGCCGCGCGCACTGGCCGGCTCCTCGTGGAGCACCAGCCGGTAGCGGCCGGACGACATCTCCAGCAGGTGGACGGTCGCCGCGGCGGCGACCTGCTCGAGGCGCGCGGCGAGCACCCACGACGAGAGCTGGATCCTGCGCTGGTTGCCGGCTCCGCCACGCGCCAGCTCGGCGAGCGCGTGGGCGCGGTCGGCTGCTTCGCGCAACGGGGCCAGCCCGTCGAGCTGGGCCCGGAGCGCATCGCGGCGGGTCGCCTCGGCATCGGCGCAGCGACCGCACTCGGCGGCTTCGGTCGCCGCCTTCTCGGCCGCCTCCGCCGCAGCGGCGCGACGCGTTTCGACCGCGGCGACGTCGACCGCCGGCTCGAGCGGAACCGCCGCGATCTCCGGCGTGGCGAGCACGCCCTGGGCCGCGGCTCGCGCTTCGTCGACCCGCCGGATCTCGGCTTCGAGCGCGCTGACGTCCTTCGGCGTGAGGATCGCCGCGATCGCCGTGTCGGCGTCGTCGAGCTCGTGCTCGGCCAGCGCCTCGGCAAGCGCGGTCTCCGCCGCGACCAGCGCCTCGCGAGCGGCGACATCGGCGTCGTGGGCGCCGGTTGCCTTCTCCAGGTACATCGCCTGGTGCTTGAGCGCCGAGACCCGCGCAGCGACGTCGGGGAAGTCCCCGCGCGCCTCGGTGATCCGAGCCTGCAGCCGCTCGAGCTCGACCACGGCTCCGTCGGCCTGTGCGGTCAGCCGCGCCACGGCGTCGCGGGCCTCGGTCAGCGCGGCCTGGTCGGCCTGCTGCTGGGCCAGCAGCCGCTGGCGCTCCTCGGCAACCCGGGGCCCGTCGGCCGCGGCAGTGCGCGCCGCGTCGAGCTGCTTGCGCAGGTCGGCCGCGGCGGCCTGGCGCGACGCGGTGTCCGCGTCGCCGGACCCGTTGCACGCCGCGGCGAGCGCGCTGCGGACCTCGCCCAGCTGCCGCTCGGCGCCCTCGCGTTCCCGCTGCGCGGCGGTCGCGGCGTCGGCGGCCTGCTGCTCTTCGGCGGCGGTCACGTGGCCGTCGCCCGTCGACGCAGGGGACGGGTGCTCGACCGACCCGCAGACCGGGCAGGCGTCGTCCGGCTGCAGGCCGGCGGCGAGCTCGGCCGCGTAGCCGTCGAGCCGCGCCTGGCGCAGCCGCTGAACCAGGTCGACCGCGCGCTGGTGGGCGTCGATCGCGGTACGGGTTGCATCGGCGCCCTGCTGCTCGCGAACGGTCAGCGCGTCGCGTTCCGCTCCGGCCGCGGCCCGCTGCTCGGCGGCGCGCGCCTGCTCCTCCAGCCGTGCGACGGTCGCGGCGGCGGCGTCTGCGGCGGTCCGGCGGGCTTCGAGCTTGGTCTCGGCCGCCGCGACGTGCTCGATCCGCTGCTCACACGCGCGCACCCGCTCGGTCGCGGCCTGCGCGTCGCTCCGCAACCGCTGCAGGTCGGCCTGTCGTGCCGCGAGCCCGGCTTCCTGCTCGACGACGTCCGCGAGTGCTGCGACCGCATCGGCCCGCTCGCGTGCTCCCGTCGCCCAGCTCCGCGGGTCGGGCGACAGCGTGTCGTCCTCGAGCTGCTCGATCCACTTGCGGGCCTTGTCGATCGTCCGCGCGCTGTCGGCCGCGGCCGCTCGGGCCTGCCGCTCGCCTGACAAGTAGCCGGTGAGCGGGGCCGCCCGGCGGTGGGCCGCCAGCCGTGCGATCCGTTCGGCGTGTGCGTCGGCCTCGGTCTCGATCGCGGCCAGCCGCGCTTCGGCGTCGCGGCGCTGCTGCTGCAACCCCGCCCGCGCGCGGGCGGCGTCGCGCTCCCGCTCGACGGCGGCCAGCGCGGCCTGCGCCGTGTCGCGCGCCGCGGCGGCCTGGTCCCGCTCGGCGATCAGCCGCCCACGCTCGGCGACGAGCCACGCGTCGACGTCCTCGACCGTCGCGCCCGCGCGCAGGACGGGGCGTCTGTCCGCGCCGTCGGAACCGTCGGAGGCGAGCCACGCCCCGCCAGCCTCGGCGAGCGCGTTGTCGACGGCGATCTGGTGCTGCTCGACGGCCTGTTTCGCTTCCCGCGCGCGGTCCTGCAGCCACAGTTCGATCCGCGAGAACCGGCCGGCGTCGAACAGCCGTTCCAGCACCTCGCGCCGGGCCTTGGCGTCGGCCCGCAGGAAGGTCGCGAACGCGCCTTGCGGCAGCATCACCACCTGCAGGAACTGCTCGGCGGTCATCCCCAGCAACGGGTCGAGCTCGCGGCGGACCTCGGGGATCTTCGCCGCGACGGCTCGCCAGCCGCCGTCGGCCGCCGGATCGGCGAGTTCCAGCACGGCACCGCCGGTGTCCTTGACCGGCGCCCCGCCGCCCTTCTTGGGTGGGCGTTCGTGCGCGGGTACCCGGACGACGCGGATCCGGCGACCGCCGACCGTCGCCTCGAGCGTGACCCGCGGCGTGGCCGCCGGATCGCGGTGGTCGCTCGCCAAACGGGCGGCGTCGCCGCGGGCGCCCGGAACCTCGCCGAACAGGGCGAAGCAGACCGCGTCGAGCACGCTGGTCTTGCCGGCTCCGGTTGGTCCCGAAAGCAGGAACAGTCCCGAATCGGAGAGCGCGTCGAAGTCGACGACCTCGTGGCCACCGAACGGTCCGAACGCCTCGATCTCCAGCCGGTGCAGCCGCATCAGGGTGCGTCCTTGGTGACGGCCTCGATCGCACCGCGCAGCAGCGGACGCTCGACGTCGACGACCGCGGCGCCGCGCACGTCGTCGACGAACCGCTCCAGCACCTCCAGGTCGCTGCGTCCCTGGACCCGCGCGGCCGCGACCGTCGCGGGGGCCAGCTCGCCCTCGGGGACGTGCTGCAGCACCAGGATCCGCGGGAAGCGACGGCGCAGCCGCTCCATCGGCCGCGCCGGCAGTTGGGCGTCGGTCAGTACGACCTCGAGCCAGTGGTCGTCGCGCTCGTGCTCGCCGAGCGTCGGGTCGTCGAGCAGCGCGTCGAGTGTCCCGCGCAGCCGGACCAGCCGGTACGGCGATGGCACGGGAACCAGCCGCACGTCGGCGCGGCCCTCCGCGTCGATCTCGACGATCGCCGACGACTTCTCGGCGTCGGCCTCGGTGAACGAGTAGGCCAGCGGGGATCCGGCGTAGCGGATCGGGGAGTCGGCGGGTGGGTCGACCGTGGCGACCTGCCCACTGGGCTCGTGGTGGCTGGATGCCACGGACCCGGGGGCCGAAGACGCCTTCGAGGACGCAGGCGCGGCGACGTCGAACAGGCTGAGCGTGCCGGCGTCGTCGGTCAGCGGCGGTGCCGCGTCGGCCGGCACGTCCCGCTCCTCGACCACCGCGGTCGCGGCTTCGTGGGCGACCGGCGACCCCACGGCGTGCGGCCGGTGCAGGTGCCCGAGCGCGGCGTAGGCGAACCCGTCGAAGACCGACGCCGACACGGTCTCCGCGCCGCCGACCGAGATGTCTCGCTCGGAATCCGACGGCTCGCCGCCGTGGACGAACGCGTGCGACACGACCACGCCGCGGACCGCATGCCCAGCGCGCGCCGAGCGCTCCGCCAGGTCCTCGCGCGCGAGCGCGGTCGCGGCCCGGACCACGGCGTCATGGGATCGTTCGTCGACCTCGAGCGGACCGCGGCAGAGATCCGGGTCCAGGTACGGGATGCCGTAGAACGCGACCGGGCCGTGCTCGTCCTCCAGCACGACCGGGTCCCCGGACCCGATCGGGTCGGTCATCAGGTGCACGCCGCCGGCGGCGATCAGCTCCCGCGCGAAGCCCAGCCGCTGCGCCGAGTCGTGGTTGCCGCTGATCGCGATCACGGGCGCGACGGCGGCCATCCGCCGCAGCGCGTCGCCGGCCAGCTGGACCGCCTCGACCGGTGGCAGCGCGCGGTCGAACAGGTCGCCGGCGACGACGATCGCGTCGACCTGCTCGTCGCGTGCGACATCGATCAGGTGGTCGAGCACCCGGCGCTGCGCGTCCAGCAGGGGGACGCGATGGAGCAGGCGACCGAGGTGCCAGTCGGCGGTGTGCAGCAGCCGCATTCGACCTCCGAGGCTACGCACGGACCCGGACGGCGGAGGTGCGCTCGGTCCCACCCGGGCCGGCACGCGAGCACCCCGGATTGCGACCGTCGGTCTGATTCGCCTACGATCGCGGCCATCCCCGTGAACGACGAGTCCCCCCGATCCGCCGGACCCGAGACCGGTGAGCCGCCCGATCCGCCGGAAGGATCGGCGCTCGACACGCTGCCCGGAATCGTCCGGATCGCCGCCAGCGGCGGGCTGCGGGCCGCCAGCTGGGGCGCGACCGAGTCGGTGCGGACCGGGGTCGGGATCGCGCGTCGTATGCCGTTCGGCGGGCTGGCGATCCGCGCGGTCGAGGAGGCGGCGGAGCAGGCCCGCCGCGGCGCCCGCCAGCTGCTTGGCGTCGAGGAGGTCGAGCGGCGGCTCTCGCGACTGGTGCCCGAGCGTGTCAGCGAGGGCTCGCGCGCATGGGCCGCCGGAGGAACGTCGTCGAGCCTTCCGGCCCGACTCGGTCCGGCGGAGATCCTCAAGCAACGCGGCTCCGACCTGCTGCACCAGGCCGCCGACGTCGGCTTCGATCAGGAGGTCCACCCGGCCTACGCGCGGATCCTCGACGAGCTGGCGCCGGACGAGGCCCGGATCCTGCGACTGATGGTGACGTCGGGTCCGCAGGCGGCGGTCGACGTGCGTACGGGCCGGCCGCTGCGGATCGGCGACACGCTGATCGCGTCCGGGCTGACGGTGATCGGCCCCGAGGCCGGATGCCGGCATGTCGAGCGCGTCCCGTCATACCTCAACAACCTGTTCCGACTCGGGCTGATCTGGTTCTCGCAGGAGGAGCTTCGCGACCTGCGCGGCTATCAGGTGCTCGAGGCCCAGCCGGAGGTGAAGGACGCGATGAAGCGCGCCGGCCGAGCCGCGCGGCTGGTTCGGCGGAGCATCGCGTTGACCCCGTTCGGGCACGACTTCTGCACTGCCTGCCTGCCGACAGGGACCCGGCCGGCGTGATCCCCTCGCTGGCCGCAGTCCATCTGTGGGGCCTGGAGATCCACATCCAGGAGCTGATCACCGTCCCGCTGTTCATGGGCGCGATCGGCTACCTGACCAACTGGAGCGCGGTCTGGATGCTGTTCAATCCGATCGAGTTCAAGGGGGTCCGCGTCCCCGGCCTGCTGTTCTTCGTCCGGCTGGCCCCGCGCAAGGTCCAGCAGATCCCCGGGGTGATGCACGGCGGGATCGGCTGGCAGGGCATCATCCCGTCACGGTCGGCCAAGATGGGGTCGATCGCCGTCGACAAGGGGATCTCCAAGCTCGGCAGCGCGTCGGACTTCTACCGCCAGCTGGAACCGGACAAGATCGCCGAGCACATGGTCGCCGCGGTCGGGCCAGAGCTGCGCGGGATCGTCGAGCGGATCATGGAACGCGAGCATCCCCGCTTGTGGCACGACCTTCCGCCGCGGGTGCGGGAGGCGGTCCACGCGCGGGTGCGCAGCCAGCTGCCGGAGATCGTCCGCGAGATCACCGACGAGATCGGCGAGCACATCGACCAGCTGCTCGACGTCAAGCTGATGGTGATCCGGCACATCGAGGCGCGGCCCGAGCTCGCCAACCGGATCTTCCAGGACGTCGGGCAGAAGGAGCTGAAGGTCATGGTGAACTTCGGCTTCTTCTTCGCGTTCCTGCTGGGGGTCCCGGTCGTGCTGCTGACCGCGGCGAGCCCCGGTTGGTGGGTGCTGCCGATCATGGGCACGTTCGTCGGCTGGGCGACCAACCTGGTCGGGATCTGGATGATCTTCGAGCCGATCGAGCCCCGGCGGATCCTCGGGGTCCGGATCCAGGGTCTGTTCCTGCAGCGCCAGCGCCAAGCGGCGGACATCTACTCGCGCGTGATCGCCGAGGAGGTCGTGACGCTGTCGAACATCGCCGACGAGCTGCTGCACGGGCCGCGCTCGGACCGGACCCGGCTGATGATCGAGAACGCGCTGCGGCCCGCCGTCGACCGGGCGACCGGCCCCGCGCGAGCGGCGGTGCGGCTGCTGATGGGCGGTCAGAGCTACGAGCAGGTCCGCGACTCGGTGGCGCTCGAGGCCGTCGAGTACACGATCAGCCCGCTGATGGATCCCGAGTTCAACCGCACCCAGGGCGAACGGATCCGGGTGCTGGTCCGCGACCGCTTGAGCAGCATGCCCCCGGCGGACTTCGTCGAGATGCTCCGCACCGCGATGCGTGAGGACGAGTGGCTGCTCTTCCTCCACGGCGCCGTCCTGGGCTTCGGCGCGGGCCTGCTGCATCTGGCGATCTTCGGGTAAGGCTCGGGCTTCGAGGGGTACTCGCGTGTACGCCCGCACGGGTCGTCGCTTGCGGGGCAGATCTGGCCCTACCCCCGAAGACGCAGGATCTCTACTCTTCTAGAGCGCTCGGTACCCGGAGGGGTGGCAGAGCGGTTGAATGCACCAGTCTTGAAAACTGGCAACGGGTAACCCCCGTTCGCGGGTTCGAATCCCGCCCCCTCCGCTTCTTCCGTCGTCTCGAATCCGTGCGCTTCCGGGCAGGGATCTCCCCGACCGGGCCGGTCATGGCCGGTCAAGCTGCCGCCCACTGGAGCAGCAGGAGGAGCGGGCGATGTCGGGCAAGGTGCTGGTCAATCTGGCTACGGGCTTGGAGGACGCGGAGCGGGTGACCGTTGCCTTCCTGGTCGCCGGCGCCGCGGTCGAGCGCGGCCGCGAGGTCGCGATGTTCCTGACCAAGGAGGCGGTCCGCTTGGCGGTGCCGGGCTACGCCGAGGCGACCGCGTGCGAAGGTTGCCCGCCGCTCTCCCGTCTGTACGGCCAGTTCGCGGACGGGGGCGGAACCTTGCTGGTCTGCCCGATCTGCGTATCGGCGCGCCAGCTCGACGCCGCGGAATTCGTGGATCATGCGGCCCTCGCCGGGGCGACGCCGATGCTGCAGTGGCTCGGCGACGAGCCGGGCAGCGTGGTCTTCAGCTATTGAGCCCGTTCCACGTATCGATACGTGGAACGGCCCGCAGCACGGAACCGATCGATTGCCTCGCGCCGCCCGACCGCGGTTAGGATCGCGCCAGTACCCATCCCGATCCACGAAGGGCCCGCCTGGCATGTCCGCACCGACGAAGATCCTGCTCACCGAGGACCAGATCCCGACGTCGTGGATCAATGTGCTCCCGGAGCTACCCGGCGGTGCGCTGCCGCCGCTGCACCCGGGGACGATGCAGCCGGCCGGTCCCGAGGATCTCGCGGCGCTCTTCCCGATGGCCGTGATCGAGCAGGAGGTCTCGTCGGAGCACGAGATCAAGATCCCCGAGGCGATCCGCGAGGCGCTCGGGCTGTGGCGGCCGACCCCGATGTACCGGGCTCGCGGCCTCGAGTCGGCGATCGGCACCCGCTCGCGGATCTACTACAAGTACGAGGGCGTGTCGCCGGCTGGCTCGCACAAGCCGAACAGCGCGATCGCCCAGGCCTACTACAACCAGCAGGCCGGGATCACCAAGCTGACCACCGAAACCGGCGCCGGTCAGTGGGGCTCGGCGCTGTCGTTCGCCGGGGCCAAGTTCGGGATCGACGTCGAGATCTACATGGTCGGCTCGTCGTACGACCAGAAGCCGTACCGCCGCTCGATGATGCAGACCTGGGGCGCTCAGGTCCACCGCTCGCCGAGCGACCGCACCGAGGCCGGCAGGGCGAACGCCGAGTTCTCGACCGGATCGCTGGGGATCGCGATCAGCGAAGCGGTCGAGTTGGCCGCCCAGCGCCCCGACACCAACTACTCGCTCGGCTCGGTGCTCAACCACGTGCTGCTGCATCAGACGGTGATCGGGCAGGAGACGATCGCCCAGCTCGAGATCGCGGGCGAGACGCCGGACGTGGTGATCGCGGCGGCCGGCGGTGGCTCGAACTTCGCCGGGCTGGCGTTCCCGTGGTGGCGCGAGAAGCAGCGCCGGGACCTGGCGACGCGGTTCGTGGCGACCGAGCCGGCGGCCTGCCCGACCCTGACCCAGGGCGTCTACGGCTACGACTTCGGCGACGCGTCCGGTCTGACCCCGCTGCTGCCGATGCACACGCTCGGCCACGGCTTCGTGCCGCCGCCGGTCCACGCCGGTGGCCTGCGGTACCACGGGATGGCGCCGCTGGTCTCGGCGCTGGTCCAGGCCGGCGAGGTCGAGGCGCGGGCGATCCGCCAGAACGAGACCTTCGACGCGGCGCTGACCTTCGCCCGGACCGAGGGGATCATCCCGGCGCCGGAGTCGGCGCACGCGATCCGCTCCGCGGTGATCGAGGCCGAGCAGGCCGACGCGGCGGGGGAGGAGCGGGTGATCCTGTTCCTGCTGTCCGGCCACGGCCACTTCGACCTGGCGGCGTACGACCAGTACCTGGCCGGCACGCTCGAGGACCCGGAGTTCTCGTCCGCGGAGCGCGACCGGGCGCTGGAGGAGCTGCCGAAGGGCGCGCCCGCGATCGCCTGACGGCTTGTCGTCCCGACCACCCGACGCATTCGGGCGGTCGGGCGTCGATCGTGGCACGTGCGGCGCCGAGTCGACCGACTCGTGGCTCGATTCCGCCGTCTCTCGTAGCATTTGAGGTGCTACATTGGTGTCATGGAGCGGATCGGCGTTCGTGAGCTGCGACAGCACGCCAGCCGGTACCTGCGGCTGGTCCAGGACGGGGAGACCGTCGAGGTAACCCAGCGCGGAAAGCCGGTCGCCCGGCTGGTTCCGCCGAACCCTGCCACCACAGCACGGGAGCGGCTGGTCGCCGCGGGCCGCTTGCGGCCCGCGGCGCGTGCGTTCGTCCTACCGGTTCGGATGCCGGCACGGGAAGGCGAGCCCGACAGCGCCACCGTTCTGAGCGAGCTGCGCGAGGAGCGCGTGTGATCTACCTCGACACGTCGGCTTTGCTCAAGCTGGTGTGGGAGGAACCAGAGAGCGCGGCCATCGCCCGCTGGCTCGAGGACCGCGCGGCCGACGTCCCGCCCGTGACCAGCGACTTGGGCCGGATCGAACTGCTTCGCGGCTGTCGACGGAAGAACCCGGCGGCGTTGGCCAGCGGCCAATCGTTGTTGACCGGGATCGATCTGATCCCGATCGCTGACGGTGTCGTAGACCTCGCCACGCAGATCGGTGATCCGACGTTGCGCAGCCTGGACGCGATCCACCTGGCAAGCGCGGTGGGACTGCAGGCCGAACTGACGGCGTTCGTGTCCTACGATCGCCGCCTGCTGGACGCCGCAGCGAACGCCGGCTTGAACGCCGTGGCACCCGGCGTCGAGAACTCCTGATCCGTACGGTGCGGCGCCACCGGCGCCGAGCAGTCCACCGCTGTTGGATCGCGCGTTCGCGGCGCACGCGGTCGGGGTAGCACGGAGGACATGGCCGATCCCGTGACCGACGAGCAGATCTCCGCTTGGCTCGGCGACCACCGATCGTGGTCGTACGACGCCGGGCGGCGTGTGATCCAGCGGACGTTCGCGTTCGCCGACTTCGTCGCGGCGTTCGGCTTCATGACCGTCGTCGCGATCCGCGCCCAAGAACTGAACCACCACCCCGACTGGTCGAACGCCTACAACTCGGTCGAGGTCCAGCTGACGACGCACTCCGCCGACGCGGTGACCGAGAACGACCTCGAGCTCGCGGGGTTCATGGACGAGTGGGCCGTGCGCGCGGGGGCGAAGACCGAAGACTGACGGCTACCGCGCGCCGCCTGCCCCCGCCGGTTCCGGCTCCCGCCCACCTTCACCCGTCCGCTGCTTGGCGAAGGCGATCGTACGGCGGAGGACGTCCTGGCCCGCCTCGGTGTCGAGATTGAACTGGAACTCGTGGGGGAGCTTCGGGCGGTAGTCGTCGGGGAAGAAGGCGGTCTCGACGTCGACGCCGAGACCCTCGAGCCGCTCGACCAGGGGCTTCGACTGGCTGTCGGTCAGCGGGTCGGCGTTGCCACCCGCGACGAACGCGGTCGGGAAATTCGCCGTCACGTGGTCGATGCTCGAGAACTGCCGCAGCACGGGGGACGACGGATCGCCGGACCCCGTGTAGGCGCGGATGATCGACTTGATCGCCCAGGCGAACAGCGGGTTCCGGCTGCCGAAGAACCGCTTGGCGTCGTAGATCCCGCAGTGCAGGATCACGCCGCGCAGCTGCTCGGGGGACAGTGCGGGCGAGATCTCCAGGTCCCGCGCGTACTCCGGGCTGGTGATCATCGTCGCGATCTGGCTGGTGATCTGGGCCCCTGCAGAGTCCCCCGCCATCACCACCTGGTCGGTGTCGATCGCGAGCCGCTCGCCGTGGGCGGCGAGGTAGCCGAGCGCGTCGTTGATCTGGTGCAGCGGCAGCGGGTACCTCTTGCCCGGCGCCAGGCCGTAGCGGACCGACACCACGGTGAAGCCCTGGGCCGCGAACTGGGTGTAGTAGGGGCCGGCGTCCTCCGGCGTGCCGGAGACCCACCCCCCGCCGTGGGTCCAGAACAGCACGGGCTGGACCTCGTCAGCCGGGACCCGCGTGTCGCGGTAGACGTCGATGGTCGCGTCGGGATCGTCGGGCCGGTACCGCTCGGTGGTCACGCTGACGTCCGCGACGCGGTGCTTCTCCAGCGCCTTCGCGGTCTTCTCGCCGCCGTACTCGAAGACGCCCCGGACGATCAGGGCTCCGGGCGTCGGCCACAGCACCAGGACGGTGACCGTCGCCACCCCGACCGCGCCGACGATCGCGAAGGCGCGACGGCAACGACCGCGGCGGCGTGGTTCGGCGGGCACGGGGGAGTCCGACATGCTGCGCCCATCATTACCGGTAGCGCGCGACCGATGGCGAGGCGTCGTCCTCGCGGTGCCGCGACCCGCGACGACGACGTTTCGCACGCGCCGCGTGCCCTACGTCGTCTTCGCGGCCCTCGACCGCGGGAGGACGACGTCTTGCACGGGCGTCAGCCCTTCGCCCGCTCCTCCTCCAGCTGCCGCAGCTCGATCCGGCGGATCTTGCCGGTCAGGGTCTTCGGCAGGCTGTCGACGAACTCGACCTCGCGCGGGTAGGCGTACTTCGAGTGGCCGTCGCGGACGAAGGCCGAGATCTCGCGGCCGAGCTCGTCGGACGGATCGGGGTGGTCGGGCGTCGGTTGGAAGACCACGAACGCCTTGACGATCCAGCCGCGCCGCTCGTCCGGCTTGGCGACGGCGGCGGCCTCGGCGACGGCGGGGTGCTCCAGGCACGCCGACTCGACTTCGAACGGTCCGACGCGGTAGCCGGCGGTCAGGATCACGTCGTCCGCTCGACCCTCGAACCAGACGTAGCCGTCCTCGTCGACCCGCGCCGCGTCCTTGGAGTGGAACCACTCGCCGCCGAAGGTCTCCTCGGTTGCCTCCGGGTTGTTCCAGAACCGCAGCGGCCAGGTCGGGCTCGACCCCTTGCGCCAGCAGATCTCACCGCGCTCGCCGGGCGGCACCGGGTTCTCGTCCTCGTCGAGGATCTGCACGTCCCAGCCGGGCATCACCTTGCCCATCGAGCCCTCACGGACCTCCATCCACGGGAAGTTCGCGCACAGCGGGTAACCCTCGGAGAGCCCGTAGAAGTCGAGCACCGTGACCCGGAACTGCTCGCGGAACCACTTGATCGCCTCGGGGTTCAGCGGCTCGCCGGCCGAGCAGGCACGGCGCAGCGGGATCTGGAACCGGTCGCCGGCGTTCTCCACGGCCATCAGCGAGCGCATCGCGGTCGGTGTGGTGAACAGGTTGCTGATCTGGTGGCGGCTGAGGAAGCCCAGCTCGGCCTCGGGCGAGAACCCGCCGCGACGCTGGTGGACGTACTGGACGGCCCCGGTCCGCCAGGCGCCGAGCAGCGGGTTGATCCCGGCCGCCCAGGCCCACTCGGCCATCGAGCGGAACCGCTCTCCGTCCTGGATCTCGTGGCAGTACTCGAACTCCTCGTGCGCGAGCACGAACCGGTGCGCGTGCAGGATCCCCTTGGCCAGGCCGGTGGTGCCCGAGGTGTAGAACAGCTGCGCCGGGTCGTCGCACGAGGTGTCGACGGTGACGAACGACGGTGATGCGTTGGCGAGCAGGCCGGGGGAGAGGACGAGCAGCGTGTGCTCGTCCGAGCCGACCAGGCCGTTGCGCCCACCGCCGGGGTTCCAGCCGGGCAGGCCCTCGACCGCGCGGGTGATCTGCTCGGCATGCTCGTCGTCGGTGACGATCAGCTTGGCGCCGGAGTCGCGGATCCGGTGTCGGATGCCCTCCTCGCCGTAGAGCACCGACATCGGCAGCAGGATCGCGGCCGCCTTGTAGACGCCGAGGAACGCGGCGGCGGCCTCCGGGGTCGGCGGCACGAGCATCGCGACCACGTCCTCGCGCTCGACCCCGTGCTCGCGCGCCAGGTTGGCGAAGCGGTGAGCGAGGTTGCGGATGTCGCCCCAGGTCAGCTCGCGGACCACGCCATCGGGATCCTCATGGACCATCGCGAGCTTGTCGTCCGGGTGCTTGTCGCAGACGTCGGACGCCAGGTTGTACCGCTCGGGAACGTTCCAGCGGTGGTCGGCGACGACCTGCTCGTAGTCGGTGAGGGCCATGGGCGCGAGCCTTCCACACTGGGCTTCGGACCAGGGAACGACCGACGGTTGCACGCGAGATCTCGTCGCTTCCGCGGACGGTCGTCACACGACGGCTCCGCCGGATCCGGCGGCGCGCCTTCGTGCGTCGATCGCCCCTAGGATCCACCCATGTTCGACGTAGCGACCGCCAATCCGAAGCAGACCCTGACGCGTCTGAAGATCGTCGGCACGATCGCGGCGATCGACGTGATCCTGCTGATCGCACTGTTGCTTGGCTACCTCGACATCGTCAACAGCGACTCGTACCGGCCGGCGGTCGGCGCCACGCACGGGTTCAGCTTCATGCTGCTGGCCGCGCTGACCGCGTGGGGCGTGCTCGAGAAGCGCTGGAACTGGAAGTTCCCCGGTCTGGTGATCGGCGCCAACGTGATCCTCTTCGGCGGTCTCCGAGCCGTCGGCGGCTTCGACGATCCGAGCATCGTGCTGCTGGTTCCGGTCGTCGCAATCCTGCTGGTCTTCATCGTCACGCCGCTGGCCGCCGACGTGAAGGTCACCCAGGAGCTGCGCGCCAAGACCGGCGTCTGAGGGACGCGGGACGCGGGCCTGATGCGGGCCTCGCCCTCGCGAAGGGCGTGACCCACATCTGCTCCGCGGCGGCGCCGGCTACGCCGCGGGCAGGACCCGCGGCGCGCCGAACGGCACCAGGCACTCGGGCAGCACGATCGTGCCGTCTTCACGCTGACCGTGCTCGATCAGCGCGATCAGCGTGCGGCCGACCGCGACCGCGGTGCCGTTGAGCGTCGCCAGCGGCTCCGGCTTGCGCGGCGGCGTGGACTGGCTGTCCTTGATCCGGATCTGCAGCCGCCGAGCCTGGAACTCGGTGGTGTTCGAGGCCGACGTCAGCTCGCGGTACTGCTGCTGCGACGGCAACCAGGCCTCGCAGTCGAACTTGCGTGCGGCGGACGATCCGAGGTCGTCGACCGCGATGTCCACCACGCGGTAGGGGATCCCCAGCTCGCTCAGGATCTCCTCCTCGATCGCCAGGAGTCGCGCGTGCTCGTCTTCGGCCTGCTCCGGCGGGACGAAGCTGAACATCTCGACCTTGTCGAACTGGTGGACGCGGAACAGCCCGCGGTCGCTGGCTCCGGCGGCTCCGGCCTCACGGCGGAAGCACGGCGAGAAGCCCGCGTAGCGCAGCGGCAGCTCGGAGGCCTCGAGGATCTCGCCCTGATGGGTCGACGCGAGCGCGACCTCGCTGGTGCCGACCAGGTAGAGGTCGTCGTCGGGCAGGCGGTAGATCTGCTGCTCGGTGTCGGGCAGGAACCCGGTGCCGTAGAGCGCCTGCTCGCGGACGAGCACCGGCGGGATGACGGCTTCGTGGCCGTGGTCGCGCAGCCTACTCAGCGTCCACTGGACCAGTGCCAGCTCGACGAAGACGAGGTCGCCGCGCAGATAGGCGAAGCGCGATCCCGACAGGTTGGCGCCGCGCTGCATGTCGACGCGCTCGCCGGCCAGCTCCAGGTGGTCACGGGCCTCGGACGCGACCGGCGCGGCGTCCGCGACGGCGGTGCGGTGGTCGAGCCCGTCGATCTTCGGCTCGCCGACGGTCTTCAGCACCGTGTCCTCGAGCGGCGCGTCCGGATGCGGCAGGTTGGGCAGCCGGGCCTGGGACGCGTCGAGCTCCTCCTCGACCTGGGCCAGCTCCTCCTGCAGCGCCTTGGCCTTCGCCGAAACCTCGCGCATGTTCGCGACGGCCGCGTCGGCGGCGGTGCTGTCGCCGGACTCCTTGGCGGCCTTCTTGGCCTGGGCGATCGCCTGGTTGGCCGCGTTCTGCTCGGCCCGCAGCGACTCGAGCTGCGGCAGGATCTCGCGCCGCCGCTCGTCGAGCGAGAGCACCCGGTCGAAGGTCTCCGCGTCGTTCCCGCCGCGGCGGGCGAGGGCGGTGCGGGCGGCGTCGGGATCGCGGCGCAGGGCCTTCAGGTCGAGCATCACCGTGCAGGGTATCCCGCGTGGCGGGCGCGGGGAGTGGCGGAAGCGTGGCGGCCCCCTGCTGTCCTGGGGCAGGTCGGGAGATGGTCTGCGGGCTCACCAGGTCCGTACCCTTGCCTGCGATGTCCTCGCCGATCGAGCCCCGGCAGCGCAAAGACCGCTGCATCACCGTCTACGGCCGGCGGGCGGTGCTCGAAGCGCTGCGCGACCCGAACCTCGAGGTCGCGGGGGTGACGGTCTCCGATGCGGGCGGCGCGGTGGTCAAGGAGGTCACGAAGTCCGCACGGGAGCGCGGGGTCGAGCTGCGCGAAGCGACCGCGCACCGGGTGTCGCTGATCTCGGGCAACGGCCGGCAGGACCAGGGCGTGGTGGCGGACGTCGTCGCCCCGGACATGCGCCCGCTCGGCGACCGGCTGGTCGAGCTCGAGCGCGATCCGGCCCGCAGGCAGCGGCTGCTGCTGATCGACGGGGTGACGACGCCGGGCAACCTGGGGCTGATCATCCGCTCGGCGACCGCGTCCGGGATCGACGGGATCGTGATCCCCCGCCGCGGCACCGCCGCGATCGACCCGCAGGTGGTCAAGGCGTCGGCGGGTACCGCGTTCCGCTCGCCGATCCTGCGCGCGCCGAACGCGCCGGACGCGCTCGCGGCACTGACCGACGCCGGGTTCGCGATCGTCGGCCTCGACGCGGGCGCGACCACGTCGCTGTGGGACGTGCCGCTGCCGGACCGGGTGGTCTTCCTCGTCGGCGGCGAGCACGACGGCGCGTCGAAGGAGTCCTCGGCGTTCGCGCACTCCTGGGTCTCGGTGCCGATGCCCGGCGACGTCGAGTCGCTGAACGTGGCCTGCGCGACCACGCTGGTCGCCTTCGAGATCGCCCGCCGTGGCTGAGGATCGTCACCCTACGTGCCCGGCGGCCGGGTGGGGTGATCCGGTGCACGTGGAGCGTGCATCACGTCGCCCCACATCGCCGGCCCCCGCGTAGAGCAGCGTTCGGCCACGAAAAAGCGCGACGGAGGTCCGTCGCGCTGCTCGGTACCGCTGGTCCCGGGTCAGAGGCCCGGGGTGGGGAGCGTCAGTTCGTGGCGGCGTCCGGATCGAACGAGTCGTCGTCGACACCCTGGCCGACCGGCTGGTCCTCGTCGGCCGGCTGGCCCTCGTCGGCCAGATCCGTCACGTCGGGGTCGGCGCCTGGGGTCGGCGGGCCCTCTTCGCGGCACCGCTCCTCGGCGGGCTTGACCTGCTGCACGCCGGCCGGCTGCGCGGCCTTCAGGCCGGAGTACTTGCAGAGGAACATTGCGATCGCCTCGGCGTCCTCGCCAACGGCCAGGTTCGCCGGCATGATCGCGCCAGAGAAGCCACCGTTGCGCAGCGCGTAGAGCACGGCGCCCTTGGTCTCTGCGCGGAGGTCGAAGTCCGGTCCGTCGCTGCGCTCGCGGTCCTTGATCGCGGTGGCGCCGCCCTGCGTGCCCGCCACCCCGAGGGTGTGGCAGCCCGAGCAGCGCTCGGCGAACAGATCGGCACCGCGGAGGACGACAGGATCGGTCTCCCCCTTGAGTGGTCCGTTATCGATGTTGGTTTGGACCGACTCGGACCCACAGGAGGCAAGAACGAGGGTTGCCGCCAGGGCCGCCAAGGTCGTGAGGACTCGACGCTGCATGAGGGTCCGAATCGTAGACGACCGTCTGCCTTCAAGGGGTGCGGTCGGTCGGGGTCGGTGTTTTCGCACCGTCGACGCCGATGGGCGGATGTCGTGCGTGCTCCGTCCGCGCACGATCGTCGAAAACTTTCGCGAATCGGGGAAGGAGCGCTCGCCTCGGGGGCGAACAGGATCATCGCCCCCCGGTACTGGCCACGAAGACCTGATCGCATCGCGCACGTGATGCCCGCGACTGGTCTTTTGACGGCGGCAACCATTTGGCCGGCGCCGGGGGGCGCGCCTTCCGGCGCCGCTACAGCCCGCCGCGCTCGACCGTGACGCGCAGCGCGAGGAAGCAGATCACGAAGGCCGACACGGTCATGATCCCGATCTCGCGGCGGACGATCTCGCGGACGACCCCGCGCTGCCCGGCCTCGTCGAGCGCATCGACATCGGCGGCGCCTTCGAGCCCGCGCCGTTCGAGGACCTGCTCGGCGGCGACGAGCCGCAGCTGCTCGGCGATCATCGAGATCGCCACCGGCAGCAGGCAGTAGAGCCAGAACAGCCACGGGACGTCGCCCGAGCCGAAGATCCAGACGACGCCGGCGAGCACCGCCAGCAGCAGCGCGCCGAGCTGGGTCGCGCGGATCGCGATCCAGTAGCGGTCCTGGGCGGTGAACCGCCACCAGAGCCACGCGCCCCACACGCCCGTGAGGAAGCTGACGCCGGCGACGAGCAGCGAGACGATCAGGACGGCGGTCGACATCGGCGGTCGATGGTGCCACGTCGCGCCGGGAGGCGACCGGTTGCGCCCGATGGGCACCATCCAGTAAGGTGCGCCTAACTTCGCCCTGCGTGCGAATCGTGACGCGGATCGTGGCACTGCGCACGGCTGATCGTGCCGTTGCACACGAAGTTCACCGCAGATCGTGTGAACCCGCACAACCGCTGCAAATTCGGGCTCCCGCGGCCCGTGAAAGTGGCGCGCGGGGTGATAGAACATTCAAGGTGCTGCGGTCGTATCTGCCGATCTTGATCTTCATCGTGCTCGCGACGGGCGTGGGTGCACTCTTCGTGTACGCCAACTCGCGGCTCGGGCCGCGCTTCAGCCGCCGGCCGACGACGTTCACCGAGGACGCCTACGAATGCGGCCTGCCCTCCGAGGTGCAGAGCGGCTTCCGCTTCGGGATCAGCTTCTACCTGATCGCGATCCTGTTCCTGATCTTCGACCTCGAAGTCCTGTTCCTCTACCCGATCGCGGTGGAGCTGAAGAACTTCGGCACCTTCGCGCTGATCGAGGCCGGAGTCTTCATCGGCCTCCTGCTGATCGTGCTGATCTACGAATGGCGGCGAGGAGCCCTCGAATGGAAGTAACCCGACACGGGCGAGTCGATGTCGGCGAGACGGTGCGCTCCACCGCTTCGACGGCGCTCACCCCCGCCGACAAGGCCGCCTTCCGGGCCCGTCAGTCGCGGGCTCGCGACCTGCTGCGCGGTGACATCGAGGGCGACGACCTCGAGGCTCAGGTCCGCGAGAGCGTGCTGACCACCACGCTCGAGAAGGCCCAGCAGTGGGCGAGCGGCAACTCGATCTTCCCGCTGACCTTCGGGCTGGCGTGCTGCTCGATCGACCTGATCAACCTGGTCGGCTCGCGGATGGACATCTCGCGCTTCGGCGGCGAGGCGATGCGCGGCACCCCGCGCCAGGCCGACATGATCATCCTCGCCGGCCGCGTGTCGATGAAGATGGCCCCGGTCGTGCGCCGCGTCTACGACCAGATGCTCGAGCCGAAGTACTCGATCGCGATGGGCGCCTGCTCGTCGTCGATGGGCGTTTTCAACAACTACGCGGTCGTCCCGGCCGACAAGTTCATGCCGGTCGACGTCCACGTCCCCGGCTGCCCGCCGCGGACCGAGTCCCTGGTCTACGGGATCCTCAAGCTGCGCCGGATGATCCAGGACGACCCGGAGATGGGTTGGCGGGATCGCTACCGCGCCCACGGCACGGAGGAGAACGCTCGGCGGTCTCCGCTGATGTCGCTCGACGAGCTCGAGACCCGGGCTGCCGAGATGACGGAGCGCGAGCGGACGCGCGGGCAGGGCGGCTCCGGTGCTTGAGATCGACGAACTCGAGCGCCTGTCGGCCGTCGTGGCGGCAGGCGCCGACGCGGTGGTGGTCGGTACGACCCTGACGGCCCGCCGGGCCGAGCTGCAGGTCGAGCCGGGGAGCATCGGCGACGTGCTCGAGCGGCTGCGTCGCGAGGGCTTCAACATGTTGATGTCGCTGCACGGCGTCGACTACTTCCCCGAGGAGCCTCGGCTGGGCGTGGTCTACGAGCTGCTCTCGTTCGAGCACCAGCGGCGGATCAGCGTGAAGGTCCGCGTGTCGCTCGACGCGCCGAACGTCCCGTCGGTGACCGACGCCTGGCCGACGGCCAACTTCCACGAGCGCGAGGTCTACGACATGTTCGGCGTGATCTTCGACGGTCACCCCGACCTGCGTCGGATCCTGATGCCCGAGGACTACATCGGGCACCCGCAGCGCCGGGACTTCCCGATCGGCGGCGAGCCGGTCCTGTTCACGGGCAACGAAGACGGTAACCCGGGGTGGTGGAAGTGAGCACCGAGCGACCCACCTCGACCCTGGAGTACCGCGGAGGCGAGGCGGCGATCGACTTCGCCGAGCAGCTGAACACGGTTGTCCAGCACGAGCAGGCCGAGCTGCTGACGATCAACTTCGGTCCGCACCACCCGGCCACGCACGGCGTGCTGCGGCTGCTGACCACGCTCGAGGGCGAGGTCGTCCGCGACGTCCAGCCGATCATCGGCTACCTGCACACCGGGATCGAGAAGACCGCCGAGGACAAGGCCTACTGGAAGGTCGTCCCGATCGTCGAGCGGATGGACTACCTGGCGTACTACTTCAACGCCATGGCCTACTGCGGCGCGGTCGAGGACCTGCTCGGCGTCGAGGTCCCGAAGCGGGCCCAGTACCTCCGGGTGATCCACCTGGAGCTCAACCGGATCATGAGCCACCTCGTGTGGCTCGCGACCACCGCGCTCGATGTCGGCGCGATGTCGATCCTCTGGTACGGGTTCCGCGAGCGCGACACGATCCTCGACCTGTTCGAGTACTCGTCCGGCCAGCGCGTCCACCCGCGCTACTTCCAGATCGGCGGAGTGATCGAGGACATCCCCGCCGGCTGGGAGACCAAGCTGCGCCGCTTCCTCGAGGAGATGCCGAAGCGGATCGACCAGTACGAGTCGATGCTGTCGCGCAACGAGATCTTCCTGCGCCGGATGCGCGACGTCGGCACCGTCGACGCGGAGACGCTGCAGGCCAAGGGCGTCACCGGACCGCTGCTGCGCGCCGCGGGCGTCCCGTGGGATCTGCGCAAGGCGATGCCGTACTCGTCGTACGACGACTTCGACTTCAAGGTCCCCGTCGGAACGCGCGGCGACAACTACGACCGCTACCTGGTCCGGATGGCCGAGATGCGCGAGTCGTTGAAGATCATCCGGCAGGCGATCGACAACCTGCCTGTGGGGCCGTTCATCACCGAGGACCGCAAGGTCGCGCTGCCGCCGCGGCACGAGCGGGCGACCTCGATGGAGGCGCTGATCCACCACTTCAAGCTCGTCACCGAGGGCATGCGCGTGCCCGCCGGCGAGGCGTACCACGCGATCGAGGGCCCGCGCGGGGAGCTCGGCTGCTTCGTCCGCTCCGACGGCTCCAGCAAGCCCGCGCGCGTGCACATGCGCGACCCCTCGTTCGTCCACCTGCAGGCCTACGGCGACATGGCGCGCAACGAGTACATCGCCGACATGATCATCACGCTCGCCTGCCTGGACCCGATCCTCGGAGGCATCGACCGATGAGCATCCGCCGCGATCCCCCGGGGCCGAAGGACCGCGACCTGGCCCGCCGCACCGCGTTGGCCGAGGCCGCGGGCGCTCCGCTCGACTTCCTGCACGACCCGGCGAGCTACGAGCTCGAGGTCACGCGCTTCGACCACGAGTCGCGCGTGCCGGGCTTCCGCGATGCGGCCGATCCGGGCAAGGATCCCGCGCAGGTCCCGGATCCCGCCCAGGTCGACGTGCCGGCCGACCTCCGTGCGGAGATCGAGGACTTCATGTCGCGCTACCCGGACCACAAGTCCGCCGCGATTCCGGCGCTCGCCGCGGCTCAGCGGCTGCACGGCTGGTGCTCGCCGGAGGCCGTCGAGCAGGTTGCCTGCGTTATGCGCCTGACGCCCGGCTACTTGACCGCCGTCGCGACCTTCTACGACATGCTCGAGACGAAGCCGGTCGGCCGCAAGACCGTGTACGTCTGCACCAACATCTCGTGCTCGCTGCGCGGCGCCGACGCGGTGCTCGCGCGGCTGCGCGAGGAGCTCGGGCACGACCCGGACGTCAACCTGCGCGGCTTCGAGTGCCTCGGAGCCTGCGACATCGCGCCGATGGCGTCGATCGACGGGGTCTACGTCGGACCGATCGACGACGAGGACGTGTCCGTGCTGGCCGGCCAGATCCTCAGCGGCGGCGACCCGCTGCCGGAGAAGCAGCTGGTTCGCCGGCGGGTCGCCGACGCTGCGGCCAACACCGACGAGGTCTCCCGGCAGTCGACCGACGCCGGCACGCTCGACCCCGTCGACCTCTCGGGAGGACAGGCATGAGCACCAAGCTGCTGTTCGAGAACATCGACGAACCCGGCCTCCACACGCTCGACGTCTACCGGCGTCGCGGCGGCTACGCGATGGCCGAGCAGGCGCTGGCGATGGCCCGCGACTCGCTGGTCACGTCGCTCAAGGACTCCGGGCTGCGCGGCCGCGGCGGTGCCGGCTTCCCGATGGGCCTGAAGGCGTCCTTCATCCCGCAGGGGAAGATGGACAAGTACCTCGTCTGCAACGCGGACGAGTCCGAGCCGGGGACCTTCAAGGACCGCGAGCTGATGCAGAAGAATCCCCACAGCCTGATCGAGGGGATGATCATCGCGGCCTACGCCGTCGGAGCGAACAAGGCGTTCATCTTCATCCGCGGCGAGTACATCCAGCAGGCGGAGATCCTCGAGGCGGCGATCGCCGAGGCCAAGCAGGCCGGGCTGATCGGCTCGAACGTCCTCGGTCGCGGCGTCGACCTGGACATGTGGGTCCACCGCGGCGCCGGTGCCTACATCTGCGGCGAGGAGACCGGGCTGCTCGACGCGCTCGAGGGGCGCCGCGGCAACCCGCGCCTGAAGCCGCCGTTCCCGGCCAACCAGGGCTTGTATCAGGGACCGACGCTGATCAACAACGTCGAGACCCTGACCGCGATCCCGTACATCATGCGGATCGGGGCCGAGGCCTACTCGCAGCTCGGGATCGCGAACTCGACCGGCACCAAGCTGATCTCCGTCTCGGGCAACGTCAAGCGCCCGGG
>JBQGEK010000232.1:0-9943 GCA_052039575.1 Patulibacter sp. | reverse complement strand
TAACCGGGTCATCGCGTGAGCCGCGCAGACTGGAACGCGATGAGCATCGCCACGCACGACACCGGCGAATCGGGCTCGATCGGCGATCCGATCCGGGTCGCGCAGGTCGAGATCCGCCCGGCCGAGGGCCTGGCTCTCGTCGCCGGCCGTGTCGTGGCGTTGTCCGTTCGGGAGTTCGAGCTGCTGTCGGCGCTGGCCTTGCGGGCCGGGCACGTCGTCGCCCGGGACGCCCTCTTCCGGACGGTCTGGGGCGGGCCGCTGCGCCGCGGCGACCGATCGATCGACGTCTACATCCACAAGCTCCGGCAGAAGCTCGAAGCCGCGGCTCCGGGCTGGCGGTTCATCCATACCCACATCGGGTTCGGGTACCGCTTCTCGCCGGAGCCGCACGTGACGGCGTGACCTCCGCGGGCGACGTCGGCCGCGGCCACCGGCACGGCGAGGGACCGGCATCGTGCTCGTCGGCGGACGTGGGGGTCGGCCGATGACGGATCCCGTGCCGAGGGCTACGATGGGGACCGTGTGCCCCGTCGAAGGGTCGGCGTCCGGCGGCGCCGAGCCGGGCCCGCTCCGTACCCACTACCTGCAGCAGCTCGCCTCGATCGAACGGGGCGCGTTCACCACGCTCGACGTCGTCGTGGCGCAGGTCGACCGCGCGCTCACCGCGCTCGAGCACCAGGACATCGAGCTGGCGACGTTCATCATCAACGACGGCCCGCGGCTCAAGCTCGCCCACGAGGCGGTCCTGAACGACATCATGTCGCTGCTGGCGCTGCAGGCGCCGGTCGCCGGGGACCTGCGCCTGGTCGTCGGGCTGCTCCACGTGATCAAGCACGTCGAGCGGATCGGCGACCAGTGCGTCAACGTCGCCAAGCTGATCCCGTTGACCGGCAGCGAGCCGCCACGGCTTCCCGAGGTGCTGGACGTGATCATGCGGATGGGGCGGTTGGCCCGGGACGAGGTGGTCCAGGCCCGGCACGCGCTGACGCTCCGCGACGGCGATCTCGCTGCCGACCTGCGTCGCCGGGACCAGGAGCTCAACGAGCTCAACCGCGCGGTGGTCCGGCAGACGGTCGAGCTCGGGCAGGATTCGGACACCCGCGAGTGGCTGCTGACGATGGCGATGGTGGCGCGGGCGTTCGAGCGGGTCGGCGACAACGCCGTCGACATCGGCACGCAGGTCGTCTTCGTCGTCGACGGGGTGACGCCGGACGTGCCCGAGGTCGACCCCACCCAGGCTCCCGACCCGGAGTCCGGGAGCGACGGCACGCCGGGCGCCTTCGGCGACGACGCCTGACGGCGTCGCGATCCGAGACCCGATCGCGGACCTTCGTCGGCCCGCTCGCACGTCCCGTCCGGAGACCGACCGCAGCTCGTCGCAGGGCGGCGTTGGGCGGTTGACGTCTCGCGACCGGCGGGTTTCGCGACGCGGCGATCGGACGCACGGTGTGGTGATCGGACCACTGCTCTGTGACCGAGCGCACGGCCGTTCGACCGGGCGAACGGCCCTGTGACCCGATGTTCACAGGCCTTTCACACTCAGTCGACGAGTCGGTAACAGAATGCAGAGCGGTGACAGGGATTCTGCTTGGAGCAGCACCCTGACAGCAATCCAAGGAGCAGTCTTGAAGTCCCAACGATTCTTCGCGATGGCCGCGGTCTGCGGCTCTCTCGCCCTCGGCCTGGCCGCGTGCGGCGAAGACGACGACACGGGCACGACCGCGGCCGGTGCCGATGCCGCGCAGTCTTCGCTGTCGGGCAGCATCGCGGGTGCGGGGGCCAGCTCGCAGGCGGCCGCCAAGGAAGCCTGGATCGCCGGCTTCCAGACCGCGAACCCCGACGTGACCGTCTCCTACGACCCGGTCGGGTCCGGCGGTGGGCGCGAGCAGTTCATCGCGGGCGGTACCGCGTTCGGCGGCACCGATTCGGCGTTCTCCGGCGACGAGCTCAAGAAGGCCCAGGAGCGCTGCGGCGCCCCGGACAACCTGATCCAGCTGCCGATCTACATCTCGCCGATCGCCATCGTCTACAACGTCGAGGGCGTCGAGAACCTCCAGCTCTCGCCCGAGACGCTGGCCAAGGTCCTCAAGCAGGACATCAAGAACTGGAACGACCCGGCGATCGCCGCGGACAACCCCGACGCCGAGCTGCCGGACACGGCGATCACCGTCGTCAACCGCTCCGACGAGTCGGGCACCACCGAGAACCTCCAGGAGTACCTCTCGGCCGTGGCCGGCGATACGTGGGACTTCGAGGTCAGCGGCGATTGGCCCGTCAAGGGCGGCGAGGCCGCGCAGGGCACCTCGGGTGTCGTCGAGGCCGTCGGCGCCGGCAACGGCACCATCGGCTACGCGGACGCGAGCCAGGCCGGCGACCTGGGCGTGGCCACGGTCAAGGTCGGCGACGAGTTCGTCGGCCCGACGCCCGAGGCGGCTGCCGCGGTCGTCGAGGCCTCGGAGCAGAACGAGGACGGCGGGAAGTTCGGGTTCACGTACGAGCTCGCGCGTGACACCGAGGCCTCGGGCGCCTATCCGATCGTGCTCGTCTCGTACGAGATGGCCTGCACCCAGTACGACAGCGCCGCAGAAGCGGAGCTGGTGAAGGGCTTCCTCGGCTACCAGATCAGCGAGGAGGGCCAGCAGGCCGGGGCCAGCGCCGCCGGTTCGGCGCCGCTCTCGGATGCGCTCCGCCAGCAGTTCCAGCCCGCCATCGACGCGATCGGCGCCGCCTCGTAGCCGATCCGTGACCAACCGGTGACGGTTCGGCGTTCTCCGCTACGCGGAGGGCGCCGACCCCGGGGTCCGTCCCGACGGGGCGGACCCCGCACCCGGCCCGGTTGCTCCGTACCGAAGGACCGCCTTGAGCTCCCCGAATCTCACCGCAGACGCCGCCCCGCCGAAGGGGGTCAAGCGCCCCGGCGACCGGATCTTCTCCGGCCTGGCCGTGGCCGCCGGCGTCACCATCCTCAGCGTCCTCGCCGGGGTCGCGGCATTCCTGATCGTCAGGGCCTGGCCGGCAATCACCGCCGGGTCGGACCAGATCAAGGGCGACGGGGGCCTGATCGGCTACATCGCTCCGCTGGCGTTCGGCACCGTCCTCGGGGCGATGATCGCGATCGTGATCGCGGTCCCGATGGCGATGGCGGTCTCGCTCTTCATCAGCCACTACGCCCCACGGCGCCTGGCTCAGCCACTCGGCTACGTCATCGACCTGCTGGCCGCGATCCCGAGCGTCGTCTACGGCCTCTGGGGCATCGCGGTCCTCGGGCCGGCGATGGTGTCGGTGCACAAGTGGCTCGCGGACAACCTCGGATTCATTCCGCTGTTCTCCGGGCCTCCGTCGGTTACCGGTCGAACGATGCTCGTCGTCGGGGTCGTCCTGGCGGTGATGATCCTGCCGATCATCACCGCGATCACCCGCGAGGTGTACTCCCAGACCCCGCGAAAGCAGATCGAGGGCGCGCTGGCGCTCGGCGCCACGCGCTGGGAGATGATCCGCATGACGGTCCTGCCGTTCGGGCGATCCGGGCTGATCGGCGGCGCGATGCTCGGCCTCGGTCGCGCGCTCGGCGAGACCATGGCCGTGACGATCATCCTGTCGGCGACGGGCGCGGTGACCTTCGACCTGATCAGCTCCGACAACCCGTCGACGATCGCGGCGAACATCGCCCTCCAGTTCCCCGAGTCGTCCGGGCTCGCGGTCAACGTGCTGATCGCCTCCGGCCTGGCGCTGTTCGCGATCACGCTCGTCGTCAACATGATCGCCCGCGCGGTGATCGTCCGTACCGAGAAGGCGTCCCGATGAGCTCGTCCCGAGACCGTTCCGGTCAGGTGCCGTCGATGTCCGATCCCCAGCACGACGCGGGCGGCGACTCGGCCGCCGACAACCCGGCCGCCGACAACCCGGCCGCCGACAGCCCGGCGGCCGACAGCCCGCGGGCCCACGGGCGGGCGGGGGCCGAGGTCCCGACGCCCGCCGTCTCGGCGGCTGCCGCCGACGCGCCCGTGTCCGCCACCGCGACGATGCGCCCGATCACCACCGGCTCGCTGCCGCGGTTCGCACCGTGGTTCGTCACCCTGGCGGCCGCCGGCGTCGCGCTCCTGCTGATCCTGAGCGACGTCGTGTCGCCGGGCGTCGGGGTGGTCGCCGCCGCGGTCGTCGCCGGCCTCGTCGTCTACGGGTGGTCGCGCGCGGTCGAGGGCCGCCGCCGAGCGCTGGACCGTGCGGCGACCTTCGCGGTGGCCAGCACGTTCCTCGTCGCGGTCACGCCGCTGGTGTCGCTGCTCTACACGGTCGTCTCGCGCGGGCTCGCGCGGTTCGACGTGGCGTTCTTCACCGAGTCCGGCCGCAACGTCGTCGGCGCGGGTGGCGGTGCCGAGCACGCCATCGTCGGCACGCTGATCATCACCGGGTCGGCCACGCTGATCTCGGTGCCGATCGGGATCATGGCCGCGATCTACCTGCAGGAGTACGGCAAGGGCCGGCTGAAGGCGGCCCTGACGTTCTTCGTCGACGTGATGACCGGCATCCCGTCGATCGTCGCCGGCCTGTTCGCCTTCGCGGTGTTCTCGATCTTCTTCGGACCCGGCGTCCGGATGGGCATCATGGGCGCGGTCGCGCTGTCGGTCCTGATGATCCCGATCGTCGTCCGCTCGACCGAGGAGATGCTGAAGATCGTGCCCCAGCATCTGCGCGAGGCGTCCTACGCGCTCGGCGTGCCGAAGTGGCGGACGATCCTCAAGGTCGTCCTGCCGACCGCGCTCGCCGGAATCGTCACGGGCGTGATGGTCTCGATCGCCCGCGTCATGGGCGAGACCGCGCCGTTGCTGATCACGACGGGGGTGCTGGCGAGCACGAACACCGACCCGTTCGACGGGCGGATGAACAGCCTCCCCGTCTACGCGTTCAACCAGTACAAGTTCCCGGGCATCGACAAGGCGGCGTTCATCGATCGCGCCTGGGCGGCGGCATTGACGCTGATCCTCATCGTCATGCTGCTCAACGTCATCGCCCGACTCATCTACCGCCGATTCGGCACGGAGATCCGCTGATGTCCTCGCAGAGTGCCACCCTCGCTTCGGCCCCGGTGCGGGCCAAGACCATCGACATCACCGACCTGGACCTGTACTACGGCAGCTTCCACGCGGTGCAGAGCGTCAGCATGAAGATCGAGCCGAACAAGGTCACGGCCTTCATCGGCTCGTCGGGCTGCGGCAAGTCGACGTTCCTGCGCTCGCTCAATCGGATGCACGAGCTGATCCCGGGTGCTCGTGTCGACGGCAGCGTCGTTGTCGACGGCCAGGACATCTACGCGCCCAACGTCGATCCCGTCGCCGTTCGTCGCGAGATCGGGATGGTGTTCCAGAGCCCCAACCCCTTCCCGACGATGTCGATCTACGACAACGTCGTCGCCGGTGTCAAGCTCAACGGCCGCCGGATGAAGAAGGCCGACCTGGACGACATCGTCGAGCGGTCGCTGCGCGGCGCTCACCTGTGGGAGGAGGTCAAGGACCGCCTCGACCGACCGGGGCAGAGCATCTCCGGCGGGCAGCAGCAGCGGCTCTGCATCGCCCGGGCGATCGCCGTCGAGCCCGAGATCCTGCTGATGGACGAGCCGGCATCCGCCCTCGACCCGATCTCGACGCTGGCGATCGAGGATCTGGTCCGCGAGCTGCGCGAGAACTACACGATCGTGATCGTGACCCACAACATGCAGCAAGCCAGCCGGGCCAGCGACTACACGGCATTCTTCAACGTCGACGGCACCGGCCTGCCCGGTCATCTCGTCGAGATGGACACGACGGCGAAGATCTTCTCCAACCCGGCGAACAAGGCGACAGAGGACTACGTCAGCGGCCGGTTCGGCTGATCGCGGGCCGCGCGCGGCCCCGGCGTACGGGATACGGTATGGAGGTGGTGACGACGCGTTCCAGTTACCGAGACGAGATGGCCGACCTGGAGCGGGCGACGCTCTCGGCGCTCGATCTCGTGATCCGGCAGATCGAGCGGGTCACCGAGGCCCTCGAGCATCAGGACGTCGAGCTCGGCACCTTCGTGATCGCCGACGACGAGCGGATCGACGGCAGCTACCTCTACGTCAATCAGGGGATCCTGTCGCTGTTCGCGCTGCAGGCCCCGGTCGCCGGTGACCTGCGGCTGGTCGCCGGCATGTTGCACATCGCGCGGCATTTCGAGCGGATCGGCGACCAGTGCGTGAACATCGCCAAGCTGATCCCGCTGACCGGCAACGACCCGCCGCGCAAGGGCGAGGTGCTCGCGCCGATCCTCAAGATGGGACTGCTGGCGCGCGACGAGGTGATGCAGGCCCGGCAGAGCCTGCAGCTGCGTGACGTCGAGCTGGCGCATGACCTGGTGGTCCAGGACCAGCAGCTGAACGGACTCAACCGCGAGATCTTCCGACTGGCGATCGAGCTGGGCGACGACATCGACACCCGCGAGTGGCTGATGACGATGGTGATGGTGGCGCGGGCGTTCGAGCGGATCGGCGACAACGCCGTCGACATCGGCGAGCAGGTCGCCTTCGTGGTCGAGGGGACCCAGCCGGAGTTCAAGGAGCGGGCGCTGGCTCGCGAGACTGCGCTCCGCGAGCCGTCCGGCGAGCGCTCCGATACCGAGAGCCAGTAGGCGGCACGGTCGGCCGGGCCATCTCTCTCGGCGCGGGCCGGACGGAGTGCGGAGGTGGACGGGGACGCCGCTGGTGCGGCGAGCCGCGGAGTCCTGCACGGAGTTGTGAATCTCCTGTGTTTCTTCGATCGCGCGGTCGCGGTCTGCCGACGCACGCTCTAGACTTGGTCGCGATGCAGGGACCAGCTTTCGCCCTGAACGCGACGACCGTCGCCGGTGCATCGCGACCCCGCTCCATGCGGGTCGCGGGGATCGACACCGACAGCGGCTTCCTGCAGGTCCTGGGGAAGCGCTTCGAACGGTCCGGCTGGCAGCAGCGCGTGCTCGCCAGCCCGGTCCCCGTCGAAGACCTCGTCGCGATGCGCCTCAACGTGCTCGTGCTCGACCTGGCGATCCTCGGCCCGCGAGCGGGGGAGTACCTCGAGACGATCGCGCAGCGGATGCCCGCACTGGGGATCATCGTCTGCACCGGCCGATCGAGCGTCGGTCAGCGGGTCCGCGGCCTTCAGATGGGCGCCGACGACTGGGTCACCAAGCCGTGCCACCCGGATGAGCTGATGGCCCGGATCGAGGCGATCGCCCGCCGCCACCAGCGTTCCGAGACCCCGGTCGAGTCCGGTCCGCGGAAGACCGGCGAGCTGGAGATCCACGCGGACCAGTTCCAGGTCTTCGTCGGTGGTCGCTCGGCCGAGCTGACCAAGCGCGAGTTCGAGCTGATCGACCTGCTCGCCGCGGCAGAGGGCCGCGTGCTCGAGCGTGAGGAGATCTACCAGCGGGTCTGGGGCTACGCGATGGCCCGCGGTGACCGCTCGGTCGACGTCTTCGTGCGGAAGCTGCGGCAGAAGCTCGACAAGACGTCCCCCGACTGGCGGTACATCCACACGCACTTCGGGGTCGGCTACCGGTTCGCGCCGGAGCGGGTCGACGGTGACGACGCCCCGGTCGTGCCCGAGAAGGCTCCGACGCCGGACTTCGTGCCCGAGGACGACGACGTCTTCGTGCCGTCGGTGATGACCGACGAAGCGCTCGCGGCGTTGTTCGCCGGCTCGTCGGCCTCCTGACGGTTTCCTGCGTGCGTCACCGGACGGTCTCCCGCGCGCGGTAGGCTGACGGAGTGAGCAAGGGCGTGCGCACCGCACTGATCGTCGTGGCGATTGCCGCGGTCGTCTGGGCGATCCCGTCGGGTGATCGCAGCAGCGAGGCGATCTGGCAGGCACTGTCCGCGCTGATCTGGGCGACCTTCGTGCTGATCGGGGTGCGGGTCTACCGCGAGGGCCGCGGCCGGATCGAGGTGCTCGGCGACGCCCACCGCCTGCTGCTCTACGGCGGGATCGGGATGATCGTGGTCGCGTTCGCGGCCCGCCCCGGCATGGTCGGAACCGGACCCGGAACCCTGGTATGGATCATGCTGCTCGGTGCACCGATCGCGATGTTGTTCGCGGTCTTCCAGCGCTGGCGCGAAGTCGCATAGCGGGCACACGGCGGCACGCTTCGGACACGGATCCGGTGCGGCCAGGAGACGGTCTCGCGGTAGCGCGGTGACGGCGGTCGCGGCGACGGTGGTCGCATGTTCGCCCGACCGTCCGAGCGGGGCCAGGCGTCCGTCGAGCTCGTCGCCCTGCTGCCGCTGCTGGCCCTGCTGCTGCTCGCCCTGATCCAGGCGTGTTTGGCTGGGTACGCAGCGTGGTCGGCGACGACGGCCGCGCGGGCCGGAGCGCGTGCGCACGCCGTCGGAACCGACGTCGAGCGCGCCGTTCGCTCCGCCGCCCCGATCGGAGGCACGGGGGCACGGATCAGCCGCGACGAGGACACGATCACCGTGCGGATCCCGGTGCCGTCGGTGCTGCCGGTGGCCATCGGGTCGATCGCGGGCGCGGCGCGGTTCGAGGGCCAGCGGTGAACGGGCACGTCGACGGAGCTGGCCGGTCACGGGGCGGGCGCCTGACGATGCGGGTCGCGGGACGGGCGACCGCGAGGGACCGCGGGCAGGCCGCCGTCGAGGTCGTGGCGCTTGCGCCGCTGATCGCGGTGCTGGCCACCGCCCTGGTCGTGGCGTTCCAGGCGTACCGGGCCCACGATGCCGCCGCGCTGGCGTCGCACGCCGGCGCGGTCGCGGCGCTGGTCGGACGTGACCCGATCGCGGCCGCCCGGGAAGCGGCTCCCGGCGTTGCGCCCGACCGGCTCCGGGTGGTGCGCGACGGGCGCACGATCACGGTGCGCGTTCGGGCCGAGGGACCGCGTTCGCTGGTCCGGGAGTTCGATGCCGAGCAGACCGTCACGCTGCCGCCGGAGGTCGAGCGGTGAGCAGCCTGACGGACGCGGAGACGCAGATCGTGCTGGCGACGCCGTCGCTGGCCCGGGTCGCGGGGACCGCCGTGGCCGCCGAGTTGGGGGCCGGGCGCGGAGTCGTCTCGACGGTCGCGCTGTGGGACGAGACGGTGGAGGTCGATGCCACCGCCGACGGGCGGGAGCCGCCGCCCGCACCGTGGGCGACCCGTCGGGCTCGCCGGGCGTCCTCCGCGGTCAGCGTCGCGGGCGTCGAGGCGATCGCGACCGGCAACTCGGTACGCGTACGCCTGCCGGAGGACGAGGCGCAGGCGGTCGCCGCCGTCGAGCGGCTGTCGGCGTTGACCGATAGCGGTCCGCTGGTCTGCGTGGTCGCAGGTGCGTGGGGACCGCCCTTCCTGCGGATGATCGAGCGCGCTGGCGCCGTCCGGGTCGCGGGGCCGGGGCGATCGGTCGAGGCGTGCCGGTCGACGCTGCTGCGACACGGGGTTCGAGTGGACGAGGTGCCGCGCCCGACCGGTGCGCTCGCCGCCGTGCTGCGGGGCGCGGGGTGGACCGCACGCACGCTGCTCCGCCCGGAGACCGGTGGCACCGGCACCGAGCGCGAACGTCACGGGGTGGGGGACGGCCCGCCCTGGGGCGCGGACCGCTCGCGGCGGCGAGGTGCCGACGGCGAGCGCGGTCAGGCGCTGCTGCTGGTCCTCCTGGGCTTGACCGTCGCGATCGTGCTGGCCGGCGTGCTCGGTGCGGTCGCGATGGCGATGAGCGGACGCGAGGACCAGCAGCGGGCGATCGACGTCGCCGCGCTCGCGGCCGCCGCGCAACTCCGGGCCGGCGCGTCGTACGCGGTCGCGTCGGAAGCGCCGAGCGCGGCAACCGTCCGCTCGCGCGCGATCGCCGCGGCTCGCGACGCGGCGAGCGACAACGGGGTGCCGGCCGTCGATGTCGACTTCCCCTCCGGCGACGACGCGAACCAGAATTGGGACGGTTCGCGGTGGCGCCCAGCGACCAG
>JBQGEK010000231.1:0-1980 GCA_052039575.1 Patulibacter sp. | reverse complement strand
CGTCCAGGTCGGCTACCTGTCCCAGCACGGCGAGGAGCTCCACTATCCGGGAGCTCGCACCGTGATCGAGGCGTGCATCCGCGCGACCGGTCTGAAGCCGAACGAGGCGCGCTCGCTGCTGGGCAAGTTCCTGTTCAGCGGTCAGGACGCGGAGAAGGAGCTCGACGGGCTCTCCGGCGGTGAGCACAAGCGGCTCGGGTTGGCGGTGCTGGTCGCTTCGGGGGCCAACGTGCTGATCCTTGACGAGCCGACCAACCACCTGGACATCGAGTCGCGCGAGGCACTCGAGGACGCGCTCAAGGACTACCCCGGCTCGCTGATCATGATCAGCCACGACCGAGCCCTGCTCGAGGTCGTCGGCACCCGGACCGTCGCGGTCGAGGACGGCGTGCTGCAGAGCTACCTCGGTGGCTGGCAGGAGTACGTCGAGCTGCGCGAGCAGCGGATGGCGGCCGAGCGCGCGGCGCGCAAGGACGACGGCGGGGCGGCCCCGTCGAGTAGCCCGGCGAAGAACGGCGGGAGCGCGAAGAAGCAGCCTCGGGCCGACGCGGCTCCGGCAGCGGCTGGTGGCGGCACGGCGACCAAGGCGAAGCCGAAGCTGTCGAAGAACCGGCAGAAGCAGATCGAGAAGGCCGAGGCCAGGATCGAGCAGGCGGAGGAGGAGCTGGCCGCGCTCGAGGAGGAGCTGGCCGGTCCCGACGCGTGGGCGACGCCCGAGGCGACCGAGCGCAGCAGCGCTCGCCACGAGGAGGCGAAGAACGCCGTGGCGGCGCTCTACGACCGTCTCGAGCAGCTGACGGCCGAGTAGTGCCCGTGGGGCCGCGCGCCGTCGTCGGTGGACTCGAAGCGACCGATCTGGTCGAGGTCACCGACGACCCGACGGCGCTCGACCGCGGAGGTCGGTGGGCGGTCGTGCTCGACTTCGAGGGCCGGCTGACCGCCGCCCGCTTCGCCGATTGGGCGCCGTGGTTCCCCGGCTTCGACGCCGACGAGCCCTGGACTCCGATCCCGCAGGATGCGTGGACGTCGAGCCTCGACGAGGCGAGCTTCGTCGCCGGCGTCGACGAGATCCGCGAGCGGATCGCCGCTGGCGACGTCTACCAGGTGAACCTCTGCCGAGTGCTGGCCGCGGAGCTCGCCGCCGACGCCACGCTGCACGGGCTGCACGCGCGCTTGGCCGCGGAGCACGGAGCGCCGTACGGCGGCCACGTCTTCCTGCCCGACCACGACATCGACGTCGCCTGCGCGTCGCCCGAGCTGTTCCTTTCGCGCGACGAGGACCGGATGGTCTCGCGGCCGATCAAGGGCACGGCGCCGACCGAGGACGGCCTGCTTCCGAAGGACCGCGCCGAGAACGTGATGATCGTCGACCTGGTGCGCAACGACCTGGGGCGCGTCTGCCGACCGGGAACGGTCGTGGCCCCGGAGATCTGCGTGCCCGAGAGCCATCCGGGCCTCGTCCACCTGGTCTCGACGGTGGAGGGGCGGCTGCGCGCCGGCGTCGGCTGGGCGGACGTGTTCGCGGCCACCTTCCCGCCCGGATCGGTGGTCGGGGCGCCGAAGCTCGCCGCGCTCGACGTGATCGCCGCCCTGGAACCGGTGCCGCGCGGCCCGTACTGCGGCGCGATCGGCTGGATCGACGCGGACGAGGAGACCTGCGACCTGGCGGTCGGCATCCGGACCTTCTGGCGCCAGGGCACGACGCTGCGCTTCGGTACTGGCGGCGGGATCACCTGGGACAGCGACCCCGCGGGCGAGTGGGCCGAGACCCAGCTCAAGGCGTCCCGGCTGCTGGCTGTGGCGGCGGGCTGAGCCTGGTCCACCGGCGGGCTTGTCGACTCCGCCCCGATAATCGACCAGAACTCGACAGGCACCCTGGGAGGTGCCGTCGACCCGCGACGGCCCGCGACGAAACCCCTGCATCTCGACGGCGGCGTTCACATCACCGTCACCGGTCGTCCACACGACCGTCACTTCCGG
>JBQGEK010000230.1:0-17815 GCA_052039575.1 Patulibacter sp. | reverse complement strand
TCCCTCGTCGATGACTGGTCTGCCGGGTCTTCTCGTTTCTGCACCCTCGAAGGATCAGAAGGACGGCTTCATGACCGTACGTGTCGGCATCAATGGGTTCGGCCGCATCGGCCGCAACGTCTTCCGGGCCGCCAAGGCCGCAGGCGCCGATCTTGAGGTGGTGGCGGTCAACGACCTGACCGATCCGAAGACCCTGGCCCACCTGATCAAGTACGACTCGATCCTCGGGCCGTACCAGGGCACCGTCGAGGCGACCGACGACGCGTTGATCGTCGACGGCAAGGAGATCAAGGTCTTCGCCGAGCGCGAGCCGGGCAACATCGACTGGCCGTCGGTCAGCGCCGAGGTCGTCGTCGAGTCGACCGGCTTCTTCACCGACGCCGAGAAGGCCAAGGCCCACCTCAAGGGCGACGTCAAGAAGGTCATCATCTCGGCTCCGGGCAAGAACGAGGACATCACCCTCGTGCTCGGCGTCAACGACGACAAGTACGACAAGAACGTCCACCACGTCGTCTCGAACGCCTCCTGCACCACCAACTGCCTGGCGCCGTTCGCCAAGGTGGCGAACGACACGGTCGGCATCAAGCACGGCCTGATGACGACGATCCACGCCTACACCGGCGACCAGCGGATCCTCGACGCGCCGCACAGCGACCTGCGCCGCGCCCGCGCCGCCGCCACCAACCTGATCCCGGCCTCGACCGGCGCCGCCAAGGCCGTCGGCCTGGTCCTGCCCGAGCTCAACGGCAAGCTGTCCGGCTTCGCCGTCCGCGCGCCCGTGCCGACCGGCTCGGTCGTCGACCTGACCTTCGAGGCCGCGCGCGAGACGACGGTCGAGGAGATCAACGCGGCGCTCAAGGCCGCCGCCGAGGGCCCGATGACGGGCATCCTCGAGTACACCGAGGACCCGATCGTCTCCAGCGACATCGTCACCAACCCGCACAGCTCGATCGTCGACGCGCAGCTGACGTCGGTGATCGACGGGACGATGGTGAAGATCGTCTCCTGGTACGACAACGAGTGGGGCTACAGCAACCGCGTCGTCGACCTCGTCGGTCGCATCCTCTAAGCACGTAGACGACAGGACCCCAGACCGAACCGACGCGCTGCTCGTCCGATGAGCCCCGAACCGTCCGCCACCGCTCCGGCCCCGATCCGCACGCTCGACGACCTCCAGGTCGCCGGCAAGCGGGTCTTCGTGCGGGTCGACTTCAACGTCCCGCTGGGAGACGGTTCCGTCGACCACCCCGACCAGCGCGTGATCACCGACGACACCCGGATCCAGGCCGCGCTGCCGACGCTGCGCCGCCTGCTCGACGAGGGCGCGGCGCTGGTCCTGGCCGCGCACCTCGGCCGGCCGAAGGGCGTCGATCCGGCGCTCTCGCTGGCGCCGGTCGCCGCGCGCCTGGGTGAGCTGCTGGGGGAGGACGTCCTGCTGGCTCCCGAGGTCGTCGGCGGCCGCGCGACCGCGCTCGCCGAGGGCCTCAAGCCGGGCGAGGCCGGCCGCCGGATCCTGATGCTCGAGAACGTCCGCTACGAGGCGGGCGAGACGAAGAACGACGCCGAGCTGGCCAAGGCCTTTGCGCAGCTGTCCGACGGCGTGTTCGTCAACGACGCGTTCGGTGCCGCGCACCGCGCGCACTCCTCGACCGCCGGCGTCGCCGAGCAGGTCGAGCAGAAGGCCGCCGGCCTGCTGCTGCAGGGTGAGGTCGAGACGCTCGAGGGCATCCTGAGGAATCCGGGACGTCCGCTGGTGGCGATCGTCGGCGGCGCGAAGGTCACCGACAAGATCGGCGTGATCGACGCCTTCCTCGAGCGGGCCGACACGATCCTGATCGGCGGCGCGATGGCGTTCCCGTTCTTCAAGGCTCAGGGCCACGAGGTCGGGTCGTCGCTGTGCGAGGAGGCCGGCGTCGAGCCGGCCGCACGCGCGTTGCGCGACGCCGAGGCCAAGGGCTGCCGGCTGCTGCTGCCGGTCGACCTGACGGTCGGCAAGGCGTTCTCGGCGGACACCGAGGTCGAGCAGGTCGACGGCGTGGACACGCCCGAGGGCTGGATGGGCCTGGACGTCGGCCCGAAGACGGCCGCCGCCTACCGCGACGAGATCCTCGCGGCCGGCTCGGTCTTCTGGAACGGCCCGATGGGCGCGTTCGAGCTCGACCCGTTCGCGCCGGGCACCCGCGCGGTGGCCGAGGCCGTCGCCGAGACGTCCGCGACCACGGTCGTCGGCGGTGGCGACAGCGCCGCGGCGCTCCAGCAGTTCGGTCTGGGCGATCAGGTCACCCACCTCTCGACGGGCGGCGGTGCGTCGCTCGAGCTGATCGAGGGTAAGACGCTTCCGGGCGTCGAGGTTCTGCGCGCCTCCTGACCGTCAGCCGGGCGGCCGATGTCGCCCGGTCTCCGTCGCGGCTCGTTCGCGGCGCATCACCCAGCAGCACCGCACCACCACCAACCACCACCCGAGGTCCTCGATGTCGCGCACCCCGTTCGTCGCCGGTAACTGGAAGATGCACAAGACGATCGAGGAGGCCGAGGAGTTCGTCACCGGCCTGCTGCCGCTGGCCGGGGCCGTCGACGACGTGCAGATCGCCGTCTGCGTGCCGTTCACCGCGATCCAGGCCGTGGTCGACTCGACCCGTGGATCGTCGATCGAGGTCTTCGCGCAGAACGTCCACGAGGCCGACCAGGGGGCCTACACCGGTGAGGTCTCGATCGCGATGCTCGACGAGCTCGAGGTCCACGGCATCGTCGTCGGCCACTCCGAGCGTCGCCAGTACTTCGGCGAGACCGACGCCGCGCTGCGCGTCAAGGTCGCGAAGATCCTCGCCGCGGACCTCCAGCCGATCCTCTGCGTCGGCGAGTCCGACGCCCAGCGCGAGGCGAACGAGACCGAGGACGTGCTGCGCGTCCAGGTCACCGAGGGCCTGGCCGACGTGGCCGACGACGACCTGTCGAAGGTGACGATCGCCTACGAGCCGATCTGGGCGATCGGCACCGGCAAGACCGCCACCTCGCAGCAGGCGCAGGACGCCTGTGCGTTCATCCGCTCGCTGATCGCGGACCGCTCGCCGGCCGAGGCCGAGGCGATCCGGATCCAGTACGGCGGCTCGGTCAAGCCGGAGAACGCCGCCGAGCTGCTCGGCCTGCCCGATGTCGACGGCGCGCTCGTCGGCGGTGCCGCGCTCGATCCGGCGTCGTTCGCGGGGATCATCGAGGGCGCCCGCGCATGAGCGACCGGGGCAGCCACCGCACCGTCGTCGCGTCGGACGACGGGCCCGTCGGGCAGCAGGTCAACGGTGCCGCTGCGGGCGAGCCGATGACCACGCCGCTGCCGGCCGAGCCCGGGTCGCTCGCGGAGTCGCTGACCGCGACGGTCGGCGTGACGCGCGACGACTGGGCGCCGGGTGTCTGCCTCGTGATCCTCGACGGCTTCGGCCTGGCCCCGGACGGGCCCGGCAACGCGGTCAGCCTGGCCCGCAAGCCGACCTTCGACGCGCTCTGGAACCGCTACCCGCACGCCCAGCTGATCGCCTGCGGGCCCGCGGTCGGGCTGCCCGAGGGGCAGATGGGCAACAGCGAGGTCGGGCACCTCAACCTCGGCGCCGGCATTGTGGTCAAGCAGGACCTGGCGCGGATCGACGACGCCGTCGCCGACGGTTCGATCCGCGACGTGGCCGCGCTGCGTGCCGCGTTCGCCGCGCCGGCCGGGGGTTCGGCAACCGCGCCCGAGGCCGACCCCAACCGCGCCGCGACGCGCCGCGTCCACCTGGTCGGCCTGGTCTCCGACGGTGGCGTGCACTCGTCGATGGAGCACCTCAAGTCGCTGATCGAGACCGCGGTCGCCGCGGGGGTCGACGACGTCGTGGTCCACGCCTTCACCGACGGCCGCGACACGCTCCCGACGTCGGGTGCCGGCTACCTGGAGACGGTCGCCGGCTGGTGCGCCGACGCCAGCACCGAGGAAGCGAGCTCCTCCGGCCACCCTCAACGCCCCCGCCGGGCGCGCATCGGCTCCGTGATCGGCCGCTACTTCGCGATGGACCGCGACTCACGCTGGGAGCGTGTCCAGCAGGCCTACGACCTGCTGGTCCACGGCAGCGCGCCGCACCACGCGGAGACGGCGGTCCAGGCTGTCCGCGATGCCTACGGGCGCGACGAGACCGACGAGTTCGTGACCGCGACCACGGTCGGCGACGAGGCCACGATCCGTCCCGGCGACAAGGTCGTGGTTTTCAACTTCCGCCCCGACCGCGTCCGTGAGATCACCCGCGCGCTGGCCGAGGGGCCGTTCGTCGAAGTCGACCGCCAAGCGGCCGCTGCGCACCCGGAGAACGTCGACCCGGCCGTCGCGCCGGTCGCCGCCGACGACTACGTCTGCATGACGACGTTCAAGGCCGAGTGGCCGTACCCGGTCGCGTTCCCGCCGCACAATCCGGCGGTGACGCAGGCCGACGTGATCGAGGCGACCGGCGGAGCGCAGATCCACGTGGCCGAGACGGAGAAGTACCCCCACGTCACGTACTTCTTCAACGGCGGGATCGAGGACGAGCACCGAGACGAGTTCCGCGACGTGGTGCCGAGTCCGCGCGACGTGCCGACGTACGACCTCAAGCCCGAGATGTCGGCGCGCGACGCGGCCGACGCGTTCGTGCGGCTCTGGAACGACCACGGTCCGACCTTCGGGATCATCAACTTCGCCAACCCCGACATGGTCGGGCACACCGGATCGATCCCCGCGGCGGTCTCCGCGATCGAGACGGTCGACGGCTGCCTGGCCGACGTGGTCGCGGCGGTCACCGCGAGCGGTGGCGTCTGCATCGTCACGGCCGACCACGGCAACGCCGACAACATGCTCGAACCGGACGGGTCGCCGAACACCGCGCACTCGCTCAACCCGGTGCCGTTCGTGGTCACCCGCGAGGGACTGACCCTGCGCGACGAGGGAATTCTCGCGGACGTCGCACCGACGGTCCTCGACCTGCTCGGCGTCGAGCAGCCCGCGGCGATGACGGGCCAGTCGATGATCACCACCGGCTGACCCGCCCACACGCGGCAGGCGGTTGCGACTGCAACAATATTCCCGTGACCGTCGAACGCACCCCGCCGGCCCCCGAGCTGCTCAACCGCCAGGAGCTGGCGGCGTGGCGGGGGATGCTGCGGACCTACACCCTGCTGCAGCGCGAGCTCGAGGCTCGGCTGGAGGCTCGCGACGGGCTGCAGAACTCCAGCTACGAGGTGCTGATGCACCTGTCCGACGCCCCCGACGGGCGGATGCGGCTGTCGGACCTGGCGGCGCTGGCGATCCTCAGCCGCAGCGGCCTGACACGGATGATCGACCGGCTCGAGCGGGAGGGCCAGGTCGTCCGCGAGCGGTGCCCCGAGGACGCCCGCGGCTACTTCGCGGTGCTGACCGACGAAGGTCGGGCGCAGGTCGCGGCGGCTCGGGTCGAATACCTGCAGGACGTTCGCACGCTGTTCCTCGAACGGATGTCCAGCAAGGAGCGGGACGTGCTCGGCACCGTTTGGGCACGGCTGCTTGCCGAGCTCGAGCCGGGTCTCGAGCCCTGAGCGCGTGATCGGCTCGCCGTCGCGGGCAGGAACGTCGGCGGCCGACCAGGCGCGAGGAGCCTGGCGGTCGCCGCGCCGAGCCTGATCAGCACGGCAACCGCCAGCACCGCGGGACGCGGCTGCAACGGCAGGGGGACAGATCGCCGTCGCGGCGCTCGCCTCGTTCGACTCCACCCGCCATCGGCGTCTTTTCGCGCCAGCCAAGGGCCGATGACTGGGGACGGCGGAGTCGATCCGGACCGCGCACAAAGATCAAAGACGACGGTGCGTTCACGGTCGAGGGATCTACGCGATCCAACGGCGGCAGCTTCTGCCCCAACCGTCAGAGGAACTTCACCCACGTTCGACAGGCGCCGAGTCGACGATCGTTCCATGAACGAGCTTGAGCTGCCCCTGCGCCCGGTCGGTCACCGCAATCGGCTGGGCGCGGCACGCGCGAGCACGCGCGTCGCAGTGACGATCGACGCGATTCGGCCGCCGGCCGGGGCGGTCCACGTCCAGCTCGACCGGCTGGCCCCGCTGCTGCGATCGCGCGGCGTCAGCCCGATCGTCGTGGGGCGGAAGATGCCCCGCGAGATGCCGGTCAGCGACGGCGACGCCTACGAGACGGTCGTCCGGCTACCGGGACTACGGCGCGAGCCAGCCTCGTCACTCTCGTTCACGGCGCTGGTGGCCGCCCGGATCGTGCGGGACCTCCCCGACGTGATTCACGCCCGCGGCCTGCGGGCCGCTGCCGCGGCGGCGATGTTCGGCGCCCAGCTGATCCGGCGACCATACGTCGTCAGCGTGCTCGATTCCGGGCCGGACGGCGACGTCGCCCGGCTCCGGCGCACGTTCCGCGGGCGGCGCCGGCTGGAGCAGTTCGCCCGGACTGCGACGGCGTTCGTCTGCGTCAGCGGCGATACCGAGCGCGATCTGCTCGCACACGGAGTCGACCGTCGACAGATCGTGCGGGTGCCTCAGGGCGTCGACATCGGGCACTTCCGCCCACGCAGGCTCGACGACGAGGCGGTCGTGCGGCTGCGTCGGGCGCTCGGCCTTCCCGGGGCAGGCCCGTTGACGGTGACGGCGGGAGGGCCGGTCGCGAGCGCCCGGGTCGACCAGCTGATCGCCGCCCACGCGACGGTGCCGGGAACGTTGCTGGTCCTCGGACACGGATGCGCTCTGGCGCGGCTGCGGCCGCTGGCGAGCGCCGCGGGGGTGGCCGACCGGGTGATCTTCCGTCCGGACGTCGCCGATGTCGCGCCGTTCTTCGAGTGCTCCGATGTCTTCGTCTCCTGTCCCGACCGAGACGGGGCGGGGGAGGTCGCCGCCCTCCAGGCCATGGCGAGCGGACTCCCGGTCGTCGCGTCCGAAGGCGACCTCGGCCCGTTGGTCGACCAGACGACTGGCGTGCTCGTCGAGGATCTGACGCCCGGAGTGCTCGGACCGGCCACTGCCGTGCTGCTCGCCGATCGCGACCGCCGCGCGGAGCTCGGTAGGGCGGGGCGCCAGCGGGTGGTCGCGGACCACACGCTGACGCGCACGGCAGACGAGCTGACTGCCCTCTACCAGCGGATCCGCCCGTGAGCGCTCGCCGCGCCACGTCGGCGCGCACGGGGCCGCTCCGTCGCTCGCGGTCCCCAGAACCTGTTCACCGGGCCACCGCCGTGATAGGACTTGCACCAGCAGTCGTGTATGCGGTGTCTCGACTGGTTGTCCGCTCGCGTTCCGGAGGTTCCCCGCGGTGTCCCTACGCGTCATCATCACGGACGACGACCCGATGGCTCGCCGGGTCGTCCGAGATGCCCTCCAGGGCGCGGGGATCACGGTGATCGCCGAGGCGACCAACGGCCGCGAGGCGATCGAGCTGGCGACCCACTACAAGCCGGACGTCCTGCTGATGGACGTGGTGATGCCCGGGATGGACGGGGTCGAGGCGACGCGCGAGGCGGTCGCGGCGGTCCCGGCGACCAAGGTGATCGTGCTCACCGCGTACGACGACGACGATCTCGGCCTGCTGGCGCTGCGGGCGGGGGCCGCGGGCTTCCTCAGCAAGGCGATCAACATCTCGGATCTGCCGCAGGCACTGACGCGCGCGATCGCCGACGAGGCGGTGGTCTCGCCGCGGCTGACCATGCGCCTGGTCGAGCACCTGCGGCGCGTACGGCAGGACACCACCGGCATGCGCCCGGTGGTCAGTCCGCTGACCGACCGCGAGTGGGAGGTCCTCGACCTGCTCTGCCAGGCGCAGTCGACCGAGGCGATCGCCGACACGCTGGTGCTGAGCACGGAGACCGTCCGGTCGCACATCAAGAACCTGCTGCGCAAGCTCGGGGTCAGCACGCGAGCGGAAGCGGTCGACATCGCCCGCCACATCCGCGCCGAGCTCGTGATCACGGACGACCACTGATGCCCCGCCGCCAGGGCTCGGGGGAACACGCCCCGTCCGCCGTCGACGTGATCGCCGAGGCCTGCAGCCACCAGCTGGGCGAAGCGGCCACGATCATCGACGGATACGCCGACGTGCTGCGCGAGTCGGGCGGCTCGGAGCCGATCCTGCGAGCGGTGGACGGCGGGGTGGACCGAGTCCGTCGGGTCGTCGCCGACCTGCTCGAGCTGACCCGGGTCGCCGGACGCGACGGCGAGCACGAGTCGCACGAGCTGGCGACGCTGGTCGAACGGGCGGTGACCGAGCTCGGATCCGACGGCGCGACGCTGCGCGTGGAGGTCTCGCGGAGCGCTCCGCCGGTGCTCGGCGACGGCATGCAGCTGGTCTGCGCGTTCCGGCAGCTGTTCCGCGCCGCGGCGGCGGCACGCGATCCAGGGCAGCCCGAGGTCCGGGTGACGATCGCCGCGGTCCGCACGGACGACGGGCGGGTCCGGGTGGAAGTCAGCGACGACGCCGCCGCTCCGCGCGGCCTGGTCGGCGGTCCGGCCCGCGGTCGCGGTCCGCTGGTCGGCGCGGGCGCGGCGGGGCTGATCGTCGAGCGGGTCGTCGCCGCCCACGGCGGGACCGTCGCCGAGCCGGCCCCAGACGCGTCGCGGGTGGTCTTCGACCTGCCGGCCGGGCGATGAGCACCGACGGCCGGTCCTCTGCGACGTCCGGCACGGGGCCGCTGCGCGTGATGATCTGCGACGACACGCCGGAGCTCCGCGAGTTGCTGCGCCACTGGCTGATGCGCGAGCCGACCACCGAGCTGGTCGCGGCCGCGGCCGACGGGGACGAGGCCCTGGCGTCGGCGGCGGACACTCGGCCGGACGTGATCGTGACCGACCTCGGGATGCCGGGACCGACGCCGGGCGATCTGGTGGCCGGGCTGCACGCCGCGGCGCCGAATGCGGCGATCGTGCTCTACTCCGGCAGCTCGGGGTCGACGCTCGGGCCGCACCGAGGCCTGGTCCGGCTGGAGGTGCCCAAGGGCGTCTCCCCGCGCCTGCTGGTCGAGCGGGTGCGCGACCTCGGTCCGGTGCTGCGCCAGTCCGGAGGACGGACCTAGCCCGCCACGGCGCGCTACCACCCGCCGGTCGCCGCGCCGTCGATCCGGTCGGCTCGCCACGGGAGCACGCCGCCGTCGTGACCGGCGGCCTACGATGGCCGTGCATGTCCGCCGCCGCCGACCGTCCCGCGCCTGCCCTCGACGCCCCGCCGCGCCCCGCCGCCGAGCGTCCGCGCGAGGTCTTCCGGATCGAGGCGAGGGCCGAGCAGGACGGGCTGCAGGCCCGGGCCGGCGTGATCGAGACCGCGCACGGCCCGATCCGTACGCCGGCGTTCGTGCCGTTGGCCACCAAGGCGACGGTCAAGGGCATGCTGCCGACCGAGGTGGCGGACCTGGGCTACGACATCGTCCTCGGCAACACGTTCCACCTGATGCTCACGCCGGGACACGAGCACATCCGCGAGCACGGAGGGCTGCACCGCTACATGCGCTGGGACGGCCCGATCATCACCGATTCCGGCGGGTTCCAGGTCTTCTCGATGGGCCACGGCACCGTGGCGGACGAGATCAAGGGCCGGCGCCGGGACCCGACGGGACCCAAGCCGACGAAGTCGCACGGCCGGATCGACCGGATCGAGGAGGGCGGGGTCGCCTTCCGCTCGTACCTCGACGGCTCCAAGCAGTACCTGTCGCCGGAGACGTCGATGGAGGTCCAGGCGGCGCTCGGCACCGACCTGGCGGTGGTCTTCGACGAGTGCACGCCGTTTCACGTCGACCGCGAGTACACCGCGCGGTCGACCGAGCGCACGCACCGCTGGCTCGAGCGCTGCCTGACCTGGCACGAGCAGCACGCGCCGAACTGGCAGCTGGTCTACGGGATCGTCCAGGGCGGCGTCTACGAGGACCTGCGCACCGAGGCGACCGAGCACGTCGCGTCGTCGCGGGTGGACGCGATCGCGATCGGCGGGTCGCTCGGCGAGAACAAGGATCAGATGAACGAGGTCGTCGGCTGGACGACCGCCCGCTTGGACCGCGTCGCGCCGCACAAGCCGCGCCACCTGCTGGGGATCGGCGAGATCGACGACCTGGTCCGCGGGGTCGAGCAGGGGATCGACACCTTCGACTGCGCGATGCCGACCCGGCTCGGCCGGCACGGGATGGCGCTGGTCCCCGAACCGGCCAAGCGCTGGCGGGTCGACCTGTCGCAGGCCAAGTGGAAGACGAGCGACGAGCCGCTCTGCGACGGGTGCCCGTGCCCGGCCTGCGCCCACGGCTTCACCCGCGGCTACTTGCGCTACCTGGTGCACGCCAACGAGCTGCTGGCGATGCGCCTGCTGACCCAGCACAACCTGGCGTTCGTCTCGCGCGTGATGCAGCGGCTGCGCCAGGCGATCATCGATGGCCGGCTGCCCGACGAGGCCGCGGCGATCCGCGGCGGCATCCTCCCGTAGCGCGGCCGGCCCCGTGCCGCGGCGGCGCGGCTACCGGATGTTGTCGCGGATCAGCTGGTCGAGCTTGTTGCTGACGTCCTGCACGGTGTCTCCGGCGACGTCGGTCAGCCGCGGGGCGACCTGCTGGCCGGCCACGTAGTAGATCGCTCCGCCGACGACCGCGGCGATCAGCGCGGCGACGAGCAGGACGCGGAAGACCCGCGCTCCGGCGCTCCGGCGCTGCGGCGGCGCGGCGGCCGAGTTCTGGACCCAGCCACCGGCCGGCGTGACCTGGCGCTGCGCCTCACGCGGGGACCGCCGGACCGCCGGCTGCATCAGCGTGTGGTCGGCGGTGTCGTCGAAGTCGCGCTCGATGTCCTCGATCTGCTGGCGCGGGACGATCGCAGTGGCGCCGGTCACCGGGTGGACCACGCGGGTGCTGTCGTCCTCGCTCGGGCCGATTCCGGCGAGCCCGTCGTCGAGCGCCTTGGCGTAGGCCTCGGCGCTGGGGTAGCGCGCCGTCGGATCGAGGCTGAGCGCGCGGTCGACGACCAGCGCGACCTCGGGCGGCACGTCGGCGTTGAGCTGGTCGAGCAGCGGCGGCGCTTCGCGCTGCTGCTTGAGCGCCAGCGCGGTCAGCGACTCGGCCTCGTAGGGCAGACGAGCGGCGAGCATCTGGTAGGTCACGACGCCGAGCGCGTAGATGTCCGACGCCGGGCCGACGTCGCCGCCGACGGCCTGCTCGGGCGCCAGGTAGCTGGCGGTGCCGACTACCGATCCGATCTGGGTGATCCCCGATTCCTCGGCCATCGCCTTGGCGATCCCGAAGTCGGCGATCGTGACCGGCCCGTCCTCGCCGCTCAGGATGTGGCCCGGCTGGACGTCGCGGTGGATCACGCCGTTGCGGTGCGCGTGGTCGAGCCCGCGGGCGGCCTGCCCGACGAGCTTCACCGCCTCGTCGACGCCGAGGTATCCGCGGTCGTGCAGCAGCTGTGCGCCCGAGGGGCCGCGGACGGCCTCCATCACGATGAAGTAGCGGCCGGAGTCGTCGTCGAAGCCGAAGTCGAAGACCTGGACGATGTTCGGGTGGACGAGGCGCGCGGCCGACAGGGCCTCGCGGCGGAAGCGCGAGACGAACTGGCGGTCGTCGGCGAGGTGCTCGGCGAGCAGCTTGACCGCGACGTGGCGCTCGAGCCGGCGGTCGAAGGCCAGCCGGACGGTCGACATGCCGCCGCTGCCCAGGCGATCGCCGAGCTCGTAGCGGTCGACCAGCAGGTCCGCGCTCATCGGTCGCCTCGGAGGGCCTTGGACATGTCCTTGACGGCGTCGTCGAACTGCTTGCGTGCTTCGCGCGCCGACTTCCGGGCCTCGCGACCGGCTTCCTGGAACCGCTTCTGCGCGTCCCGGCCGGATTCACGCAGCTCGCGCATGCCCTCGCGCAGTCCGCGCGGCGTGGCCGGGTCGAGCTCGTCGGTGTCCGCGTCGCCGGCGGGCGGCACGCCGCCGGATCCCTCGTCGCCGAGCGGGACCTCCTCCTCGGTGGTCGTCTCGGGCGGCTGGGTCGGCTCCGTCGGCTCGGTCGGGGTCGTCTCGGGCGGCTGGGTCTCGGTCGTGGTGACCGGCGGCGGCTCTTCCTCGGTCGTGGTCTCGGTCGTCGTGGTCGGCGGCGGCTGGGTGGTCGTCGTCTCACGCGGGGTGCAGTCCGACGGGATCCGCTGCTCGAGCTCCTGGAAGCCCTGCCGCAACCGCGACTCGAGCCCGTCGTCGACCGACGACGGCAGGTCGTCGACCCGGCGCAGACCCTCGGTCGCTGCGGTCATCGCCTGCTCGCAGCGCCCGTCCTCGACGGCCATCTTGACCCGCTCGATGCTGGCCTGGAGGTCTTCGGCGGAGTTGCCGTCGAGCAGGCTGGAGCTGCCGCAGCCCGCGAGGACGACGGTCGAGCACAGCACGACGGGAAGGAGCCGGGAGATTCTCATGGAGAGTCTTATCCGCACAAGGCTACCGACCGTCACGCAAGCGGTCCGCCAGTGACGGGGGAAGTCCGGCGTCGGAGATCGCCGTCGCGGCCCCGGCGACGTCGTACGTGACGCGGCGCCAGGTGGCGTGGCCCGCGGCGGTGTCGAGCTCCATCCAGGCCGCTCGCGGGTCTCCGTCGCGCGGCTGACCGACGCTGCCGGGGTTGAGCAGCCAGCGCTGGGCTCCGAACCGGACCTCGTCGCTGTGAGCGCGATCGACCCGGACGACCGGATCGCGACCGTCGCGGGAGAACGAGAGGGCGACGTGGCTGTGCCCGACGAGGGCGACCTGCTCGTCGAAGGCCTTCAGCGAGGCCTCCGCCTGTTCGGTCGTCAGCAGATACTCCCAGACCGGGTGCAGCGGGCTTCCGTGGGCCAGCCGGACGCCGGGGGGTCGCGCGTCGGGACGCAACTGGGCCAGCCACGCTCGGTTGTCCGGCGTCAGGTTCTGGCTGGTCCAGTGCGTGGCCGCCAGCGCGTCGGCACTGAACTCGGCCGTCGGAAGCGACCCGATCGCGGCCAGGTCGTGGTTGCCGGCCAGGCAGACCGACGCGAAGCGACGGACGGTGGCGCAGCAGCCGTTGGGGTCGGCACCGTACCCGACGATGTCGCCGAGGCACCAGATCTCGTCGCATCCGCGGTCGTCGGCGTCGGCGAGGACGGCGTCGAGCGCGTGGCGGTTCCCGTGGATGTCGGAGATGACGGCGACGTGCATACTCGAGGGGTGGCGCAGAACGTGGGACTTCCGGTGGACCGGTGGGCGGGGTGGACCCACCGCCGATCCGAGGAAGCGCGCCCGAGTGGGGTCGGGACGTTCGCGCGGGGTCGTGTCCAAGGGTACTTCAGCGTTCGTCCGCAAGCGCTGGGGCCGCGCGAGCGTCGCGGGAGCACGCGGTGAAGGTCACCGTGATCGCGGTCGGCAAGGCGCGAGCGCCGTACCTCGACGACATCGCCCACTACGAGAAGCTGCTGCGACCGTACGTCAAGCTCGACACGATCGAGCTGCGCGACGACGCGTCCGCGGACCAGGTGGCGCGGCGGGTACCGGACCGGGCGCACTGCGTGCTGCTGGCGATCGAGGCCCCCACCCGCGACAGCGTCGCCCAGGCGACCTGGCTGGAGGAGCGGCGCGCCAGCGGCCGCGACCTCTGCTTCGTGATCGGCGGCGCGGACGGCCTGGTGCTCGAGCGAGCCGACGAGCGGCTGTCGTACGGCCCGATCACGTTGCCGCACCAGCTCGCGCGGGTGATCGTGCTGGAGCAGCTCTACCGTGCCCACCGGATCCTCCGGAACGAGCCGTACCACCACTAGTCCCGGCCTCGGGTCGTCCGGGGCGGTCCGCGGCGTATCGTGTCGGACCGTGAACGCCGTGTCGCCTGCTTCTCCGCTGCATCGTCTGCGCACCGTCCTCGACGATGCGGTCCTGAACGTCACCGGGGGTGAGCGTCCGAAGTCGGCGCCGTCGCTGGAGCGTCCGAAGCAGGCCGCCCACGGCGACTACGCGACCAACGCCGCGATGCTGCTGCCGAAGATCGTCGGCGCCGCGCCGCCGATGATCGCGGAGCGCCTGACGGTGGCGCTGCAGGAGTACCTGGGCGACGACCTGGCGGGGATCGAGACCGCGGGGCCGGGGTTCCTCAACCTCCGGCTCTCCGACGGCTGGTTGCTGGGAGCGCTCGCCGAGGTCCTCGCCGCGGGTGAGGACTACGCCCGCGGGGGTGCCGCCGGCACCGACGCCGCCGCCGAGTCGATCCACCTGGAGTTCGTCTCCAACAACCCGACCGGTCCGGTCCACATCGGTGGGGCCCGCGGCGCCGCGTTCGGCTCGGCCCTGGCCAACCTGCTGACCTTCCACGGCCACCGGGTCCACCGCGAGTACTACATCAACGACTTCGGCAACCAGGTCCAGCTGTTCGGGCAGTCGCTGCAGGCCCGCGCCAAGGGCGAGGCGCCGCCGGAGGACGGCTACCAGGGCGACTACGTGGCCGAGGTCGCCGCTCAGATCCCGGACGCCGCGAACCGCCCGGTCGACGACGTCGCGACCGCCGGGATCGCGCTGATGGTCGCCCAGCAGCGGGCCTCGCTCGAGGCGTTCGGCACCGAGTTCGACGAGTGGGTCTCCGAGCGCGCGCGGCACGCGCCGAACGGTGCCGAGCCGCGCCCGGTCGACGCGGCGTTCGCGGTGCTCGCCGAGCGTGGGCAGAGCTACGAGCAGGACGGCGCGCTGTTCCTGCGCACCAGCGACGCCGGCGACGACAAGGACCGCGTGCTGGTCCGCTCCGACGGTCGTCCGACCTACTTCGCGTCGGACGTCGCGTACCACCATCACAAGCGCACGCGCGGCTACGACCGCGTGATCGACGTGCTGGGCGCCGACCACCACGGGTACGTCGCGCGGATCGAGGCGGCGTTCGAGGAGCTCGGCGGCGATCGCGACCAGATCGAGCTGCTGATCACCCAGTTCGTCAACCTCTACGAGAACGGCGAACGCGCGAAGATGAGCAAGCGCGCGGGGGAGTTCGTCGCGCTCGACGACCTGGTCGCCGAGATCGGCGTCGACGCCGCGCGCTGGTACCTGCTGGCACGGTCGCACGACACCACGATCGACCTCGAGCTGACCGAGGCCCGCGAGCAGTCGGCCGAGAACCCGGTCTACTACGTGCAGTACGCGCACGCCCGGATCCGCTCGATCCTGGCTCGGGCCGAGGCGGGCGAGACGACCGCCGCGCGGAACGACGCCGCCGAGACCGAGGGGCCGATCACGCCTAGCGAGCGCGAGCTGCTGCTGGCGCTGCTCAACTGGCCCGACGAGGTCGCGGAGGCCGCGTCCCGCCGTGCGCCGCACCGGATCACGACCTACGCGCTGTCGTTGGCCCGCGACTTCACCGCCTTCTACCGCGACTGCCCGGTGCTCGCCGCCGACCTGGCGCCCGACGTCCGGCAGCGTCGCCTCGATCTCTGCCGCGCGACGGCGGGCGTCCTGCACTCCGCTCTGGGCCTGCTCGGCGTCGGCGCGCCGGAGCGGATGGAGCGCAGCGCGGACGAGCAGGAGGGGTAGCGAGCGCTTCGCGGGTGCTTGGCGAGATCGTGCCGACGGTCGGAGCGAACGCGCCACGGACGCCGTTGGGCGCTCGCGCGCCCGGCGGCAACGGCTAGCGCTCGAAGAAGCGGACGACCTGGCGCAGCCCCAGGTCGTCGACCAGGCGGCTCGCCTCGGCCGCCAGCCGCGTCATCTCGTGGGTCGCGACGAGGTAGCCGACGACGATCAGCAGCACGCCGCCGACCGCGGTGATCACGTGGTAATGGTCGCGGAGCACCTTCGCCGCGCCGGTGACCTTCTCGAAGGCGAGCGCGGCACCGAGGAACGGCACCGCCAGGCCGAGGCTGTAGGCGAGCAGCAGGAACGCCCCGCCGGCGAACCCGCTCTGGGTCGCGGCGGCGGTCAGGATCGCGCCGAGGATCGGGCCGGTGCAGGGGGTCCAGGCGACCGCGAACGCCATCCCGGCGATCATCGGTCCGCCGGTCCCGCTGCCGGCCTTGCGCAGCAGCACCTCGGGGCGCAGGTTGCGGTTGAGCAGCGGGACGAACGGCGTGACCAGGTAGATCACGCCCATCGTCATCAGCAGCACCCCGGCGATCACGTCGAGCGTCTGACGCGACCCGGCGAGCGGGGCACCGAGTCCGCGCGCGAACAGCCCGAGGATCACGAAGATCAACGTGAAGCTCAGGCAGAAGAGGATGGCCGGACCGAGGATCGCGCCCCTGCGACGCTCCTCGGCGGGACGGATGCTCTCGCCGCCGGTCAGCACCGACAGGTAGCCGGGCACGAGCGGCAGTACGCACGGCGAGACGAACGACAGCAGGCCGGCGGCGAACGCCGCGAAGATCGTCGGGTCAGCCACGGGAACCGCGCCCGGGATCCGGCTCAGGCATAGCGGTCGAGGTCGGCATCGAGCCGCGCCCGGTCGGCGTCGGTCAGGCCGTCGTCAGGTGCGTCGTCTCCGTCGGACGCGTCGTCGGCCGCTGGGGAGCCGCCGGGGGCATCGACCCAGCCCGCGGTCGGGTCTGCGGGGCCGCCGCCCGCCGCCGCGCGCGTCGAGCGGCGCCAGCGGACGACGAGGAAGACGACGAGCGAGAACCCGACCAGCGCCGCCAGCGCGGGAATCAGCCAACGCAGGGTGCGGACGCTGCTCTGCGGCGGGTGCAGCAGCACCGACTCGGAGTAGATCTCGACCATCTCGTCGATGATCTCGTCCTTGGTCAGTCCCTCGCGGATCAGCCGCTCGATCGTCTGCCGTTCCTGCTGGGCCTGCGGCGCCTCGGACTGGGCGAGCGGGACGCCGCAGGTCGAGCACATCAGCTCCTTCTCGACCTCGAGCAGCGTGGTCTGCGGCGTGGCCGGAGCGGGGGTCGTCGTCTGGGCTCCGGCGGCCGGCGCGGCGAGCAGGCCGACCAGGCAGGCGGCGAGCAGCGCGACGACGACGCGGAGCGCGCGCGAGCGGGAACGGGGGGCGCGGGTCATCGGGTGGCGGCGGGGGCGCCAGCGCGCTCGAGCGCTCGGTCGAGGAACTCGTCGTTGACCTCGCCATAGGCGATCATCCGGACGCGGCCCTCGCGGTCGATCACGAAGGTCTCGGGGATCTGCGACACCCCGTACTGCTGGGCGAGCACGCGTCCCGGGTCACGCAGCGAGGGGAACGACATCTCGTGGCGCTTCTTGAACGCGACGCTCTCGAGCGGGTCGTCCTGGTAGGTCACGCCGAGCACGGTCCCGCTGCCGTCCTTCTGCAGCCGCTGGTGGACCCGCTCGAGCACGGGCGCCTCGCGCTTGCAGGGGTCGCACCACGACGCCCAGAAGTTGAGCACGATGATCTGCCCGCGGTACTCCGACAGGCTGGTCTCGCCGTCGCCGTCGAGCAGCGGACGCATGTCGTCGACCCCGGGGGCTGGCACGACCTTGCCCGCCTCGATCTGGGCGCTGAGCGACTGGCTGCGCTGGTCGTCGCTGCTGGTCCGGGTCATCGCGAGAGCCAGGACGACGATCAGTGCGACGGCGAGCAACCCGAGCAGCGCGGGAACGGCGGAGCGACGCATCCCCATGAACGGTAGACCGTCGCGGCACGAGGCGACCCCGTCGTGCACGGAAGCGGGCGGCGCGATATTGTCGCGGGGCGTTGCGGCAGTAGCTCAGTTGGTAGAGCATCAGCTTCCCAAGCTGAGGGTCGCGAGTTCGAGTCTCGTCTGCCGCTCCTCAGGAAAGCCCCGCGAAAGCGGGGTTTTCTTGTACAGATCACGCTGAGATCGTGGCCGACATGGGGGAGATGGCGACGAAGATGGGCCGCTCTCACCGCCTGATCAAGCGCATTGTGGCCGCCATGGT
>JBQGEK010000229.1:0-15855 GCA_052039575.1 Patulibacter sp. | reverse complement strand
CGCTGCGCCTGCCGTACCGTCCACCGTGGGAGGGCGGCGCGGTCATGGCGTACCTGGCCGAGCGGGCGGTCGCGGGGGTCGAGACGGTCGACGGTGGTGGGTACCGACGGAGCTTGGACCTCCCCCACGGAGCGGGTGTGGTGACGGTACGGCCGGCCGACGGGTACATCGCAGCGGAGTTCCGCCTGGGCGATCTGCGCGACCTGCCGGCAGCGATCCAGCGGGTTCGCGCGCTGCTCGACCTGGACGCCGACCCTTCGGCGATCGTCGAAGCGCTCGGCGACGACCCGGTGATCGGGGCGCTGGTGCGCGCGGTGCCCGGTCGACGCGTCCCCGGCCACGTCGACGCCCACGAGCAGGCGATCCGCGCGGTGCTCGGCCAGCAGGTCTCGGTGCGCGGGGCCGCGACGCTCGCCGCTCGCCTGACGGCGGCCTACGGCGAGCCCCTCCCCGAACCCGTCGGCGGGGTCAGCCGGCTCTTCCCGTCCGCGGAGGCACTGGCCGCGGCGGACCCCACCACGCTCGGGATGCCGCGGTCGCGGGCCGACGCCGTGATCGGGCTGGCCACCGCGCTGGCGTCCGGCGAGCTGACCCTGGACGTCGGTGTCGAGCGGCTCGACACCCGCGAGCGGCTGCTGGCGTTGCGGGGGATCGGTCCGTGGACGGCCGGCTACGTCCAGATGCGCGCGCTGCGCGACCCCGACGTCTTCCTGGCCGGTGACCTGGGGATTCGCACGGCGCTCGAGCGGGTGGGCCAGGACGCACGTCCCGCGGCCGCCGACCGCCTGGCCGAGCGGTGGCGTCCGTACCGCTCGTACGCGACCCAGCACCTATGGGCGAGCCTGACGACCGAGAGCTTCGAGCAACGGAGGGATGCCGCATGAAGTGCACGACGATCCTGAGCCCGATCGGCCGGTTGCTGCTGGTCGGCGACGAGGGGATCCTCCACGGCCTCTACATGCTGGACGGGCCGAGGCCGCCCGCCCGGGACCCGGCGTGGACCGAGGACGCCGCGGCGTTCGCGGGCGTCACCGCGCAGCTCGAGCAGTACTTCGCCGGTGAGCGGACGGTGTTCGAGATCGACGTCGAACTGGCCGGCACGCCGTTCCAGCAGCGGGTCTGGCGCGCCCTGCGCGACATTCCCTACGGCCGGACGATCAGCTACGGCGAGCTCGCCCGGCGGATCGAGCAGCCGTCGGCGGTACGCGCGGTCGGGCTGGCGAACGGTCGCAACCCGGTATCGGTGATCGTGCCGTGCCACCGCGTGATCGGGGCGAACGGGACGCTCACCGGCTACGGCGGCGGGGTCGAGCGCAAGCGCCTGCTGCTCGACCTGGAGGCCCAGGCGGTCACGCCCCGGCTCGCGGGCTTCGGGTAGCGACCGGTCGCGACGGGGCGGACGGGTGGACGCTCAGGCCGAGACGAGCGGCAGCTGGGACACGTCGGTGGCGCGGCGGGGACCGAAGAACGGCGCGACGCAGAGGTAGCTGATCTCGGCAAGAGCGTCGGGGAGCGCGTCGATCCGGTCCTCGGCCACGTGTTGGCGGAGCACGCCGAGGACTCCGTCGGCGACCATCTCGGAAACCTGTCGCGGATGAGCCGGAATCGGGTCGTCCGACCCGACCGACGGCGCGACGGCATCGAGGAAGACGGCGGCGTAGCGGGCGCGGCGCGAGACCGCGCGGGGGCCCAGCTGCTCGAGCGCCTCGACCGCGAGGCGCAGCGCGTCGGGCTCGCTCGCGATCTGGGCCAGCATCGCCCCGAGCGCGCGGTGGATCGCCAGCGCGCCGTCGCGCGGAGCGGAGGCGAATGCGGCGTTCATCGCGGTGAAGGTCCGGTCGCTCCAGGCGTCGAGCGTCTGCAGCGCGCAGGCCGTCTCGTCCTCGAAGTACTCCCCGACGACCGACCGCGCGACCCCGGCCTCGTCCGCCGCCGCCTCGAGCGTGACGTTCGCGAGCCCCTCGGTCGCGACGAGCCGGGTGAAGGCCACCGCGATCCGCTCCCCGTCGTCGGATGGGGCGGGCACGCGGATCACCCGTGGAGTCGGCGCCAGACCCGAGGCGTGCAGTGCCTCGGAGTCGCCGAGGATTGGCGCGAGAATCGCATAGACCAGGTGCGGCTCGAGGTACTGGACGTCGGCAGCCCCCAGATCGGCGATCCAGTGCGTCACCAACCCGATGTACCCGCCGGCGATCGCGAAGGCGACGAGATCGCTGACCGGCGGCGCGGCGGCGGCGTTCGGGTTGAACAGGTTGGCGAACGCGGTGTACGCCTCGTCGAGCTTGTCGGCGAACTCCGGCCCGGCGGTCAGGGCGTCGCAGAACGCGAAGCGCGCCATGCCCGGCTCGGTTGCCGCGTAGCCGACCCAGGCGCGGACGCCGTCGCGGACCGCGTCGAGCCACGTCGTCGGGCGAGTGGCAGCAGCCCACGTACGCGCGAAGAGTCGTCCGAAGGCGTGGTCGTAGACCGCGTCGAACGCCTCGTGCTTGGACGCGAAGTGCTGGTAGAAGGTCCGGATCGAGATCTGGGCCTCGCCGGCGATCGCGGGGATGCTCATCGCCGCGAAGCCGTCGCTGACCGAGAGCGCCACCACCGCGCGCATGATCCGGTCGCGCTGGTGGGGCAGGACGAACTGCCGCGGCAGCCGTTGCGTATTGCGGGGCAGCGGACGGATCTCGGTGTCGCTGAGGGTGGCGGGGCTGGCCGGGCGCGGAAGCGGCAGCGGCACGCCGGTGCGGTAGTGCGCGGCCCACGCGGCGAGCTCCTGGGCGGCGACGGGAAGGCCGCGGGCCCGACCGGTGCGGATCCGGTGCTGGAAGGCCTGCAGCGCGCCCGACGCGACGATGATCAGCGACGCCTCGGAGAACCCACCGGGTTCCGGCTGCTCCTGGAGCGCGTCGGTGAGCAGCGTCCGCAGCCGGGTGATCAGTCCCCGGCGGTAGGACGGGCCGACGGCACCGGCACTGAACACGTGGACGAGCAGCAGCTCGGCGTGCGCGGGTCGGGCGGCGAGGCTGCGCGCGAACGGCACGAGCACGCCGGCGATCGCCGCCTCGGCGGTCGCCGGCGGGGACGAGTCACGGAGCCCCGCGCGAACCGCGGCGATCGCCTCGTCCGCGATCGCGTCGCAGGTGCTGAGCAACAGCTCCTGTTTCCCTGGGTACTCGGCGTACAGATCTCGCGGGCCAACTTGTGCGTGGGAGCAGATCTCGCGGATCCGGGTGTCGACGAATCCGCGCTCGGCGACCAAGGCGACCAAGGCGTCTTGCAGGCGCTGCCGATGCACCCGGCTGCGGTCGTCGGGGTCGAGGGCGCTCGGACCCCGCGGGAGGCGCGGCTTGGGGCGTGGCGCGTCGGGACTCATCAGCACGTCAGACCATACGGGCGGGTCGAACGACAGGTGATGACTTTTCCTCTGGACGAGCGGCACCGTGGGCGCGGCTGCGCCGGTGGCCTCCTGCAAGGACATCTCGAATTACCTCTGTTCTGCGCAGCGGTGCGGGCGTTCTCCGCCGTGTGCTCCCACGACCGAGTGACCCGGAGGCCGGAGCGTCCGGTCGGCAGCCGGACGGAACGGGGGCGGGACGGGGCTCAGGCGCCGGCGCGCAACAGCGTCAGCACCGCCTTGACGCGGCGGTGCTCGTTCGGTTGCTCGCCGAGCTCGAGCTTCGTGAAGATCCGCGTGGCGTGCTTCTCGACCGCCGGGACGCCGACGTGGAGCTCGGCGGCGATCCCTCCGTTGGAGTGGCCTTCGGCCATCAGCGTCAGCACCTCGCGCTCGCGCGGGGTGAGGCGGTCGAGCGGGTCGTCGGCACGCCGCCGGCCGACCATCCGGGCGACGACCTCCGGGTCGAGCGCGGACCCGCCGGCGGCCACGCGCCGCAGCGCCTGGGTGAAGCTCGGCACGTCGACGATCCGGTCCTTCAACAGGTAGCCGACGCCGCGCGCTTCGTCGCCCACGAGCTCCAGGGCGTAGCGCTCCTCGAGGAACTGCGACAGCACCACGACCCCGGTTCGAGGCAGCTCGCGGCGGATCGCGACCGCGGCGCGCAGCCCGTCGTCGGTGTGGTCGGGCGGCATCTGGATGTCGACGACGGCGATATCGGGACGGTGCGCGCGGACCTTGCGCATCAGGTCGTCGGCGTCGCCCGCCTCCCCGACCACGTCGAACCCGGCGTCCGCCAGCAGCCGCGCGATCCCCTGGCGCAGCAGCACCTGGTCCTCGGCGATCACCACCCGCAGCCCGTCCACGCGGCCGAGCGTAGCGACCGCTTCCGGAACCACGCTAGCCGCGACCCCAGGCTCCTTCGGCCTCGGCGCGCCGGAGCAGGTCGTCCGACGCCTCGTCCGGCCAGACGCCGTACCGGGCGAGGAACTCGCGAGCGTCGCGCTCGTGGTCGCGATCCTGTTCGCCCTTCACGCCCGCCGCGTGCAAGCGGTTGGACACGACGACCCCGAGCCCGCCGCCGAGCATCAGCGCGGCGCCCTCGATCCCGACGATGTCGGGGCTGAGGATCAGCATCAGCGCACCGGCCACGAAGATGGCGGCGGGGAGCCAGAAGCGGACGATCGTCAGCGGGCTGAGCACGGGGGTCTCCTGCGGTAGGCGGGCGCGTGGTGCGGACCTGGGGGGCGTCGCCCCGTCCGTCGATCCAGCATCACACGTGGCGGACCGGCCGGGCGGTGGGAAAACCCGACAGCGACCGGTGGTCCTGGCTGCGAGGCGACTCCGCCCGCGGCCCGTGACCCGATCCGGCGGGCGTCAGCCGTCGGTCGGGAGCGCGGCGACCACGGTGGTCCCGCGGGCGTCGGGACCGATCCCGACGTCGAGCTCGCCGCCCGCGGCCCGCACGCGATCGCGCAGGCCCTGGAGGCCGCGACCCTCGGTCACGGCGGCTCCACCGCGGCCGTCGTCGTCGACCCGCACGGTCACGCGGTCGCCGTCCTCGCGGACGGTCACGGCGGCCTGGGTCGCCCGTGCGTGCTTCGCGACGTTGGCCAGGGCCTCGGCGATCGTGAAGTACGCGGCTGACTCGACGGCCGCGGCGAACCGCCGCTCGGGGATCGCGACCGCGACCGGGAACGGGGTGCGGGCGGTCAGTGCGTCGACGGCCGCGGCGAGCCCGCGGTTGGTCAGGATCGACGGGTGGATGCCCGCGGCCAGGTCGCGCAGGTCGACGAGCGTGGCCCGAACCTCGTCGAGGGCCACCGCGAGCACGCCCCGGGCGGCTTCGGGGTCGCCGGCGATCAGCGACGTTCCCTGCTGGATCCCGAGCGCGACGTTCATCAACCGCTGCTGGGCACCGTCGTGGATGTTGCGTCCGATCCGCCGCCGCTCCGTGTCGGTCGCGGCGACGATCCGCGCGCGGGACGCCCGCAGCTCAGCGATCCGGGCCTGCTCCGACGCCTCGCGGCGGCGCGCCTCGTCCGCCTCGCGGCGGGCCGTGATGTCGCGGAAGATCACCACCGCGCCGCGGCCTTCGTCGGTGGCGATCGGCGCGGACGAGTACGCGACCGGGACCAGCGACCCGTCGCTCCGCACGAACCAGTCCTCCTCGACCCGGACCGACTCACCGGTGGTGCGCGGACGCAGCAGTGGACACTCGTCGGCGGGGTAGGCACGGCCGTCCCGGTAGTGGTGGTGGATCGTGGCGTGGCTGTCTCGGCCGAGCAGCTCGTCGGCGGCGTAGCCGAGCAGCTCGAGCGCGGCGGGGTTGGCGTAGCGGACGAGCCCGGCGTGGTCGACCAGGTAGATCGCGTCGGCCGTGCTCATCATCAGGGCGTCGAGCACCTCCGGAGGCGCGAAGCGCGTGGCGGCGTCGCCGCGGGCGGCACGATCCCCGGTCATCACCCCAATCTACGGCGGAACCAGCGCGTATGTCCGGTGTCTCGACCGTTGTCGGGATACTCGATCGCTGGCTTCGGGCGTTCTATTTCCGGAAGCGTTGGCGTGTCTGTGAGTCTTGACACACCTGCTTGTCCACTGGGAATATATGCGGTACATGAACCCTGCGCGCCACGAGACCAAAGCGGAGCTCGCACTACGGGTTCTCCGGGAGCGAATACTGGTCGGAATCCTGCCTCCCGGCCAGAAGCTGGACATCAACGAGATCGCGGCGGAGTTCGGGATGAGTGCCACACCGGTCCGCGAGGCGATGAAGGCGCTCCACGCCGACCACCTGGCCGCCTACATCCCGCACCGCGGCACGATCGTGGCGGACAACTCGGCCGCGGTGACTGCGGACGTGTTCCGGCTGCGTCTGCTGCTCGAGCCGGCCGCCGCGGCCGCAGCGATCCAGCAGATGACGCCGGACCTGCTCGAGCGGCTGGAGATGCTGCACGCGCGGCTGGTCAACGCCGACGACGCGAGCGGCGACACGTTCGCCGAACGGGACGCCGAGTGGCACTGGGCGCTATACGACGCGGCGGGGTCCACGTTCCTGACCGACTTCATCCGCAGGCTGTGGGACGCCTTCCCGTGGCGCGCTGTGGTCTCTGCCGGTCGCCGGCGCGAGGCCGTCGTGGTGGAGCACGAGGAGATGATGGATGCGATCCGCGTCGGCGGGCTCGACACCCTGGTCCGCACGCTGCGCGCACACATCGAGCACTGCCCGCACGCGATGCCCCTGTCGCAGGCGACCGAGCTGGCGGAGGCCGAGATCGCGATGTCGGCGTCGTTCGGTCGTGGGGGTACCGTTCGGCCCGACGGCAAGGAGCGGTGACGCGCTGCCGCGCGGCTGGGTCGGGCCGTGTCGGCCCGACCCTCGCGAGTCGCTAGGCCGCGACCTTCAGCGGTTCGACGTCGGAGGTCTCCGGAGCCGCGGTCTCGGCGTCGTCGGAGCGGACGGCGTCGGCGAACTGCTCACCGTGGATCGCCGCGATCACGGACGACACGAAGGCGTCGTGGCGGACGCTCTCGAACACCTTCTCGGGGCGGCCGTCGGCGTACTCGGTGACCAGCCAGGACTTGGTCGGACGGGTCGGAAGAAGCTGCATAGTGCAATTGAAGGTATGCGTCGTCCGCCTCGCCGAGTGTGACGGTCGCTACCGATGTTCCGTGACGTCGGTCTCAGAGGTCGCCGCGCGCAGCGAGCTGATGCGTCGAGGGCTGATGCGGGTTACGCCACGCATGGTGGTCCAACGCGCATCAGCTGGTGGACGGGAGTCAGCGCGGCGGTGCGTAGCGGTGGTGCAGCATCAGGTCGTTGCCGTCGGGGTCGGTGAACAGCGCCATCTGGCAGACCCCGGTGTCGAAGGTCTCGCCCACGAACGTGACGCCCTGGGATTCGAGTTCGGCTCGCGCCGCGGTGATGTCGTCGACGTGCAGCGCCAGATGAGCGTTCTTCTGGGGCTGGAACGGGAAGCCCTGCTTGCCGGGTTCCCAGATGCCGAGGCAGGTCTCGCCGACCCAGAACTCGTAGTCGGAGTGCGCGTCCGGACGCAGTCCGAGGGTTTCCCCGTAGAACGTGCGCGCGCGCTCGGGGTCCTGGGTGGGAATCCCGACGAAGTCGAGCTTGGTGATGGCGACCATGGTGTCTCCTCGGTGAGCTTGATCGAACACCCGCAGGTCTAGTCGATGATCCGGCCACGTGGTGACCTGATGCGGGTTACGCCACGCATGGTGGTCCAACGCGCATCAGCTGGTGGGGGATTCGACCTCGACCGTCGTGCCGAGGTACTGGCCGTAGCGCTCGGCGTCGCGGGCGATGCCGTCGACCACCGACTTCGGCAGCGTGCCCTCGAGCGCGACGAGCGTGACGACGGTACGCCGGGTCAGGACGCGCTTGGACCACAGGCCGACGACCTGGCCGCGGTGGACGACCGTGGGCTTGAAGACGCCGTTGCCGCCCGGGACGATCCGGTCGGCGTGCTCGGGAGCCACGACGGGATCGCGCGTCCCGTGGCCGAGCACCCACTCGTCGAAGCCCGGCAGCAACGCGGTCTCGCGCGCGGTCTCGGAGCCGACCCGGTCGAGGGTCGGGGCGTGGGCCCAGTACACGCCGCCGCCGACATCGAACGCGGTCAGCTCGTCGCCGACCACGTCGAGCCCGCGACGCAGGTCCCGCAACGGCAGCTTCGACCACCAGGCGATGTCCGCTTCCGGGCTGGGGCCGTGCGCCGCCAGGTAGCGACGGACCAGCTCGCCGAGGGCCTCGTCGTGCTCGAGCCGCCGCGGCGAGGTGATCCACTCGTCGGCGAGCACGAACCGCTGATCGTTCCCCTCGAACGGCCCGAGCACGAGCAGGCCGCGCAACGACAGGCTCCAGAGCAGGTGGTAGCCGCGCGACGCGTCGACGGTGATCCCCGCGGCAGCGAACGCATCGAGCAACGGCTGGCGGCCGAGTCCGCGGGTCCCGCTGAGCGCGTCGTGGGCAACGGTCGCGGCGGCGTCGATCGTCGCGTCGTCGAGGTCCAGGTCGCGGCGGCGCTTGGCCGCGCCGCGGAAGGTCCGCTCGCCGGTCAGCGCGAGCACCCACGGCAGGTCGCGGGCGGCCAACGCGAACAGCGTTCCACGGAACGGCCAGCTACGCACGACGTGGCCGTCGTCGAACAGCGCGCGGACGTCGTCGAGCGTGGCGTCAGTCGTGCGCAGGCCGATCGACCACTGGACGCCCGGCAGGTCCTGCCCCTGGAGTGCGAACAGCCGGTCGATCACCGTCGCGGGCGCCGCCGATCCGGGGCCGCCGAGGCCGCCGCGGCCGAGACCCTGGCTGAGCAGCCGCAGCCGGCGCAGCTCGGGCAGGGAGAGCGTGCTCGCCGGTCCGGTCATACGGGCAGTATCGCGGGGCGAGCTACCAGAATCGCGAGGGCCGGTGCGTCAGGTGTTCGTCGCCGACGCAGCGGGTAGGCGGAGGCCATGCGCATCAACGAGCTGACCTCCGCCCGCCTGCGTGAGCTTGCCGACCTGCGTCCGCCGCAGGGGAAGGTGCTCTCGCTGTTCGTCGATCTCGACCCGGTGCGATTCGCCGACGCCGCCGCGCGCTCGTCGTCGTTCGGGTCACTGCGCAACGAGGCCGAGCGGATGGTCGAGAAGACCGACGGCCTCGACCATGACGAGCGGCGCGCGCTCCACGCCGACCTCGAGCGCGTCGGCGAGCTGCTCGACCCCGTCGCGGTACCGGCGGACAGCGCGGGAAGCCTGGCGATCTTCGCCTGCCAGCCGGCGGACCTGTTCGAGGTGATCCGCCTGCCCGAGCCGGTCGAGCAGCAGGTGCACCTGGGCGACGAGCCGTTCGTCGCGCCGTTGGCGGCGGTCGGGGTCGACGAGCGCTGGGCCGTCCTGCTGGTCGACAAGCGGGTCGCGCGGATCTTCGCCGGACCGCCGGCGTCGGCCGAGGAGGTCCATGCGATCGACGATGAGACCCACGGGCGCCATCGCCGCGGCGGCTGGTCGCAGGCGCGCTACCAGCGGTCGATCGACGAGGAGGTCTCCGACCACCTGCGCCACGTCGCCGAGGACCTCTTCCGAATGCACGAGCACGACCCGTTCGACCACCTGCTGCTGGCCGGTCCGGTCGAGGCGACGGCGGAGATGGAGCACCGCCTGCACAACGACCTGCGGCGGGTGTTGCGCGGCCGGTTCGAGATCGAGGTCCAGAGCAGCACGGAGGAACAGGTGCGTGAGGCGGCGCGCGAGTTCGTCGACCGTCAACGGGACGAGGTCGAAGGCGGCCTGATCGAGGAGCTCGCCGAGGGCCGGGGCACGGGCCGGGCGGTCGCTGGGCTCGCTCCGGTGGTCGAGGCGCTGGTCCAGGCTCGGGTCCGCACGTTGCTGCTGACCCCGCAGCTGGACCGGCTCAACCCCGCGCGCTGCTGCCCGACCTGCGACTGGCTGGGAGCCGACGGGGCGACGGCCTGCCCGGTCGACGGGACCGAGCTGCGCACCGTCGAGGCCGCCGAGCTGGTGACGACCCGCGCGCTCGCCCAGGACGCCGAGGTCGTCGTGTTCCGCGAGCCGGAGCCGCTCGCGGCGCACGAGGGGATCGCCGCGGTGCTGCGCTTCTAGCGATCGATAGGCTCGTCGCGTGGCCGAAGTCAGCGCGCGTGAGGGCACCTGGACGTTCGACGACGAGATCCTGCGGATCGTCCCGTCGCGGGATCGCCGCACGCACAAGCTGCGTCAGGCACTCGGCGAACGCGAGATCCCGATCGCCGCGATCGCCGGGGTCACGTTCGAGACGTCCCGCAAGGGCGGCCGGCTACGCCTGCGGCTGCGTGACGGCAGCGACCCGGTCCAGCACGTGGTCGGCGGCAAGCTCAGCGACGACGCCGACCCCTACGGCCTCAAGGTCGACCGCGAGGCTGCGGGCGCGGCCGGGTTCCTCGTCGACGAGGTTCGCCACACGCTGCGGCTGCACGACGTGCCGACGACGGCGAGCGACCGCTTCCTGCTGCCGTCACCCGCGGTTCCGCTGACCGCGACGGCCGGCGACGGCTCCGTGTCGTTCGACGGTCGCCGAGTGCGGATCGAGTGGACGGAGTGGGCCGAGGAGGTCAAGACCTCGATCGGACCTCAGGAGCTGCCGCTCGAGCAGATCAGGGGTGTCGAGTGGGTGCCGCTCGTCGGCTTCACCAACGGCTTCCTGCGGTTCCTCGGCGATTGGGGTGCGGGACAGACGCCGACGCGCGATCCCCGCTGCATCACCTGGGGGATCCGGCGGGAGGGCGGGACGATGCCGCTGCTGGCCGCGGCGGTGGTCGCGCGGCTTCCACATCCGAACGCCTCCGACGACGGCGACGAGCCGGCGCTCGCCGCGGCTGCGGAGACGCCCGAGGACGAGCACGACCGGGTACTCCGTCGCGTGCGCGAGCTCGGCGAGCTGCACCGCGACGGGATCCTCGACGACGACGAGTTCGCCGACGCCAAGCAGGCGCTGCTGAAGCGGCTGTGAGGCGGATCGGCGGTCCCGCCGGCCCCGCGATCACCGGTGCGTAGCATCGGCCCATGGGTACCGATCGGGCGGCATCGAACCCCTGGCAACCGCTGCGCTACGCCGACTGGAGCGCGACCTGCGACACGCTCCACGCGCACACGCAGGTGCTGGGCAAGCTCGCGGTGGCGCTCGCGCCGCCGGAACCGCAGCTGCAGCACGGGGCGCTGCGGCTGACCGCGCGGGGCTGGGAGACCGCGCCGCTGCCGACAGCCGACGGCGTCGGTACCGTGACCGTGGCCCTCGACCTGCGACGCCACGAGGCGCTGGTCGAGCGCAGCACCGGTGACGGGGCGCGCGTGCCACTCGGTCCGGACCGCGCTGTCGGCACGGTCTGTCGCGAGCTGCTCGACGCGGTCGCGCGGCTGGGTGGTCCGATCGAGATCGACCCGACCCCGCAGGAGGTCTCGTGGACGGTCCCGCTCGACGAGGACGACCAGCATCGGACCTACGATCCGGCGGCGGTCGAGCGGTACTTCGCGGCGGCGACCGAGGCCGCGATCGCCCTGACCTCGTTCGGGGCGCCGTTCCGCGGCCGCCGGACGCCGATCAACGCCTGGTGGGGGTCGTTCGACCTGGCGCTCAACCTGTTCTCGGGGTCCGAGGCGGCTCCGCCGTCGGACGACTTCATCATGCGCAACGCGATGGATTCGCAGGAGGTCGCGATCGGCTGGTGGCCGGGCGACGAGCGCTACGGTCAAGCCGCGTTCTACGCCTACGCCCACCCGGCGCCCGAGGGGTTCTCGAAGGCGACGCTCGAGCCGGCCGCCGCGCGCTGGGACGACGCGCTGGGCGAGTTCATCCTGGACTGGGAGGACGTCCGTACGGCCGACGACCCGCGCGCCGCCGCGGTCGCGTTCGCGCACTCGGCGTTCCAGCACTCGTGCGCGGTCTGCGGCTGGGACGCCGCGCTCGCGGCCAGCGCCGCGGGCACCCCGCCGCCGATCCGCTAGCCCGGGGCGACGGTGACCTCGACCGGGGAATCGTCTCCGGTCACCTGCTCGTCGAACAACCGCAGGTAGGGGTCGTATCGGAAGAGTCGGGATCGCTTGCGACCCGTGACCTCGCGCAGCAGCCCGGCGTCCTCGAACTTGCTCACGATTCGACTCGCGGTGGGGTAGGACACCTCGAGGTGGTCGGCGACGCGGCGAATGTTGGTCAGCGGCCGTTGAAACATCTCGGCGAGGAGCTTCAACCCGTTCGCGCTCCCGAGCTCCATCGCCGTCACGCGGTGCCGCTCGCGCAATTCGAAGATCTGCTCGGCGGTGCGAGTCGCTTCCTCGGCCGTGACGCTCACACCCGTCAGGAAGAACCGCATCCAGCCTTCCCAGTCGCCGCTGCTGCGGATGGCTGTGAGTCGGTCGTAGTACTCGGCGCGGTGCAGCTTGAAGTAGTAGCTGAGGTAGAGCAGCGGGGCGCGAAGAGCCTTTTCGTGGACCAGAAGCAGCGTGATCAGGAGTCGTCCAACCCGTCCGTTTCCGTCGAGGAACGGGTGGATCGTCTCGAACTGGGCGTGCGCGAGCCCGACCTTGAGCAGCAACGCACCGGCTTCGTCTGCGTGTAGGAACGCCTCGAAGTCATGGAGGGCTTCGAGCATCGCTGGGACGGGCGGCGGGACGAACGAGGCCTTGCTCAGGGAAGCACCGCTCGGACCGATCCAGTTCTGGGTCGTGCGGAACTCGCCGGGGGTGGCATGAGCTCCTCGTCCGTTCTTCAGGAGCTCGCCGTGAATCTCCCGGATCAGCCGTAGTGAGAGCGGCAGGTCATCGAGTCGTTCGAGGCCCCAGTTCATCGCACCGACGTAGTTGACGATGTCGCCGACATCGCCGAGTGGATCTCGCTGCGGTTCGAGCTCGGCCTCGAGCAGGTCTTCGAGGGTGCTCTGCGTGCCCTCGATCTGGGAGCTGAGTACTGCTTCGCGACGGACGTACATGCTCACGAAGAAATCCGGGTCCGGGATCACGCGGACGACGCCGTCGAGCCGTCCCAAGGCGATCGCGGCGTCGGAGAGCAGGGGCACGATCTCGGAGTCCGTCGCCAGCGGAGGCTCTGGGGGCAGGGCGGCGGGATAGAACGCGCGGTACCCGCCGGGTTGGGTTACGAACGTTCCCGCGCGGTTGGAGTCCTCAGCCACGATGCCTCACGTCTTGCTATCGATGTACGGCGGTTATCGTTAATAACGTACCTCAACGGTCGCTGCAGCTATCGCGAGCGTGAATAACGAGAGCGAGTGGGGCCTCTTATGAACGATTTTCGGCGATATCGTTCATAGATCCGGGATCGGGGGTCCGTTATGTACGCCGCTGAACGTTCGGCCCCACGTCGCGTGCCCGGGACCCCCCCCCGCTACATCATCCGCTCGCCGCTGCGGACCATCTGGATCTGCGGGACGCAGCAGGCGGGCGAGACGCGCAGCAGGAAACGGACCGATTCGGCGACGTCGGTCGGGACCATCATCGTGTCGGCGGGAACCTCGCCCTTGATGAAGTCGGTCATCGGGGTGTCGACGAATCCGGGGCAGAGCGCGGTCGACTTGATCCCCTCGGCGGACAGCTCGCGGTGCATCGACTCGGTCCAGGTGATGATCGCGGCCTTGGTCGCGGCGTAGACCGAGAGCACCGGCTCGCCGAAGATGCCGGTGATCGAGGCGGTGTTGACGATCAGTGCGTTGCGATGCTCGCGAGCCGCGTCGCGCAGCATCCCGATCGCCTCGCGGTGGAAGAGGATCTGCGAACGCAGGTTGACGTCGAGCTGCAGGTCGAGGTGCTTGGTGGTGATCTCCGCCAGCGGCTGGCCGACTCCGACCCCGGCGTTGTTGACCAGCACGTCGAGCCGTCCGTGGGCTTCGCGGTGCTCGGCGACGACTCGTGCGATCTCGTCGTCGTCCTGCAGTCGGGCTGCGACCGCGTGGACCGTGAAGCCCTCGTCGCGCAGCGTCTGGGCAGCGGCCTCGAGCTTCTCCGGACGGCGGGCCGCAATCGTCAGTGCGTGACCCTCCTGGCCGAGGACGCGGGCGATCTCGAGTCCGATGCCACTGCTGGCTCCGGTGATCAGGGCGGCGCGATCGGTCACGGTTCGGGGTCCTCGGTCGGGTCGGGTGAGGTGTCCGCGGTGAGCACCGCGGAGAGCAGTTCGATGATCGGGTCGTCGAGCGTCGGCAGGGCGTCGATCCGGCCCTCGGCGACGGCGTTGAGCACCAGCTCGGAGAGCGCTCCGACGATCGCCTCGGCGATCACCGGGCGCAGCGGGGCGAGCTCGGGGTGGTCGCGGCGGACGTGTTCGACGATCGCGATCAGCACGTCGGCCGTCTTGCGGTGCATCGCGCGGCGGGCGGCGACCGCCTCGGGCCCGGCGGCGGGGATCCCCGTCGTGAACGAGCGGGTGCTGGCCGGCGAGTCGACGAGCACCGAAAGGTAGGCGCCGATCGCGGCTCGCAGCCGTTCGCGCCACGGTCCGTCGGTCGTGGTGCCCGCTTCCAGCATCAACCGCGAGAGGTGCTCGGTGCCGCGCCGGTAGCCCTCGAGGTAGCACGCCTGCTTGTCCGGGAAGTGCTCGTAGAACGTCCGCTTGGAGACGTGCGCGTGGCGCACGATGTCGGCGATCGTGGTTGCGGCGTAGCCCTTCTCCGCGACGGCGGCGGCGATGCCGCGCAGCAGGCGGCGGGCCGGGTCGCTGTCCGGACGGCGGGCGGGATCGGAGTCGGAGCGGGTCACGAGCGGTCGACGATCACGGTACCACGTGGTACCGTGGACCACCTGACGTTGGTACGAGTGGGTACCAGCGTTCTCGAGTCCGCCTTCCGAGGAGTCCCCGCATGTCGCAGTCGAGCATCCCGCCGATCGAAGGGATCGGCTTCACCGTCCCGCCCGAGCTGCGCGACGTCCTCGATCGCGTCCGCGCCTTCGTCAACGAGGACGCGCTGCCGGCCGAGGCCGAGGTCGCCGACCTGAACGAGATCACCGGGTCGTGGGACGTCGTCGACCGGCTGCGCGACAAGGCCCGCGAGCGCGGGATCTACGCTCCGCACCTGCCGGAGGAGTGGGGCGGCCTGGGAATCGGCGTGCTCGGCATGTCACTGATCTCGCAGGAGTGCGGCGTGACCCCACTGGCGTCGCTCGGGCTCAACGCGATGGCCCCGGACGAGGGCAACATGCACACGCTGCTGATGGCCGGCACCGCCGAACAGCAGGAGCGCTGGCTGCGGCCGTTGGCCGAGGGCAAGATCCGCTCGTGCTTCGCGATGACCGAACCGGACGTCGCCTCGTCCGACCCGACCAACCTGGCGACCACCGCCGTCCGCGACGGCGACGAGTGGGTGCTCAACGGCCGCAAGTGGTTCATCACCGGTGGGATCGGTGCCGAGATCGCGATCGTCGTCGCCAAGACCGGCACCGATGACTCGGCAGGGCATAGGAACTACTCGCTGATCCTCGTGCCGACCGACACCCCCGGCTGGGAGGTCGTCCGCGACCCCGGTCTGATCGGCGCGCACATGGTCGGCGGCCACCCCGAGATCCGCCTGACCGACGTCCGCGTGCCGGTCGCCAACCTGCTCGGCACCGAGGGCGAGGGCTTCGTGATCGCCCAGAAGCGCCTGGCCGGCGGGCGGCTGGCGCACGCGATGCGTTGGATCGGCGTGTCGCAGCGCGCGCTCGACCTGACCGCCCAGCGCTTGGAGGAGCGCGAGGCGTTCGGCGTGCCGCTGTCCAAGCACCAGTCGCTGCAGTGGTTCCTCGCCGACTCCGCGATCGACCTCTACGCCTCGCGGATGATGGTCCTGAACGCGGCCTGGAAGGTCGAGCACGGGCTCGAGCACCGCCAGGAGGTGGCGATGGTCAAGACCTTCGTCGCCGAGGCGTTCGGCCGGATCCTCGACCGTTGCGTGCAGGTCTTCGGGTCGCACGGGATGGCCACCGACCTGCCG
>JBQGEK010000228.1:0-5866 GCA_052039575.1 Patulibacter sp. | reverse complement strand
CCCCCGCTCGACCTTGCCGGTCGGGTTCTTCGGCAGCGCGTCGACGACGATCACCCGCTTGGGGACCTTGAATCCGGCCAGCCGCCCGCGGCACGCGGTGCGGACGTCCTCGGCCGTCACGCCGTCGCCGACGACGAAGGCCACGACCGCCTCGCCCCAGTACTCGTCCTCGGCGCCGACCACCGCGACCTCGACGACGGCATCGACCGCGAGGATCGCGTTCTCGACCTCGACGGGATCGACGCTGAACCCCCCGGTCTTGATCACGTCCTTGCTCCGCCCGGCGAAGTGCAGGTGTCCGCCCGCGTCGAGCCGGCCCAGGTCTCCGGTCAGCACCCACTCACCGCGGACCGCGTCGGCCGTGGCCTCGGGGTTGCCGTGGTAGCCGGCCATCACGCTCGGTCCGGAGAACGCGATCTCTCCGGTCTCACCGTCCGCCAGCGGAGCCCCGTCGCCGCCGAGGATCGCCACGCGGGACACCCCCATCGCCACGCCGACGTCGGTCGGGTCCTCCCCGAACCACGTCGGCTCGCCGCACGTCAGCTGCGCCTCCGTCAGCCCGTACATGTAGGAGAACCGCGGACCGAACCGCTCGAGCGCCGCCCGCCGGAGCCGGTCGGGGAAGGCGTAGGCCGTGTAGATCAGCTCCAACGACGACACGTCGGCGTCCCGCTGACCGTCCACGGCGAGCATCGCCGCGATCATCGTCGGTGCCAGGAACGTGCGCGTCACGTGGTGGCGCTCGATCAGGTCCCACGCACGCGTCGGATCGAAGGCATCGTCGAGGACGACCGTCGCGCCGCCGAGCAGCGCCGGCACCAGGAAGTGCAGGAACCCGATGCCGAACGCCGGCAGGTTGAAGAGCTCGACCTCGCCGGGGCGGCGCGGGGAGCCGAGGGCCGAGTTGACCGCGTTCCAGACGTTCGCCCGGTGGGTCCGTACGACGCCCTTGGGGAATCCCGTCGTCCCGGACGTGTAGATGATCGTCGCGGGCGCGTCGTCGTGCCCGTCACGGTCCGACGGCGGGGAGCCGGCGGGAGTCGTGCGCAACCGCTCGACGCTGTCCCGCTCGCCGTCGGCGTTGACCGGCAGCACCGTGAGTCCCGCCCGCCGAGCGAGCATCTCGGCCCGCTCGATCTGGCCCGCCTCGGCGATCAGCAGCTCGACACCGGCGTCGCCGACGATGAACGCCTGCTCGTCCTCGGCGAGCCGGGTGTTGATCGGGACCGCGACGCAGCCGGCCCGCGCGAGGGCCATGTAGACCTCGACCACCTCGACCCGGTTGCCGAGCAGGACGCCGACCGTTCGCCCGGCGTGCCCAGCCCGCCGGAGACCCGCCGCGAGCCCCGCGATCCGCCGCTCCAGGTCGCGGAACGTGACCGCGCCCGCCCGGTCGATCACGGCCGGCCGATCGCGGAAGCGCTCGCAGGCGCAGAGCAGCGGATACGAGGCATCCATGGCGCGCAACCTACCGTCCGCCGGGAAGATCGAGCGAACGATTGGCGGAACCGCAGGCCCCGCTCCGGATGCGCACGCCGAGCACCTCAGGCACCCGGCCTGCGCCGACCGAGCAGCACCGCGATCAGCAGCGCTCCGCCCTGGAAGGTCTCCACGACCCAGAACGGCAGGCCGGAGATCTGCAGGCCGTTGATGCCGATCGAGATGATCAGCAGCGCGACGATCAGACCACCGACGTTGAACCGGCCCGGTCGGATGATCGTCGAGCCGAGGAACGCCACCGAATAGGCCCCGATCAGGTAGCCCTGTCCGATGCTCGGCGGACCCGATCCGAGCCGCGCGGCGAAGACGATCCCGGCCACCGCCGCGCACAGCGCGGAGCAGACGAACGCGATCTTGAGCACGCGCGAGGTGCGGATGCCGGTCAACCGGGTCGCCTCACGCGAGGCGCCCGTCGCGTACAGGTGCCGCCCGAACGGCGTGTACTCCAGCACGTACCACGCGAACAGGCACAGCGCCAGCAGCACGAACACCCCGACGGGGATCCGGCCGAGGTCCCAGCGCCCGAAGTCCGTGAACGACGCGGGGATGTTGTCGGTGATCGTCGTGCCGTTGGCCAGCAGCTGCGACATGCCGACCATCACCGACCCGGTGCCGATCGTGGCGATGAACGGATCGATCCCCTGCTTGACCACGAGCCAGCTGTTGATCAATCCGATCCCGACCGCGCCGACCAGCACGACCAGCACCGCCAGCAGCACCGGGAAGTCGCCGCCGGTCGTCTGAAACAGGAACGTGACCGCGACCACGGCGAGCGTCATCGCACCGCCGATCGAGAGGTCGAAGACGCCCGCAGCCAGCGGCGCCAGCAGCCCGATCGCGAGGATCCCGAGGATCGCGCTGTTGCCGAGGATGCCGACGAAGTTGTTGTACGTGGCGAACTTGCTGGGCTCGAGGATCGTGAACAGCGCGATCAGCCCGAGCAGCACCAGCACGCCGGCGTAGCGTTGGATCAGCGGCGCGGTCCCCGCGCCCTTGCGGTCCTGCACCGGCGGCTCGCCGGTGGTCGTCACCGCTTCGGTGGTCACCACGACTCCCCCTCCTTCTTCGTTCCGTAACAGACGTCGAGCAGGGCCTCGCGGCCGGTCTCGTCGGGGGCCAGCTCTGCGGCCACCCGTCCTTCGCGCAGCACCACGATCCGCGTGCAGAGACCGAGGATCTCGTCGAGGTCGGAGTCGACCACCAGCACCAGCGCGCCGCCCTCGGCGGCCGCCCGCAGCATCGAGCGGATCTCACGCCGCCCGCGCTCGTCGACTCCGTGGCAGGGTTCCTCCAGCACCAGCACCTTCGGCTGCTGGGCGAGCACCTTGGCGATCGCCACCTTCTGCTGGTTGCCGCCGCTCAAGCTCGCGGTCTCGGCGTTCGGTCCCGCGCAGCGGATCCCGTACCGCTCGACGGCGTCCGATGCCGCTGCGGCGACGTCGTTGCGACGCAGCCGCCCTCCGCGGAAGAACCGGCGCACGACGCCGAGCGTCAGGTTCTCGGCCACGCTCAGCCCAACCGCGACGCGGTCGGAGCGCTCACCCACGACCGCGGCCAGTCCGCGCTCCGAAAGCGTGGCGAACTCGCGCGGATCGACCCGCTTGCCGGCGAGCTCGACGGTGCCCGCCTCGACCGGCAGACGCCCCGTCAGCGCGTGGGCGAGGTCGATGATCCCGCTGCCGAGCAGGCCGACCACACCGACGATCTCCCCACCACGACCGGCCAGCGTGCCGTCGAGCAGCTCGCCCGCGCGCAGATTCGCGATCTCCAGCAGTGCCGGGCCGTCGCCGACGACCGTTGCCGACGTCGCCGACGCCTCGCCGCCGGTTCCCTCGGCGCCGCCGGTGATCAGCGACACCAGGCGCTCCCGCGGGAACTCCGCGATCGGGCCCTGGCCGACGGTGCGACCGTCGCGCAGCACCGTGACGTGATCCGCGACCAGCGGGATCTCCTCCAGCCGGTGCGTGACGTAGAGCGTCGCCACCCCGCGTTCCTGCACGCGGCGGAGGGTCGTGAAGAGCTTGCGGACCTCCTGGTCCGTCAGCGCGGCGGTCGCCTCGTCGAGCACGAGCACCCGAATCTCGTCACCCGCGGCCAACGCCCGGACGATCGCGACCTCGGTCTGCTCAACGGTGTTGAGGTCGCCGACCAGCGCGTCGGGCGAGATGCCGTCGAGGCCGAACGCCTCGAGCGCCGCCCGGGCGCTGGCCCGCTCGCGGCGCCAGGCGATCTTGCCGACCGCGTTGGTCGCCCACGGCTGGCCGAGTCGCAGGTTCTCGAGCACCGTCAGCGTCGGCACCAGTCCGAGCGTCTGGTGCACGAAGGCGATTCCGGCCGCCTGGCTGGAGTCCGGGTCGCCCGGGAGCACCTCGTGCTCGCCGACCCGGATCGGTCCGCTGCCCTCGTCGGGCTCGTAGTAGCCGGCGAGGATCTTGATGAAAGTCGACTTGCCCGAGCCGTTGTGACCGAGCAGCGCGTGGACCGTGCCGGGCGCGATCTCGAGCGCCAGCTCGTCGAGCACGCGGTTGCCGTAGAACGACTTCGAGACCCCGGCGGCCGTGAGGCCGTCGGTGGTGATGGTGGTGGTCATCCGGGTTCTCCCGTGGCGTTCGTCAGGCGGGAGCAGCGGGGTCCAGGACCTGGACCCCGCCCGCCCCACCCGCCGGCGGCTACTGCGTGCTCCAGAGCGCCTTGAACTGGTCGCGGTAGTCGACGGGGCCGTCCCAGACCTTCGTCTCGGGGAGCTTGTCGGTGTTCTCCTGCGTGACCAGGAAGATGTTCGCCGGCACGCCCGCGGGAACGTCGACGCCCGAGTAGATCCGCGCCGCGGCGTCGGCGGTCGCCCACGGCGTCTCCGCGAACGCGAACGCGACGTCCAGCTTCTGGATGCCCTTGTTGAGCATCACGTCGATGTTGGCCGGGTCGGCGTCCATCCCGCCGACGCTGATCTGGTCCTGCTTGCCGGCCTGCTGGACCTGCGTGTTCGCGATCTGCGCGGCACTGTCGAAGGTGCCGACGATCCAGTTCAGGTCCGGGTTCTGGTTGAGCTCGGCCTGCAGCTGCTGCGGCAGGCTCTCCTGCATCGTCGCCGCGTTGAACTGCATCACCTCGAGCTCGCAGTCCGGGCAGGACTCGGCGAACCGCTCCTTGAATCCCGCTTCGCGAGCGACGCTGCAACCGAGCGACTTCTCGCTGGCGAACAGCGCGTTGGCCTTGCCCTCGGACTGCACCGTGATCGCGTCGGCGAGGATCTCGCCCTGCTGCTTGCAGCCGTCGACGCCGACCTGGACCTTGACGCCGCCGGCGCCCTCCGGGTCACCCGAGAACAGCGCCACGACCGGGATGCCGGCCTTCTCGGCGGCCGCGAAGCCGTCCGCCGCGCCGTCGACCCCGATCGCGTTCGTGATGATCACGTCCGGCTTCTGGTTGACCGCGTTGGTGAAGCACTTCGTCGCACCGTCCGGCGACTTGCCCGCGTCGCAGCGGGTGTAGTCGTAGTCGAGCGCCTCGATGCCCGCCTTGATGTTGTTCGAGATCGAGTTGCAGCCGATGATCGAGACGTCGCACGAGATGTTGAAGATCTTCGCGCCGGGCTTCGGCTCGAACGGCTTCAGGCCCTCCTGGACGACCTTGATCTCGGTTGCCGGCGTCGACGCCGTCGCTACCCGCTCGGTGATCTCCGCGGAGACACCCGAGCTCGCGGTCTCCGCCGCTTCCGTGCCGCCCGCGTTCGACGACGAGTCGTCGTCCGAACCGCAGGCCGTGAGTCCCAGCGCCAGCGCGGCGCTCAATGCGAGCGCGGTACCGCGCCACCGTCGCATGTCCATGTGATCTTCTCTCCTCCGACTGATGGTTCAGCGGGCTTCCGACGGCGGGCAGACGCCCATCGCCGACTCTCCCCCGTGACCACCGACTATCCGCGCGCGGAGCGCGCGAGGAAACTCACGAATACGACAGTGAGCACCGCGTCCCGAAGGCTCTCCGCAGCACGACGAACGCCGCCCCGGAGGGGGCGGCGGTGCCAGACGTGAAGGGCCGGCGGAACGCGCCGGTCGGGCCTAGTCGGAGCTGCGGTCGGCGGCTGCGCGCCCGGCCTTCGTCAGCCGCGGCGCCGGGACCACGGCGTCGTCACCCTCGACCCCGATGTCGGCGCGCACCGACGACGCGCAGCCGGGGCAGAAGTACTCGCTGAGCAGCACGTCCGGACCGGTCGTCCGGCGGCGGATCTGCATGCCCCGGGCCTCCATCGTCTCCGCCGCGCTGGTCACGCGCGAGACGCAGCCGTCGCGGTAGTTGCCGTCGACGGCACCGAGCTCGTGGTCGCAGCGCGCACAGGCCCACCGGTCACCCGCGACCCGGACGGAGA
>JBQGEK010000227.1:0-1910 GCA_052039575.1 Patulibacter sp. | reverse complement strand
CTCCGCCTCAATGGCGGAGCTGCGGTCGACGCGGTGGTCCGCGAGATCGAGCCCGGGATCCTCGGCGCGCGGATCCCGGCGTCGATGCTCCGCGCGTGCGGTCAGGTCGAGATCGCGTGGACGTGGGACGTCGACGGCGAGTCGTGGGAGAACGTCGATCACCGCGACGTCACGACCGTCCCGTTGGCCACCCCGGACGACCTGGCTGACTTGCCCAACGCTGAGGTCGTCGTCGACGACGACCCGCGGCTCTCCCGGGTCGCGATCAGCGTTGCGACCGAGCAGGTCGAGTCGGCGACGAACCGGACCTGGTCGCCGCGGCGTCTCACCGAGCGCGCCGAAGCCGTCGGCGGCATCGTCCCGCTGACCGGCGACCAGCCGACCGAGATCCTCGGCGCGGTCGACGCGCTCGGCAACGCCCTCGACATCACCCGGGCCGTCATCGACCCGGTCCTGAAGCGGGCCGGTATCCCCGGCGCGCACGGCGCCGTGACCGTCTCCTACCTTCACGGCCTCGATCGGCCGCCCGGCGAGATCCGCCGCGCCGTCGCGGTGCTCGCGTCCGCAGCGTTGGCCGCCGGGCCGTGGGACGACCGCGGCTACGCCGTCGGCGACGAGACGGGCATGACCCGCCTGCTGACCGCCGGCGTCGGCCGCGCCATGTTCTCCATCCCCGAGGTCGAAGCGATCGTGAAGCGCCGTCGTCAGCCGGTGATCGGATGAGCACCACCCTCGGGCTCTGGCAGGTCGAGGACGCGCTGCTCGCGCTGCTGCGCGCCACCATCGATCCCGAGCTCGTTCACGACGGGCCGCCGGCGCAGAGCCGGATGCTGAAGGGCGCGGTGTGGCCGCACGAGATCCGCGACGACATCGAGTGGCGCGGCCTTGGCGCGCAGCCGTGGAACCGGACCGAGTCAATCCGGGTGGCGCTGCGCTCTGGGATGTACCGCGAGTCCAACCAGAAGCACGAGGCAGCCCGCGCCGCGGCCAAGAAGGCGCTGCGTCCGTTCGTTGAGCAGGTCCAGGCCGCGATCGCCACCGATCCGACCCTCGGCGGCGTCTGCACCGACGTGCTCCTCAGCCAGGCCAAGGTCCGGCTCGTCGAGGGCACCAAGGGCTGGGAGGCCCAGGCAGACCTGCTGATCGACGCCCGATACATCCCGACCCCAGGAACCCCATGAGCGAGACCGAGACCATCACCGTCGTCCACGACGAGCTGCCGCACCCCGCGGTCGTCGTCGAGGGGCACACCGTCACGTGCGGCGAGCCGGCCGAGCTGCCGGCCGAGCTCGCGGAACGGCTGCTCGCCGATGACGTCGGCTGGCGCCGCGCCGACGGGTCCGCGGCCGCCGCCGCTGACGAGCCGGCAGGCTCGCCGTACGCCGGGATGCCGCTGGACCAGCTGCGTGGGCTGCTCGCCGAGCGGTCGATCGAGCACGAGGGTCGCCTGACCATCGCGATCGCGACCGAGCTGTTGACCGCCTACGACACCGCGGCCGCCGACACGTCGGCCACGGACTGACCTGACCTTCCGCGCGCCGTCCGGGCCGCGCACCGACCACCAACAGGAGACCTCCAATGACACTTTCCACCGGTCTCGGCTCGGCGCTCGGCGCTGCGGTTGAGGCCACCTACGGCACCTACGTCGCCCCGACGTCGTGGGTGGCCGCGTTCAACTCCGAGGGCGTCGACCTCAGCAAGGAGTTCGACGAGGTTCCGTCGCTGAACCCCGACGTGCTTGTCCAGCAGGACGGCCTGCACATCGAGACGGTCAGCCACGGCGAGGGACCGCTTGAGATCACGCCCGTGAGCGCAGGTCTCGGCAAGTACTTGTCTATGCTGCACGGCTACACTGTCACGCAGACCGGCACCGGGGCCGCGAAGACGCAGGAGCACGTGATCGGCACGAC
>JBQGEK010000226.1:0-18284 GCA_052039575.1 Patulibacter sp. | reverse complement strand
AGAACGGACGAATGATCGAAGCGGCCGCGATGAGTAGTGCTGACCGTAGATAGAGCATCGCGGATAGCGTGCCCCACCCGCCTGCGGACGGGGCATCGGCGGTATCCAACGTCCGCAGCACGTACCCTCGTAGGGTGAGTCGGAGGGTGAGCAGGGACCAGAGGACGGGCCTCCCGCACCGGGAGAGCGGTATCGGCGACCGACGGCGGTGGCGAGTGGCGGTGCCACTCGCGATCGCCTTCAGCATGGTCGCGATCGACACTGCGACGGCGGCGACGATCGTCGGAACGCCGGGGCGCGACCGCCTCGTGGCGACGTCATCCGGCGGGGACGTGCTCGTCGGTGGCGGTGGGGCGGACACGATGATCGGTGGTCCGGGCAACGATCAATTCTTCGGCGTGCGCTCGGGCAACACGATCCGTGCCGGAGCCGGGAACAACGTGATCGAGGGCGGCACCGGGGACGACAACATCACCGCCGCGCACGGCAACAACACGATCCACGGTGGCAGCGGCCACGACCGGATCGAGGTCGGCAACGGCAACAACTACATCGACGCCGGAGGTAGCCGGACGACGGTGATCGCCGGCGACGGCAACAACGTGCTGCACACCGGCAGCGGCGGCGGCAGCTACCGCGTCGGCAGCGGGAGCAACGTGATCTTCTTCGGCAGCGGTCGGGCCCAGATCACAGCCGGAGGCGGCGTCAACTCGATCTACATCAACACCGGCAGCCGGCCGGCGTCCGTGGATTGCGGCGGCAATCCGGCTTCGGTGCTCTACATCAATCCACGGAACCAGAAGGGTGGGACGGTGCACGCCGGGATGATCCGGCGCGGCGAGATCCGCAACTGCGTGAACATCGTCGAGCAGCCGACCCCGGCGGACCCCGCCCGGGGCGTCACGCGGATCGTCCGCGGGTTCTCGTCGTACCAGCTGAACGGCACCGCGGACCGCGACGACACCCTGCTCGGCAACCACGGGTCGGGCACGATCAACGGGCGCGGTGGCAACAACGTGATCTGGTCCGACCACCTGAAGGACTCGGGCGGCAAGCGCGCTCGCCAGGCGAAGTCGACGATCACCGTCGGCAACGGCAACAACACGATCTACGGCGGCCGTGGCTCGGTCACGATCACCGCGGGCAGCGGCGTGAACGTGATCCGTGGCGGCGAGGGCACCACCCGGATCACCACCCGCGGTGGCACCCAGGTGATCCGCCTGCGCGGATCCGGCAGCAACACCGTGACGCTGCGTGGCGGCACCGCCTACATCGAGTCGTTCACTCAGCGTCCGCCGAGGATCCGCTGCCTGAACGGCGCCAAGGGCACGGTCGTCTGGGGTCGGGTCAAGGCCAACACCAACTGCCGTGACCGGTCGAGCGCCTACTCGGCGAAGGGCCGCCAGCTGCAGGTCAAGGGGCTGGTCCGGGTCACCGACTCCTCGACCTTCTTCGAGGGACGCCCGGCACCGGGCGACAACGGCATCGGCGTTCCGCGACCCGCGATGGTCGGGAGCTAGGACCGACCGAACGGCGCGCTGACCGGGAGTTCAGCGCGTCACGGTGCCGGTCGGCGGTTCGGCCGGGCCGGCGGCGTGGTGCTCGCCAGCCGGGTCAGTCAGTCGTCGCGGAGCAGCCGACGCTTCTGTGCCAGGAACTCGTCCTCGCTGAGCGCGCCCGAGTCACGGAGCGCGGCCAGGCGCTCCAGGCGGTCGAGCTGGTCGTCGGACGACGACGGGGCCGTGGGGGCCGGAGCGGGTGTCGGCGCGGCTGGGCGCTCCCACGGGCGACGCGGCACGTTGGTGCCCGTACGGACGACCCACGATTCGACGTCCTCACCGGCCCGATCGGCGGCGGCTTCGATCCAGCGACGCAGGCGGAGGAAGGCGTCGTAGTCGATCAATCCCGCGTTGCGGCCGAACAGCGTCCGGGACGCAGGCTGGGCGGCGAGCAGCTCCTGATACTCGACCCGGTTGAGCGCGAGGTAGGCACTCATCGTCAGGCCGGTCTCGGCGACGGTCTTGCGGACGTTCGGCAGCACGTCGCGGAGGATCTGCTCCTGCTGCTCCTCGACGGAGCGCCCGGCACGCCTGGCCTGCCGCTCGATCCGGTCCTCGACCGGGTCGGCACCGTAGCCCGCCGAGCGCTCCGGGTCACGATCGCGCTTGAACCAGCGGGCAGCCATCAGGCGAGAGTACCGCGGCGGATCAGGAACGATCGATCCGGATCAACAGGGACTCGCTCGTGGCCCGAAACGCCGAAGGGTCCTCGTTGCCCTCGCTGAGTGCGGCGATCAACGGCTCTCGGAGCCCGGAGTAGACCTCGTCGCCGAGCAGCGAACGAGCGGCGAGCCACATCGGGTGCTGCTCGAGCCACTCGTCGGCGAAGGCCTCCGGTGACCGGGCCTCGAAGAGGTGAGGGACCCGGTCGATCCGAGGCACCAGGTCGTACGCAGCAAAGAGCTCGGCGACGTGCGCAGGGTCTCCCCAGTTGCGCGGCGCCGGCCCCGCCGGCGCTGGCTGCGACTCGACGGTGGCGGCAGAGATTGCTCGCCGGAGCACGCTGCTCCCGGCCGCAACCGCACCGCTGTCGGTCCAGGTCGTGAGCACGATTCGACCATCGTCGGCGGTCACGCGGACGAGCTCAGCGACGGCGTCCTCAGCGGGCGACGCGAAGATCACACCGAAGACGGAGACCACGGCGTCGAACGAGCCGTCGCCGAAGGGAAGCTCCGTCGCCGTACCCGGGGTCCAGGTCACCTCGACGCCGGCCGCGCGAGCCCGCCCAGCGGCGACGTCGAGCAGACGCTCGGCCGGGTCGATTCCGGTCACCTCCGCGCCGCGCATCGCGGCCAGCAGTGCAGCGTTGCCGGTACCGCAAGCGAGATCGAGCACGCGCTCACCCGGTGCCACCGCAGCGGCTTCGACGGCACTCGCCGCCGCAGGTGCGAGCTGTGTCGCCGTAAGCTCGTAGCTGCCGAGATCCCAGTCGAACATCGCTGCAAGACTAACGACGAAAGCCCCGCAACGGCGGGGCTTTCGGGGATGCCGGAGGAGGGACTCGAACCCCCGACACGCGGATTATGATTCCGCTGCTCTAACCGACTGAGCTACTCCGGCGGGGGCGTCGGAGTGTAGCGGGACGTGGCCCGCGACGGATTCTCGGAGCGCCACAGCCACCTGCGCATCGAGGTGGCTGACGGTCCCGCGGCGCCGCGTGGCGAGCGCCGCGCTGAAACCCGCCAGACCTGCCCGCCGTTGGAGCACGGTGACCCGCGTTCGCGAGAACTGGATCCTGTCCCGGCGCATCAGCAGCGTGCTGCGAGCCAGCAGCTGCCACCGCACCGTCAGCGTGTCCCCCTCGATCCGCCATCCGGCGCCGCGCCAGCGGCCCTCGCCGAGGGCGAAGCCGGCTGTCACGGTCAGGAGCCCGAACACCGGCCACGGACCCGGGAGCCACAGCAGCGCGGCCCCGGCCGGCACGAGCCCGAGCAGCAACGGGACCGTCCAGTAGCGTCGTCGTGCCCGGACCGGCGGACGCTCGAGGGCGGTGTCGGTCCACGTCAGGTGCGGGACCAGCTCGAGCAGCAGCGCGGCCAGCTCGTCACGACGGACCAGCGGCACGAGCGTCCGGGTGAACTCGTCTTCGCTGCGGTAGCCCGCGACCTCGACCTGGATCGCCGCGTACCCGAGCCGACGCCGCAACACGCCTTCGACAATCCGCACGCCGTGGATCCGGTTCAGCGCGACCGTCGCGGTGCGCTCGGTGATCACGCCCCGGCGGATTCGAAGATCACGGCCTTCGCGCTCCACCGTGAACCGCGCGTAGGCGAGCACCGTGCCGACGAATGCCACCACGCCGGCCAGCAGCAGCACGCCGGCCGCGAGCAGCAGCAGGGTCGTGGCCGACGACGACGAGACGAGGTCCTCGGCACTCCGACGGACGCTCCGGGGCACGACGTCGTCCAGCTGCGAGACGACCGACCCGATCAGCACCGCCACGACGCCGATCTGCGGGCCGCTCAGCGCCGCCACGATGAGCTCCCGCGCATCGATCGCGTAGATCGGTGCAGCGAACGGAGCGGCATCGGTCGCGTCGTCGGATCCGATGGCCGGTCCGGTGTCGTTCCGTGCATCGCGTCCGAGCAGGGCACGCAGCCGTTCGACCTCCGCGAACGAGATCGTCGGCAGCTCGACCTCGGCCGTCTTGCCGCCGCCCGCGCTCTGCACCTTCAGCGAGACCAGGCCGAACACCCGCTGCAGCAGGCCGCGCGAGGTATCGAAGCTCGAGATCCGCGACTGCGGCACGCTCCGCTCGGAGCGCCGAAACAGGCCCTGCCGCAGGCGCAGGTCTCCGTCGACCACGGCGTAGCGGGTGCGGTGCCACTCGACGAGCACCGCGACGATCGCGACCACCGCGACGACGGCCACGGAGATCGCGATCGTCGTACTTCCGCCGGGAACGCCGATCGCCCGAAGCGCGATGCCGAACCCGATCGCGGTCGGGAACGCCGTCCGCACGATCCGCGCGATCCGGGTCAGCACGAACGCGACGTGCAGACGGCGTTCGTGCTCCGGGTCGACGTGATCCGTCGCTCGGTCCTCAGACCTCATCGGGCACCCGGGCGAGTACTGCGACCCGGCGCCGGATCCGCTCGGCCTGCTCGAGGTCGAGTGCCGGGATCGTCAGTGATCCCGCCGCGGTGTGCAGCTCGATCTCGGCCAGCCCGAAACGATCGGCGAGCGGGCCCCGGTGCAGGTCGACGTGCTGCACGCGGACCATCGGAACGACCGTGCGGGTGATCGCGAGCAAGCCGTGGTGCAGGTCGACCTGCTCGTCGCCGATCGCGAACCACCAGATCCGACGGCGGATCGGCGGCACCACCGCGACAGCGACCGGCCCGCCGATCCAGACGACGACGGCGGCCACCACGCGGACCGCGTCGGACGGCCACGAGAGCACGACCGCGAGCACGGTGACGCCGACCACCAGCGGCACGACGCGCAGCAGCAGCGAGGCTCGCCAGTAGCCCACCGCTCGAGCCGAGAGCTGCTCGTGCGGAGGCTCGGCATCGGGCATGGACGACACGATACGGCGCGGCCCGTGCGGGGCGACGTCCGCGCGCCGGGACGGGCTACCGTCCGGGACATGGCCCCCAGCGCCGATCTCCCGCCGTCCGACGTGCCGCCCCTGATCGCCGTGCCCAACGTCAGCGAGGGCCGCAACCGCGCGGCCGTCCAGGCGATCGGCGCCGCGTACATGGCGGGCGGCGCGCGGCTGCTCGACACCCACATCGACCCCGACCACCACCGAGCCGTGCACACGCTCGCCGCGACCCCCGGGAGCCTTGGCCGGGCACTCGCCGAAGGCGCCGAGGAGACGATCCGTCAGATCGACCTGCGCACGCCTCGCGGGATCCATCCGCACGTCGGCGCGCTCGACGTCTGCCCGGTCGTCTACCTGGACCCGTCGCTCGAGGGGGCGGCAGTGCTCGAGGCGCTGATCGCCGCAGAGCGGATCGGGCGACTCGGCGTGCCGGTGCTGCTCTACGGCACGCTCGGCGACGGACGGACCCGGGCAGAGCTGCGCCGCGGCGGCCCGCAGGGACTGGCCGACCGGCTGCTGGCGGGCGAGATCCGCCCGGACTTCGGTCCGACGCGGATCCACGAGACCGCGGGTGCGGTGCTGGTCGGGGTGCGCCCGCCCCTGTTGGCGTTCAACGTCGAGCTGGCGGCGCCCGCGACCGTCGACCACGCGCGGCGGATCGCCGCGCTGATCCGCGAAACGGGTGATGAGGGACTCCCCGGCGTGCGCGCGATCGGCCTGCGGCTCGACCACGACCAGGGCCTGGCGGCGGCGGTCGGAGGACCGATCGCTCAGGTCTCCTGCAACGTCGAGGATCACCGCGCAGTGCCGTTGGCGACGCTCGTGGCCGCGATCGCCCGCCACGCGGAGGTCTCGGCGTGCGAGGTGATCGGCCTGCCGCCCGCGGCCGCGTTCGACGGGTTTCCCGACGATCTGCCGGTGCGCGGGCGGCGGACGCTCGAGGACGCGCTCGCCGCACCGGATGGCTCGGCACCTGGTTCAGGAACCGGATCCTAGGAGGGCCGCAAGCGGCGGCGGGCGGCGTCGCACGCCGCCGTTCAGCGTGGGGTGAGCGTCTGCCGGCGAGCGGACGGAGTACGCCCGATCAGCGCGATCTCGCCGGCGATCGGGCGACGCATCAAGCGGCGCGTGGCGTCCGGGTCTCCGTCCGTTCTGGCCAGGGCCCACATCAGCTTCACCGTCGCGGCGGTACTCAGCACACCAGGCAGGAAGGTGACCCCGGCGTCGGTCAGGGTCGGGAGCGACGGGTAGTACGAGCCCGCGACGTCCGGAGCGGCGGCGACGGTCGCGACGACCACGCCGCCGCGATCGGTCACGAACCGGGAGAACCGCTCGAGCGACGCCTCGTCGGATCCCGTGGGTCCGGTGGCGCAGGGGTACAGCTCGGCGACCACGCCGCGGATCCCGCCGGCGGCGACGGCGGACTCGAGCGCGCCGAACGGCAGGCCCGGGTGGACCCGCAGCTCGAGGACCTCGGAGGCGAAGTCGGCGGTCGTCCGCAGCGGAACGACCGGCTGCGGGGCCGACCACGGCACGAGCGTTCGCATCCGGCCCTCCGAGACCACCGCCACCGGACCGCCGTTGGGAGACACGAACGCGGAACCCGACGCACGCTCCTTGCGGACGCGGGTGCCCAGGTGGACGAGCGCGTCGCCGCGCTCACTGCCGGCGAAGACCACGTAGACGCCCGCCGGCAACGTGCGCAGGGCGATCAGCGCGCTGCGCACGTTGTTGCGAGCGTCGCTGGCGTCGGCGTCCGGCGGGACGTTGCTGCCGGTCAGCACAATCGGCACGTCGATGTCCGACAGCGCGAAGGCGAGCGCGGCCGCGGCGTAGGCCATCGTGTCGGAGCCGTGGAGAATGCAGATCGCCTCGGCTCCGCGGTCGGCCAGCATCCGGCACGAGTCCGCGATCGCGGTCCAGTCGGCGGGGCGGGCTTCCTCGGAGTGCAGCGAGACGGGCTGGCGGATCGTCAGCTGGTGCGGGCCGAACGCGGCCAGTGGACCGGCGAGCCACCCGGGCATGACGGCCACGGGATTGGCCCGGACCAGATGCACCACGTCGGCGTCCTTGGCGGCGGTCGATCCGATCGTCCCTCCGGTCAGGACGAGGCCCAGGTGATGGCGGGACATCGCTCGTCAGAGTACGCGAGCGGTGGTCGCGGGTCCGCACGGAGCCGTTCGCGGTCGGTCGGTTACGCTGGGAGGGGACATGGCTCGATCCACCAAACGCCGTACGAAGCACCGGGGCAACGCCGCCGGGATGGTCGAGGCGCGCGGCGTCACCAGCGCGCGCTCGAAGAACACCGGCGGTGGCGCGCGACAATCGCAGCGTCCGAGCGACCCACGCCTACGGGTCCCGTCCTGGAAGTCGGCGTTCATCCGCGCCGTCTTCGCCGCCGCGGTCTTCGCGCTGGTGATGATCCTGTTGATGGACGCCGCCCCGGGTGGCGTGCTCGTCACGACGGTGCTGCTGCTCGGGATCTACACGCCGTTCGGGTACTACTTCGATCTCTTCCTCTACCGCCGGCGGATGGCGAAGCTGGGCATGACGATCCCGGCGACCGCGCCCAAGCCGGTGGCGGAGCCCAAGCCCGCCAAGCGCAAGCGCAAGCGCTGACGCGCGCCGCTCGACCGCGTTCGACCTCGACCGAAGGAGCCCCGCGATGGACGTCCACATGTACAGCGTCGGACCGATCCAGGAGAACACCTTCCTCCTGAACCAGACCGGGTCGACCGCGGCGGTGATCGTCGATCCGGGCGCGGAAGGCGAGAAGCTGGCAGGCGAGATCGAGGCCAAGGGCTTGTCGCTCGAGGCGATCCTGATCACGCACACGCACTTCGACCACATCGGTGCGGTCGCCGATCTGCACGACGCTACGGGCGCCGAGGTCTGGTGCCCGGCCGGCGAGGTCGAGACCCTGCGCGACCCCAACGCCGTCGTCCGCTGGGAGGGCTTCGGCCCGTTCCGCGGCTACGACCCCGAGCACCTGGTCAAGGGCGGCGACGTGGTCTCGGTCGCGGGCTTCGACTTCCACGTGGTCTCGACTCCCGGGCACAGCCCCGACCACGTCACCTACGCGCTGCCCGACGAGGGTGGCCTGTTCTCGGGGGACGTGCTGTTCCAGGGGTCGATCGGCCGGACGGACCTGCCGGGCGCCGATCACAACACGCTGATGCGGTCGATCGCGACGCTGCTCGAGCGGTTCGACGACGCGACCACGGTCTGCCCGGGGCACATGGGCGTCACGACGCTCGGGCAGGAGCGGCGGACCAATCCGTTCGTGCTCGACATCCTCGAGAACGGCGTGCCGCAAGGCTGACTCCTCGAAGCTCGGCAGCTGCGGTCCGGCGCCGAGGCCGGGGAAGAGTCGAAACCCGCCGGCGGCAGCCGTCGTGCGGCGAGAGCGGGCGGTACCGTAGGCGGTCATGTCTGCGCCGGAACCCGCTGCCACCGACCGTACATCCGCGCACGACGACCGGATCCGCGACCTGGTGCGCGACACGGTCGGCGGTGCGCCGGTGGCCCCGAATCGCTACCGCACCAGCTGGGCGGGGCAGGTCGGGGACGGCGAGGTCGGTGAGACGCTGCGCGTCGCTGGCTGGGTCCACCGCCGCCGCGACCACGGCGGACTGATCTTCGTCGACCTTCGTGACCGCAGCGGCCTGCTGCAGGTCGTCTTCGACCCGGACACCTGCGGGCCCGAGGCGTTCGCCGCCGCCGAGCGGCTGCGCCCCGAGCACGTCCTGTCCGTCGCCGGAGAGCTGACCGGCCGCGGCGCCGAGCACGTCAACCCGAAGATGGCAACCGGCACCGTCGAGCTGCGCGCGAGCGAGCTGCAGACGCTGGCCGAGGCCGAGACGCCGGCCTTCGCCGTCGACGAGGACGGCCCGGTCGACGAGCTGCTGCGCTTGAAGCAGCGCGTGATCGACCTGCGGCGCGAGCGCACCAAGGACGCGATCCTGCTGCGTTCGCGGATCGTCCGCGCGATCCGCGAGGCGATGGACGAGGAGGGCTTCCTCGACATCGAGACCCCGTACCTGACCCGCTCGACGCCCGAAGGTGCGCGCGACTTCCTGGTCCCGTCCCGTCTCCAGCCCGGCACCTTCTACGCGCTGCCCCAGTCGCCGCAGCTGTTCAAGCAGCTGTTCATGGTCGCCGGCTTCGAGCGCTACTACCAGGTGGTTCGCTGCTTCCGCGACGAGGACCTGCGCGCCGACCGTCAGCCGGAGTTCACCCAGCTCGACGCCGAGCTGAGCTTCGTCGACCAGGACGACGTGATGGGCGTCTTCGAGCGCGTGATGGCGAAGGCATTCACGGCCGGCGGGCTCGACGTCGCCGACCCGGGCTGGGAGCGGATGCCCTACGACGAGGCGGTCCTGCGCTACGGCAACGACCGTCCCGACCGGCGCTTCGGCCTGGAGATCCAGGAGCTGTCCGGTGCGTTGAAGGACACCGAGTTCAAGGTCTTCGCCGGCACGCTCGCGTCCGGCGGCGTGGTCCGCGGGATCAACGCCGGCGCCCTGACCGTTCCGCGCAAGCAGCTCGACGAGCTGACCGAGATCGCCAAGAAGGCGGGGGCGGGCGGCCTGGTCTGGGGCTTCGTCGAGCCGGACGGCTCGTGGCGCTCGCCGATCGCCAAGTTCCTGACGTCGGAGGAGATCGAGTCGATCAAGTCGACGCTCGACGCGTCCGAGGGCGACCTGCTGCTGATCGTCGCCGACAAGGCCCCGGTCGCCGCCAACGTGCTCGGCACGCTGCGCCTGGAGCTGGCCGATCGGTTCGACCTGCGCGAGGACCGCAACGACGTCCTCTGGATCGTCGACTTCCCGTCGTTCGAGCGCTCCGCGAGTACCGGTTCCGCCGCCACCCCCAACACCCGCTGGGACGCGGTGCACCACCCCTTCACGCAGCCGTGCGCGCCGGGCGGCGACGACGTCAGCGCGGAGGATCTGGCTCCCGGCGGCCGGTTCGGGGATGACGGAAGCGAAGGGCCCGCGGCGTTGCGATCGCGCGCCTACGACCTGGTCGTCAACGGCTGGGAGGTCGGCGGCGGCTCGATCCGCATCAACCGCGTCGACCAGCAGCAGGCCGTGCTCAACCTGCTCGGATTCTCGGCCGAGGAGGCGCAGGAGCAGTTCGGCTTCCTGCTCGACGGTCTCAAGGCCGGCGCCCCGCCGCACGGCGGGATCGCCTTCGGGATCGACCGGCTGGCCGCGCTCTGCGCCCGCCGCGACTCGCTGCGCGACGTGATCGCGTTTCCGAAGACGGCGTCCGGCGGCGATCCGCTGACCGGTGCCCCGGCGCCGGTCGAGCCGAAGCAGCTCGGCGAGCTGGGGATCAAGTCGACGGTGGCGCCGCCGGCATAGGGGCCGCTACGGCGTGTTCACGCCGAGCACGCGCTGACAGAGCGACTCGAGGTCGCGTTCGATCGTCTTCTGCGCCCGCAGGTGCGGCGTGCGGACGACGTCGTTGACGAGACCGATCGCGGCGTGGACGGTGATCCGCCCGCGCGCCGCGTCGAGGTCGGGCCGGGCTTCGCGGAGCAGGTAGTTCCAGTCCTCGACGTGGTCGCGCTGGGCGGCCACGCTGGCGTCGTGCTCGGCGTCGGGCAGGTCGAGCGAACCGTTGGCGAGCAGCTCGACCAGGTCGCTGTGATGGACGGCGAACTCGACGTATGAGCGGCTGAGCCGGCGCAGCGCGTCGCTCGCATCCGATGCTTCTGCGAGTGCGCGCGAGACCTGCAGCTGCAGGTGTGCACCCCCGCGGGTCAGCGCCGTCTCGAGCATCGCGTGCTTGCTGGGGAAGTGGTTGTAGACGCTCTGTCCGGCGATGTCGAGCGATGCTGCGATGTCCTCGATTCCCACGCTGGCGTACCCGCGCTGCGCGAACAGCCGGATCGCCTCGCGAAGCAGCGCCTCGCGACGTGTACGCGGAGGTAGGCCTCGAGGGTTGCGATCGGAGACCGAACCGGGCTCGGCACGAACGGAGGCGTCGAGCGCCCGCTCCGCCAAGCGCGCCAGCAGCTGGTCCATCTCCGGCCGCGGGACGCGAGTCCGGTGCGGGGACGCGCTCATCAGCACCGCGAGCATCGCCCACGCGAGCAGATCACGGGCCGGCGCCGACGTCTCCGGCAGCTCCGAGCCGACGAGCACGGCGAGCCGTTGGCCGATCGCCCTGACCCGTTCCAGGAGCTCGTCGTACTGTGCCGGTGGCAGGCGGCGGGCTTCGCGCTGCCAGAGCACCGGGAAGTGGCTCTGCTCGAGCGCGACTCCGGCCATCGCCGGGAGGGCGTCGCGCAGCTCGCCGCTGCTCATCGGCTGCAGCAGCGCCTCGGTCGAGGACAGCTCGCGGTTGATCACCGCGACCAGCAACTGCTGCTTCCCCGGGAAGTGCCGGTACAGCGCCGATGGTCCGACGGCCACGGACGCCGCGATGTCCGCCATGCTGACCTGCTCGTAGCCGTCCCGCCCGAACAGCTCGGTGGCCGCGTCCACGATCAGCACCCGCCGATTCGCAGGTCGTTTGCCCCGTGTTGGGCCTCGCCGTTCGCCGTTCGTCGCGTCCACGGTCACAGGCTACTGTCGTGCTGCCGGCTCGCCCGCCTCGCCGCGCGCGGAGACTCGCGCGTCGCGCAGCGCTCCCCGGCGCAGCTTGCCGGCGTCGTCGCGCAGCGGCTCACGCACGAGCTCGAACGTGCGCGGCAGCTTGTACGGCGCGAGCCTCGCCGCCAGGTGGTCGAGCAGCTCCGTGGCCTCGAGCTGCTCGCGGCTCTCGACGATCGCGTGCACGCAGTTGCCGTAGTCGTCGTCGGGAAGGCCGATCACGCACGCGGCGACCACGTCTCCGTGCTCCTCCAGCGCCGCTTCGACCTCGGCTGGGTAGACGTTGGCGCCGCCGACCAGGATCATGTCGCCTCGGCGGTCGGCCAGGTGGAGGTAGCCGTCGTCGTCGAACCAGCCCATGTCGCCGAGCGTCTCCCAACCGTCGCTCGCCGTGGCGCTCGCCCCGAGGTAGCGGTACGACGGGCCGGAATCCTCCGACGACCGAACCCACAGCTCGCCGATCGCTCCCGGGGCTACGGGAGCGCCGTCGTCGTCGCGGATCTCGATCTCGCCGACGACGACCCGGCCGACGGATCCGGGGTGCGCCAGCCACTCGGCGCCGTCGATCAGCGTCGCCGCCTGGGCTTCGGTGGCGGAGTAGAGCTCGAGGATACGGTCCGGACCGAGCCATGCGATCCACTCGCGCTTGACCACGGGCGGGCACGGCGCCGCGGTGTGCAGCGCTACGCGGACCGCCGAGAGGTCCCGGCGCTGCCGCTCGTCGTCGGGGACCCGGAGGATCCGCGACATCATCGTCGGCACGAGCGAGACGTAGGTGACTCGGTAGCGCTCGGCCAGCTCCAGCGCGGCCGCGGCATCGAACCGGGGCATCACGATCACCTCGCCGCCGAGCAGCAAGGCCAGCAGCGAGAACTGGAACGGCGCGTTGTGGTAGAGCGGTCCGGTGCAGAGGAAGCGCTCGCCTTCGCGCATTCGCAGCGCGGGGGCGATCGCCGTGATCGATTCGAGATGCGCCGGGGTGGTGCTGACGATCAGCTTCGGACGTCCGGTGCTTCCGCCGGACGTCGGTGCCTTCCACGACGGCGACGTCGCCGCCGGCAGCGGCTCGACGCTGACGTCGTCGGAGACGACGTGGTCGGCGGGCAGCCACGGGCGGTCCTCGCCGATCGCTGCCGGGTCGAGGCCGACGACCAGCGCCGGATCGGCGACGTCGACGATCTTGCGCAGCTCGGGCGGCGGCAGCCGGTACGAGATCGGCTGGGGGATAGCACCGAGCTTCCAGGTCGCGATCACCGCCTCGTAGAAGCGGATCCCGTTGGGCAGGCCGATCGTGACCATCTGTCCGTGCTCCACGCCGAGCGCCGCCATCTCGTGTGCGAGCCGCGTGCTGGCGTCGGCCAGCTGCCGACGGGTGACGACGGCGCCCTCGAAGTGCAGTGCCGGGGCGTCGGGATCCTTCGCCGCGAGTCGATCGATCGCTGCGCCGAGCGGGGTGGGGCTCTGCCCATGGTGGTCGGTCATGCCTGTTCCAGTGTGGTTGGTGAATGTTTCCGCTGTCGCAGCGCGGCGTCGACGCGTGCGGCGGCCCCGTCGTCGGCCAGCGCGACCTGCAGGTCGACGCAGGCTTCGAGGTGGGACTCGAGCGTGGCGGCGAGATCCGCTCGTGACAAGGCGCAGTACGCCTCGAGGGTCGCTCGGCCTCGGCGGGAAAGCGACGCAGCGGCGCGGACGGCCGCGTCGAGTCCCGTCGGGCTCGCGCGGCGGCCGAGTCCGTGGGCCGCCGCGGCCGCCGCATCGATCGGCTGCTGCTCCTCGACGATCTGCCACAGCAACGACGGGCTGCGGCGGCGCAGCAGCAGCTCGCCACCCGTTCCGGGGATCAGCCCGAGGCCGGCCCAGCGCTGGAGCAGCTGCCCTCGGGGGCCGATGAACCGATCGTCGCACGCCAGGGCAAGGTCCATGCCGAAGCCGACGGCGGGACCATCGATGGCGGCGAGCACCGGCACCGGCACCGTGATCACGGCCCGGATCACGGCCTGGAACGCGCCGTAGACCACCGAGCGCACCGCGTCGGGTCCGTCCGAAGCGGCCCGCACGAGGTCGGGAACGTTTCCGCCGGCGCAGAACGTGCCACCGCTGCCGGTCAGCACGACGGCGCAGACGTCGCGGTCCTCCGCGGCTCGCCCCAGCGCATCGGTGAGCTGCGCGGCCCCGTCGGGCCCGATCGCGTTGCGGCGATCGGGCCAGTCGAGCGTCACGATCGCCGCTGGGCCGTTGCGGGTTGTCGTCACAGCCATCGGGGTTGCCTGATCAGCCGAGGCCACCGCCGCAGACCAGGGTCTGGCCGCTGATGTAGTCGGACTCCGGCTGGCACAGCAAGTACACCGCGCCGGCCGCTTCCACCGGGGTGCCGGCGCGCCCGAGCGGAACCGCGTGCGCGACGGACGCCAGCAGCTGCGGATTCACGCCGACCGCGATCCGGTTGCCCTCGACCTCGATGCTCGCCTGCTCGTCATCGATCGATGTGGTCAGTCGCGTCTCGATCAGTCCGAAGGCGACCGCGTTGACCGTGACGTTGTAGCGGCCCCACTCCTTGGACAGTGCCTTCGTCATGCCGACCACGCCGGCCTTGGCCGTCGCGTAGTTGACCTGGCCGGGGTTCCCGCTGAGTCCGGCGAGCGACGAGATGTTGACCACCTTGCGGCATGGGACCGGCACGCCAGCCTCGCGCTCGCGCTTCGCCGCCGCCGCGAAGACCGGCTGGGCCGCGCGCAGGATCCGGAACGGAGCGGTCAGGTGCACGTCGAGGATCGCGTGCCACTGATCGTCGCTCATGCGCTGGACAACGCCGTCCCAGGTGTACCCAGCGTTGTTGACGATGATGTCGAGGCCACCGAGCCGATCGGCCGCAGCCGCAACCAGCCCGTCGGCGAACCCATCGTCGGTGACGTTGCCCGGCTGCGCGATCGCTTCGCCGCCGGCCGCCGCGATCGCCGCGACGGTCTCCTGTGCCGGCGCGTCGTCGAGGTCGTTGACGACGACCTTCGCGCCCGCTCCCGCGAGCTTCGACGCGATCTCGCGACCGATCCCGCGGCCCGCGCCGGTGACGACGGCGACCTTGCCCTCCAGCGGCTTCATCGCGCCACCTCCGCGCGGTCGACGACGGCGGTGCCGTGCAGTGTCTGCGTGCCGTCGGCGAGGTGCACGCCGAGCTCCAGGGTCAGCTCCGCGTCGCCGACCGAGACCACGCGACCGGTGCAGGTCGGGGTGCCGTGGACGGGCGTGATCGCCAGAAACCTCACACCGAAGCTGCGGATCCGCTCCTGCGGCACCCACCCGCTGATCAGACGGCCGAGGTATGCCATCGGGAGCATTCCCTGCGCGAAGACGTCGTCGTGACCCGCCGCGCGGGCCGCGTCGATGTCGATGTGGATCGGGTTGTGGTCGCCCGACGCCCCGGCGAACAGCGCCAGCGTCGTGCGCGTGATCGGGGAGACGGTGAGCGGCGGGAGCTCCGCACCGACTGCGGGCTCGTCGAGGACGGTCATGCGTGCACCTCCGGGGCGCGGACGAGGACGACCTGTCGGGTCGTCGCGATCGGCTGGTCGCCGCGGCGGACCACGGCGCTCTTGACAAGGAACCCGAGGGCGCCGCCCTTGCGGGTGTAGGCGTCGACGACCCGCAGGTCGATCGTCAGCTGCTCGCCGGCGAACCCCAGCGCGTCGTAGTCGAACTGCTGCTCGCCGTGCAGGACGTGCTGGAGATCGATGCCCATCTCCGGCAGGTATCCGAGGCCGTACGTCTCCAGCTCGAGGGTGAAGAGGAACGTTGGCGGAATCGGCAGGTCGGGATACCCGGCGGCGCGCGCCGCCTCGAGGTCGCGGTAGACGGGGTTGTCCTCACCGATCGCGTTCGCGAAGGCGACCAGCTGCCGGCGGTCGACGGTCACCGTGTGCTGGGGGAACGTGAAGGCCTTGGCGGCGTCGACGTCGATGACCATGCCGGTCACGTCCGCTCGTAGAGCGTCACGACCCCGGCACCGCCGAGCCCGATGTTGTGCTGCAGCGCCATCCGCGCGCCGTCGACCTGCCGGTCGCCGGCCTCGCCCCGCAGCTGCCAGGTCAGTTCGGCGCACTGCGCCAGTCCGGTCGCGCCGAGCGGGTGCCCCTTGGAGAGCAGGCCGCCCGAGGGGTTGACGACGACGTTGCCGCCGTAGGTGTTGTCGCCGTCCTGGACGAACCGCTCCGCGGTCCCCTCCGGGGTGAGTCCCAGCGACTCGTAGGTCAGCAGCTCGTTGCTGGTGAAGCAGTCGTGGAGCTCGATGACCTGCAGGTCCTCGGGGCCGACGCCGGCCTCGTCGTAGACCTGCTGGGCGGCCCGCCGCGACATGTCCCAGCCGACGAGATTGACCATGTTGCCGTCGAAGGTCTGCGGCGTGTCGGTGGCCATCGCCTGGGCGGCGATGCGGACGTCGGTCCGCGCGCCACGACGACGGGCGAAGTCCTCGCTGACGAGCAGCGCCGCAGCCGCGCCGGAGGTGGGCGGGCAACACTGCAGCCGGGTCAGGGGACCGAAGATGTGCGGAGACGCGAGCACGTCCTCGACGGTGACCGGGTCGCGGAATACCGCGTAGGGGTTGTGGGCGGCGTGGCGGCGGGCCTTGACCGAGATCCGCGGCAGCGTGTCGGGTTCCAGTCCGTGCAGGGCGGCGTACGCGGCCCCGGCCCCGCCGAAGTACTGCGCGGCGTGCGGCGCGTCGCTCGCGCCCTGAACCTCGGCCGTGACGGCGTCGAAGCGCGTGAACGGGCTGGGGCGGTCGTCCCAGCGCGGTCCGAGCGGGCCCGGCTGCATCTGCTCGAAGCCGAGGGCGAGCACGCAGTCGGCCGCACCGCTGGCCACCGCCTGGCGCGCCATCCAGAGGGCGGACGAGCCGGTCGCGCAGTTGTTGTTGACGTTCACGACGGGGATCCCGGTCATGCCGAGGCCGTAGAGCGCGTGCTGCCCGCTGGTCGAGTCGCCCTGGACGTAGCCGACGAACGCCTGCTCGACGTCCGCGTAGTCCAGTCCGGAGTCCTTCAGCGCGGCGTTCACGGCGCCGCTGACCATTACGTCGTAGGGGTCGCTGTGCTTCGGCGTCTTGAACGGCACCATGCCGACGCCCGCCACCAGCGCGTACTGACTCGTCATCCTGCTCCTTCGATTGATCACGTGAACTAGATCAGTTCACTTACGAACATACAGACCAGACAAGTAGGCTTGTCAAGTAGTCCTTTGGACTGGTAGTAGTTCACTAGACGACGTTGAGGCCCCCGACGGGCCCCACTACGAGGAGAGAGCAGATGACCGAGAAGCGACGGGGCGGACGAGTACGCCTGGCGGTGACCACCATGGCGGTAGGAGCACTGGCGCTCGCCGGCTGCGGATCGTCCTCGTCCGGCGACGAAGCGGGGGCCAACGGCCAGCCGCCGATCGTGCTGGGCGCCGTGGGCACCTACACGGGACCGTTCTCCAGCACCTACGGCGGCGTGCCCCAGGTGATCGACGCCTGGGTCGAGACCGTCAACGCCGGCGGCGGGATCAAGGGTCGCCCCGTACGGGTGATCAAGAAGGACATCGGCGGGTCGCCCGCGGCCGGCACGGCGGCGGCACGGGAGCTGCTCGATCGTGAGCAGGTGCTGGCGATCGTGCCCAACCAGGATCCGGCGGTCGCTGGGTGGGCGTCGCGCGCGAGCGCCAAGGGGGTGCCGATCATCACCGCGACCACCGAGACGGACTCGATGATCAACCCGGACAACTTCAGCGTGCAGGGCTCGTCGCTCGCCGTGGTCTACGGTCTCGGCGAGCAGGCGCGGCAGCTCGGCGGCCGGCTCGGGTTGGCCTACTGCGCGGAGCAACCGGCCTGCGCGCAGCAGTCCGCTCTGCTCCAGCTCGGGGTCGAGGCCCAGGGCGTCGAAGTGCCCGTGGCGGCGAAGGTCCCGGTGACCAGCGCCGACTTCACCACCTACTGCCAGCAGTTCCGGCGATCCCGCGTCGACGCGATCTTCAACTCGCTGTCCGACGAGCTGGCCGTCCGGATGAGCGAGGCGTGCGCCGAGCAGGGTGTCGAGGCCACGCAGGTGATCAGCGGCGCGACGACGAACCCCGCGTGGAAGACCAATCCGGCGTACCGCGGCAGCGTCGTGCTCGACCCGGTCGCGCCGTTCTTCGAGACGAAGATCCCGGGCGTGGCGGCATACCGCAAGGCGCTCGAGGAGCACGCGTCGTCGCTCATCGACAGTCCTCAGGACAACTCGGTCGCGCTCCGTGCCTGGGCGGCACTGCAGGCATTCGCCGCGGCCGCCGAGCGGGTCGACGGCGAGCTGACCTCCGAGGCCGTGCAGGACGCGCTGGTCGGGCTCAACGGCGAGACCCTCGACGGCATCGTCCCGCCGCTGGCCTTCTAGAAGGGGAAGCCGAGCTCCGCCCGCTGCTTCTTCCGGTGGTCGCCGTACGAGCAGTTCCGTGCGCTCGAAGACGGCAAGCCGACCTGCATCGCCGCGGCCACGCTCGAGCCGCTCGAGAAGTCGGTCGTAAGCGCGCTGCGCAAGTAGCACCCGATGCTTCCGTACATCT
>JBQGEK010000225.1:0-3679 GCA_052039575.1 Patulibacter sp. | reverse complement strand
CGTCCGACCTGACCCTCGTCTCGGGCGACCTGCGCGGGGCCGGCGACGCGATCCGGCTGTCGCGGCGGACCCTCGGGACGATCCAGGGCAACCTGTTCTGGGCCTTCGCCTACAACGTGATCCTGATCCCGGTGGCGATGGCGGGCCTGCTCAATCCGATCCTGGCGGGGGCCGCGATGGCGCTGTCGAGCGTGTTCGTGCTGTCCAATTCGCTGCGGCTGCGCAGCTTCGATACCGCCCGTAGCTCCTGAAGCGGTCCGCGATCCGGTACGAATCTAGGATCCTCTCGCCCGGTTCCCCTCACCAATCCCGCTCCGTGCGGTCGGCCTATGCCCGCTGTCGTCGGATGCAGGTCCGCTACGACCCGACGTTCTTCCTGGCCACGTCTCGGCTGCCGCGTCAGCGGCGGCCAGTGGTCCATGCGCTCTACGGATTCTTCCGGGGGGCCGACCAGATCGTCGACGGGGATCGCGTCGGGACCGACGCGACGCAACGGCGGGCCGAGCTGGACCGCTGGCACGGGGCGCTGCGCGACGGCTTGGCCAGCGGCCACAGCGACCACCCGGTGTTGGCCGCGCTGACCCACGCGGGCCGCGACGGCACGCTCCCCCTGCATCTGCTCGACGTCTACATGCGTTCGATGCGGGTCGACTGCGACGATCGCGTGCGGATCGACAGCGTGGTCGCGCTCGATCACTACATGGAGGGCAGCGCGGCGACCGTCGGTCGGATCATGGCGCCGGTGATGGGGATCGACGGCGAGGACGGACGCGAGGAACTGGCGCGGCTCGGCGTCGCGTTCCAGCTGACCAACTTCATCCGCGACGTCCACGAGGACTGGACGATGGACCGGGTCTACCTGCCGGGGCTCGACGAGGCCACCCTGCGGTCGGGGCAGGTCACGTCCGAGCTCCGCGAGCATGTCGCGCTCCAGGTCGCGCGGGCACGCCGGCTGTTTGCGTCGACGGCCGACGTCGAGCACCTGGTGCCAGTGTCGATGCGCCGCGGGGTGCGTCTGGCACGCACGGTCTACGTGCGGATCCTCGACCGCGTCGAGCAGCTCGAGTTCGACGTCGTCCGGGGCCGGACGGCCCTCCGGCCCCACGCATACGCGCTTGCGGGCGTGCAGGCGCTGAGGTAGATCCGCGCCGCGACCGCCGCGGTGGACCGCGTGGCGCGGCGCGAAGCGGCAGGTCAGCCGACCGGCACGTCGATCCACTCGGCCCCGACGTCCTCGGCGGCCAGCTGCCGTTCGGCGAGCCAGCGCTCGAATCGCTCCAGGCCGTCGGGCCCGCCCGGCACGGCGATGGTCAACCGCACGCCGTCGATCACGTAGTCGGTGTTGCGGACCACGGCCCCGGAACTGTGCAGGTCGTGTTCGAGCCGTCCGGCGACGTCGTGGGTCAAGGTCAGCTGGCGTAGCGGCCACGACTCGCGGCGAACGAAGCGGGCCTCGGCGAGCGCGGCGCCGACCGACGCGGCGTAGGCGCGGGTCAGGCCGCCGGCTCCGAGCAGGGTGCCACCGAAGTACCGGACGACCACGGCCGCGACGTCGCTCAACGGTGCCGTTTCGGTCGACTCCGCACCGGGCACCTCGCAGCCGAGCAGGGTCTGGAGCATCGGCATGCCGGCGGTTCCCGCAGGCTCGCCGTCGTCGTTGGACCTCTGGAGCGCGCGCTGCGGGCCGACGACGAACGCCGAGCAGTGGTGCCGGGCTCCGTAGTGCGACGTGCGCAGCTCGGCGAGCAGCGCCCGGGCTCCGACCTCGTCGTCGACCCGTCGCAGGAAGCAGAGAAAGCGGCTGCGCTTGACCTCCAGCTCGGCGACCACGTCGCTGCCAGCCTCGATCGCCAGGTAGTTCGCGGGTGGTCGCATCGTGTGACGCGGAGCCTACTCAGCGGGTCGGCGGGCTCTCGCGGACGAGCGACCGCCCGGATCGGCGGATCGCTTGATCGCGGCGGTCGTAGGTGGATACCCGACCTCGATACTCCGTCCCTTCCCGCGTCCGAACCGGTCGCGGTCCGCGCCGCGGGCTTCCCGGCTCTCGGCGGACCGTCGCTCCAGCCGGCAACCAGGGCTACGCCGTGGCCGTCGAGGCCGCGCTGCGCGAGTACGCGAGCAGGGTCCGACTGCGGACGACCGACCAGCGCGGACCGACGCCCGTCGCTGGCCTCAGCCAGCCGCGGGCACGTCCTTCGCGACGTCCTCGAGCCACTGGCGCTTCTCGGCGCGCCAGGATTCGTCGTCGCGGCTGCGCTTCCAGTAGCCGGACACGGAGAAGCGCTCGGGATCGACCCCGCGGTCGGCGAGCAGGTGCTTCCGGATCCGGCGTACGCTCGTCGCCTCGCCGTGGAGGAAGGCGTCCCAGGAGCCGTCGGGGATGTCGAGCGCCTCGACGGCGTACAGCAGCCGGTCGTCGTCGTCCGGGCAGTCGGCGCGGTGGACCCAGATGATCCGCGCGTCCGCATCGGTCGGGAGCTCCTGCTGCTCGATCGCGCTCTCGATCTCGATCACGGCGATCACCGGCCGACCCGCGGGAATCCGCTCGAGCGCCACCGCGATCGCCGGGATCACGCACTCGTCGCCGACCAGCAGGTGCCAGTCGACGTCGGCCGCCGGGACGTAGCCGCCACCCGGCCCGAGCAGCTGGAGCACGTCTCCCGGCTGCGCTCCCGCGACCCACGGGCCTCCGACGCCGATCTCGCCGTGGTGCACGAAGTCGAGCGTCAGCCGGCGCTGAGCGGCGTCCCACGCCCGCACGGTATAGCTGCGGACCCGCGGCCACTGCTCCTTCGGGTGCTCGGCCTTGACCTGCTCGACGTCGAACGGGGCGCGGTAGGTCGCGCCCGGACCCGGCAGGATCGCCTTCACGTAGTGATCGGTGAACGCGCCGACGGGGAGCTCCGCCAGATCGTCGCCGGTCAGCACCACGCGGTACATCTGCGGGGTCAGGCGGTGGACCTCGACGACTTCGGTCTGCAGCGTGCGGCGGGTCGGGCGAGCGGATGTGGCCATCGGGTCCTCGTCGGGTCGGGAGACGACAGACTCATCGTAGGGCACCCTTACGCCGAACGGCTCCATCGGCGACCGAACAGCACCGCGGCCACCGAGGTCGCCAAGTTGAGGCTCGACACCCCGGCGCGCATCGGGATCCGGATCCGCTGGTCGGCGCGTTCGAGCAGCGCGTCGCTCAGGCCGTAGCGCTCGGTGCCGAAGGCGATCAGCGCCCGCGGCGGAATAGCTGCCGTGCCGAGCTCGTCGCCCTCGGGGTCGATCGCAACCAGTCGTCGGTCGGTCGGCTCCAGGCCGGTCGCGCGGGCGACCGGCAGCGCGTAGTGCAGTCCAGCGGCGCCGCGCAGCGCGGCCGGGTTCCACGGGTCGCTCTCCCCCGTGGTCAGGACGCCCGCAACGTCGGGGGACGCCGCCGCGACGCGGACGCAGGCGCCCATGTTGCTCATCGTCCGCGGATCTTCCAACAGGATCACGGGCTCGGGCCCCGGCTGGGCCAGGACGGCGGCAGCACGGTGCTGCGGGCGGCGAGCGATCGCGACCACCCGGGTCTGGGGCGGGCGCGGGCAGAGCGTCGACCAGACCGCTGCCGGCACCGTGGTGACCAGCGCGTCGATCCGCGGCGCCAGCTCGGGTGCCAGCCGCTCCGCCAGCTCGTCGAGCCGGTGGT
>JBQGEK010000224.1:0-5141 GCA_052039575.1 Patulibacter sp. | reverse complement strand
CGACGCAGGGCCGATCATCGAGCAGGACGTCGCCCGTGTCTCGCACAACGACGACGTCGAAGCGCTGAAGGCGGTCGGCCGCGACATCGAGCGCACCGTGCTCGCTCGCGCCGTGATCTGGCACGGCGAGGACCGCGTGATCGTGCACGACGGCACGACGGTGGTGCTGTAGCGGGCCGCGGGTGGCAGGCGGGCGGGTGGCGGCGGCGGGTGGCGGCACCGATCGACTCCTCGTCCGGACGGTCCGTCGCGGAGTCGATCCGGGCTGCTGGGCCCCGCGTTCGTGGTACCAGTCCGGGGCACGGCCGACGCGGAGTCGATTCGGGTTGCGAACTCAGCGATGTCGCACGTCGAACCGCAGCCCACCCGCCGGCCCGAGCGTCGGGGTCGTGATGATCCGCAGCGTGTCGCTGGGCGCCGGGGCGAAGCGGAAGCGGGCGAGCAGCACTGCCGCGAGGGTACGCAGCTCGTACTGACCGAACCGCATCCCCAGGCACATCCGCGAACCACCGCCGAACGGGATGTAGGCACCCTTCGGTCGTGCGGCGACCGCCTCGGGCAGGAACCGGTCCGGGCGGAACGCCAGCGGGTCCTCCCAGTACTCGGGCAGGTGGTGGGTCGCCCACGAGCTGTAGTGGACGGCGATCCCGGCGGGGACGTCGACCCCGTCGAGCGTGACCGGCCGAACCGTCCGACGCGGACCGACCCAGGCGGGTGGGTAGCGACGTACCGTCTCGCTGATCGTCCGTTCGAGCACCGGCAGTCCGCTGCCGCCCAGGTGCGCCACGGTCGGCGCCTCTCCGCCCAGCACCTCGTCGAGCTCGGCCTCGACCGCGTCGCGGGCGTCGGTCGTCCGGCCGAGCTCGTAGAGCAGGAACGTCAGGGTCGCGGTGGTGGTGTCGTGCCCGGCGAACAGCAGCGTCACCGCCTGGTCGCGGACGGCCTGCAGCGGCAGCGGCTCGCCGTCGGCGTCGGTCGCCGCGAGCAGCATGCCGAGCGCACCGTCGCCGGGATCGCCCGCGTCCCGGCGCTCCTGCATCTCGCCGACGATCAGCGCGTCGAGCGCCTTGCGGCCGCCTTGGGCGTGGGAGTAGGGGCTGCCCGGTCCGCGCAGCATCTGCACGGGCAGGGGCAGGCCGTAGAGGTCGAGCGCACGCGAGAAGGCCACCGCCATCTGGTGCGCGCGATCGCTGTCGCCGCGCATTCCGAGCAGGCCGCGCAGGGCGATCCGCAGCGCGACGTCGCGGACCCAGCCGTAGACGTCGATCCGGCCGGGCACGAGCTCGTTCGCGGCCGCGAGCCCCTCTTCCAGCATCACCGTGGTGGACGCCTCGACCTGCTCGCGGTGAAACGCGGGCAGCAGCAGCTTGCGCATCTCGCGGTGGTAGGCGCCGTCGATGTTGAGCATGCCGTCGCCCAGCAGCGGCTCGAGGTCGCGGAACCGTCCGCGGCGCCACGAGAACGCGTCGAACTCGCTGACCAGGATCTGCTGGTTGGCGGTCGGGCTGATCGCCCAGACGACCGGCTCGTGGAGGCTGCGAACGGTGAAGACCGGGCCGTACTGCTCGTAGTGGGACAGCAGGAACCGCAGCGGGTCGGTCAGGCCCATCCAGGTGTTGGAGAGGCTCGGCCAGTGGTTGCCGGCGGGGATCCGGCCGGTGCGACGGATCCGTAGCTCGCGCACCAGGTCTCGCCCGGTGCGAATCGCGATCCGGTTCTCGATCGGCTTGGGCGGCGCGGCGGCCACGGTGGGATGGGAACGGTCGGCGGTACGGCGGTCGGCTACCGGCATGGCTGGCACTCGCTTCGACGAGGTGACGGATGCGCTGTCCACCGGACCTTCGCACTTGACAGGGTTCCCTGTCAACACGCTGTACGGGTACGATCGACTCGATGGCTGGTGAGCGGACCTTCCGCGGCAAGACTCCCGACGAACGCCGAGCCGAGCGCCGCGGCAAGCTGCTCGAGGCCGCGCTCGACCTGATGGCGTCGGGCGGCTGGCGCACGGCAACGATGACCGCGATCTGCCAGCGCGCGGGCCTGACCGAGCGGTACTTCTACGAGAGCTTCCGTGACCGCGACGCGCTCTACGTCGAGCTGATCTACGACCTGGCGGCCGACGTCCAGCGGGCGGTGCTCGACGCCGCGGCGGTCGATGCGCCCGACGCCCGGACGCGGCTACGCGCGGTGGTCGAGCAGGTGCTCGGCGTCTTCGCCGCCGACCCGCGGCGGGGGTACGTCGCGTTCCTCGAGGGGCTGGACAGCCCGACGCTCCAGCACCGCCGGCGGGACTCGCTGCTCGGCTTCGAGCGGCTGGTGCGCGACCAGGCCCCGGCGGTCTTCGGCGAGAACGCCCCGACCGGCCTGGCGATCGAGCTCGGCGCCGCCTCGCTGGTCGGCGCCGCCGGAGAACTCCTGACCCGCCGCCTCAACGGCACCCTGACCGTGACCGACGAGCAGCTCGCCGACCACCTCGTCGAGCTGGCGGAAGGCTGGCTGACGATCTCGACGGCGAGCGTGGCGGCTACCGCCGAGCCGCTACCGCGACCGTGATCGCTATGGCATCGAATCCGGGTACCGCCCCAACGCCTCCCGCACGGCGTCGACCAAGATCTCCCCGTTCCGGACGTTGACGCCGTTGCGCAGGCCGGGGTCGGCTTCGAGTGCCGCGTCGATTCCCTGGTCGGCGAGGGCGTGGATGTAGGGGAGGGTGGCGTTGGTCAAGGCGCGAGTCGCGGTGACGGGCACTGACCCCGGCATGTTCGCCACGCAGTAGTGGAGCACGCCGTCGACCGTGAACGTCGGGTCGGCGTGCGTCGTCGGCCGTGAGGTCTCGGCGCAGCCGCCCTGATCGATCGCGACGTCGACGAGCACGGCGCCGGCCTGCATCTCGTCGAGCATCTCGCGGGTGATGATCTTCGGCGCGGCAGCCCCGGCGACGAGCACGGCGCCGATCACGACGTCGGCGTGCCGCAGCTCGGCGTCGACCGTGAGCGGGTCGCTCATCAGTACCCGAACCCGACCGTCGAACCGCTGCTCGAGCTCGGTCAGCCGGCCGAGATCGCGCTCCAGGATCGTGACCTCGGCGCCCATGCCGATCGCGACCCTCGCGGCGTTGGTGCCGACCGCGCCACCGCCGATCACGACGACTCGGGCCGGCGCGACCCCCGGCGCACCGCCGATCAGCACGCCCCGGCCGCCGTACGGGGCCTGCAGGAAGTACGCGCCGGCCTGCGCGGCCAACCGGCCGGCGATCTCGCTCATCGGCGCGAGCAGCGGCAGCTGCGGGTGGTCGGGTGCGGCGGGGTTCGGGGCCGTGACGGTCTCGTAGCCGATCGCTGTCGTGCCCGAGTGCACCAGCGCGTCGGTCAACGCGCGGTCCGCCGCGAGGTGCAGGTAGGTGAAGAGCGTGGCGTCGTCGTTGAGCAGCGGGTACTCGTCCGCAATCGGCTCCTTGACCTTCAGCAGCAGGTCGCTGGAGCCCCAGACGTCTGCGGCGTCCGGGATCACCTCGGCACCGACATCGGCGTAGGCGTCGTCACCGAACCCCGAGCCGACGCCGGCGCCCGCCTGCACCCGCACATGATGCCCGCCCACGGCGAGCTGCTGAGCACCCGCCGGGGTCAGCGCGACACGCTGCTCCTCGGGCTTGATCTCGGTGACGACGCCGATCTGCATGCAGGCACTCCGCGGCTCAGGGGCGGACAAGTCCGCCGCGTTCAGGGATTCGGCCGGCCGGTCCGAAGGCTGCGCCGGACGGTCCCGACTGACGCTATCGGGCGCCGGTGGTGGAGGGGGAACTCGCACGAGCAGCTGGAACCCAGCCCCCACGCGTGTCAGATCCGGATCCGATGCGGTTCGTCGTCGATCGCCACCGTTACCGCCGTGGCGATCACGCGAACCCGGCGTCTGGCAGCGCTTCCGGGCAACGTCGCGTTGCCGCTCGACGTGTCGGGCCTGCCCGAGGACTCCGTGGTCAACGTGACCCAGATCGCCACCGTGGGCAAGGACACCCTCGAGGCGATGGTCTCGGCACTGCCGCAGTGGGTGGTCGAGCAGATCGACCGGGGAATCCGTCAGGCGCTGGGACTCAATCCGCAGGCGTAGGCGGGGGATCTGAAGTGGTGCTCGGACGGAGTGGCACTTCCGGCAGACGGCTTACGCGCCGCCCTCAAACATTCCATCGATCTCGGCATTCGTCAGGTCGGAGTCGTCGCTGATCGTGATCTGACCCATGAGGCTTCCGCTTGCCGTGAGGAACGTTGCTCCCGGTCCTGCCGGTTCGACGGGGACGAGGCGCGCGGCCGGCGCACCGGCCCCGTCGATCGTGACCATCTTGTCGGCCTCTACCTGAGAGATGTTCGTCTCGGCCCGTCCGACATCCGGTCGCATGCTGACACCGTATCGAGGGCGGGACGAGGTTTGGACCATCAGCCCACCGCAGCCGCCGCGGCAACCGCAAGCTGATCGGCGCGGTCGTTGAAGGCCTTGTGGGCGTGCTCGTCGCCGGTCTCGTGGCCGCGGACCCAGTGCCAGCGTACGGTCGCGTGGCGCTTGATCTCGTCGTCGAGCGCCATCACCAGGTCCTGGTTCTTGACCGGGCTGCCGCTGGCGGTCTTCCAGCCCTTGCGCTTCCACCCGTCGATCCACTGCGTCATCGAGTTCAGCATTAGCTGCGAGTCGGTCACGATGCAGATCGTGCTGCCGTCCGGGAGCGAGCGCATGCCCTCGAGAGCGGCCGTGTACTCCATCCGGTTGTTTGTCGTCGCCGGGTCGCCGCCGGAGAGCTCGACCGCATCGACGGGCGGGAGCGGGCTGCCGTCGGCAGCGACCGTCGGGGCGACGACGATGGCGGCCCAGCCACCCGGCCCGGGGTTGCCCTTGCACGCTCCGTCGGTCCAGATCAGCGTCTCGCCGGGCTGCTGCTCGACGGGCGTCTCGACGATCTTGCGGGAGGGGCGACGGCGACGGGCGGGAGGCATCGCGGAGAGGATAGAAGGGGGCCGGCCGGGTTCGCGGTTCGGCCGCGTCGCCAGCTCGCGGTCGAGGTTCTTGACGTAAATCGTGTCGAACCGCGACCGCTCGAAGCTTGGACCGCCTCCTAGACGACGTGTCATAGGTACGTCAGGCCGGCGCCGCGG
>JBQGEK010000223.1:0-5358 GCA_052039575.1 Patulibacter sp. | reverse complement strand
TCCGGGGCCTACTGTCGACGGTATGGCCTCCCCCGTGATCGACGAGCCGACCACCGGCCGGGCGCTGACGGCCCACCACCCGCTCGGCACGTCGACCGGGCACCTGGTCGAGCTGCGCGGCCAGTGGGACATGCTGGTCCGGCGGGCGCTGGACGTCTCGACCCTGGCGGTCGAGCTGGCGGCGCTGTCGGAGCCCGAGTTCCTCTCGCTCTGCGCGTGGCTCGAGCAGAACGGCGACGGTCTGCCGTTCGACTTCGTCAGCGTCCACGCCCCGACCAAGCACCGCGAGCTGCCCGAGCCCGAGCTGGTCGATCGGCTGCTGCAGCTCCCGGCGTCGGTCGACGCGATCGTGCTGCACCCCGACGCGATCGAGGTGCCCGAGCGCTACGCCGCGCTCGGGTCCGTCGCGACGATCGAGAACATGGACGCGCGCAAGCCCGGTGGCCAGACCGTCGCCGACCTGGCGTCGCTGTTCGCGGCCCTGCCCGAGGCGTCGTTCTGCCTCGACGTCCCCCACGCCCAGTCGATCGACCCGACGCTGGAGCAGGCGCACCGGCTGCTCGACGCCTACGGCGAGCGGCTGCGCCACGTCCACATCAGCTCGCTGGACGCGGGCTGCCACCACGTGCCGCTGACGACAGCCGACGAGCGTGCGTTCGAGCCCGTGCTGCGTCGCTGCCCCGACGTGCCGTGGATCCTCGAGTCGGCGCTGCCGACCCGCTGAGCCACCCCCGCGCGGTGACCGGTCGATGTTGTGCACGTACTGCGTGTAAAACCTCGACCGGTCGCCAGAGCGCCCGGCAACGCGACCCCGCGTACGCGGATCCGCCGCGGTGGATAGCGTTCCGGGCGTGATCGACACCGCACAGGGGGCGCTGGGCGAGCTCGCCGCGCACGGGCACCGGGGGTTCCCCCACCTGCTCGAGGCCCAGGCGCGGACGCACCGCGCGCTCGAGGAGGTGCGCCTGCGGCTGCGCGACATCCCGCGCGATCCCGACGCGTCGATCGTGCTGATGGGCTCGTGGGGCCGTCGCGAGCGGACCTCCGGCAGCGACGACGACTTCCTGGTGCTGCTCGGCGGGGCGCCGCGCGCCGACGCCCAGCCGGCGATCGCCCAGCTCGAGGGACTGCTCGGGGCCGACGAGGCCAAGCCCGGGACCCAGGGGATCTTCGGCCAGCAGGTCTTCACCGGTCCGATGGTCGACAACATCGGGCTCGAGGACGACAGCAACCACAACCTGACGCAGCGGATGCTGCTGCTGCTGGAGTCGGTTCCGGTGGTCGGCGCCGACGCGTATCGCACGGCGTTCGAGCACGTGGTCGACGGCTACGTCGTCGGGCACGCCAAGGACTACCGCCCGCCGCGCTTCCTGCTCAACGACCTGATCCGCTACTGGCGGACGATCTGCGTCGACTTCGCCGGCAAGACGCGGGCGAACGAACGCAAGTGGGGCCTGCGCCACGCCAAGCTGCGACTCAACCGCAAGCTGCTGTTCGCCGGGGGCCTGGTCCCCGTGCTGCTCTGCCACCTGCTGCGCGGCGACGAGCAGCGGGCGTTCCTCGTCGACCAGCTGCAGGCCCCGCCCGCCGACCGGCTCGCGCAGGCGTTCCTGCGCTACGACGCGATCGACGCGGGGATCCGCACGCTCGACGCCTACGACCGCTGGATCGGGATGCTCGACGACCCGGAGATCCGCGCCCGGCTGACCGCGATGACCCGCGCGGATGCCGCCGACGACCCGCTCTTCCGCGACGTGCGCCGGCTGGCGAAGACCTTCGACCAGGGTCTGGTCGCGTTGCTCTTCGAGACCCCGCTGAGCCCGCTGGCGCGGCGGTTCGTGGTCTTCTAGCCAGCGGCAACAGCGGCACCGATCCGACGGGCTCGCTGTCGGGATTCGGCGTTCGCCGCGATTCCGATGTCGAGAACGCGATCGCGGCTCCGTCTCCCTCATGACGTTCGCACCACGAGGGTGCGGCGAACCGAGAGGATCCAGTCATGAAGTACCTCATGCTCACGTACGGCAACCTCGAGAAGTGGTCGTCGATCCCGGAGGACCAGTTCCCCGAGATCATCGCCAAGCAGGATGCGTTCAACCGCAAGTACCGCGAGACCGGCGAGCTGATCGGCGCCTACGGACTGGCCGACGCCGCTGAGGCGAAGCTGATCGGTCGACGCGACGGCAAGCCGATCGTGACCGAGGGTCCCTACCTGGAGACCAAGGAGTACATCGCGAGCTTCTACCTGCTCGACGTCGAGAACGAGGCCCGCGCGCACGAGATCGCCGCCGAGATGCCGTGGGCCGACCAGACGCCGAACGAGGTCTGGCCGGTCCTCCACGAGGCCGCTCCCGACCAGTGAGCCACGCGGCGCGCATCGAGGGCCTGCTGCGCGCGCTCGCGCCGCGGGTCCTCAGTCGGCTCGCGCGCCGCTACGGCCGCTTCGACGCCTGCGAGGACGCGGTCCAGGACGCGCTGCTGCGCGCGAGCGAGCGGTGGCCGACCGACGGAGTCCCGGACGATCCCGCGGCGTGGCTGACCACCGTCGCGACGCGTCGGCTGGTCGACGAGGTCCGCAGCGATCGCTCGCGTCGGCAGCGCGAGGAGCAGACGTTCCTGGCGACGCCCCAGTCGGAGCTGCTCGCGCCGCCGCCGGACGCCTGGTCCGCGACGGACGACGACTCGCTGACGCTCCTGTTCCTCTGCTGCCACCCCGCGCTGAGCCTGCCGAGCCAGGTGGCGTTGACGCTGCGAGCCGTCGGCGGCCTGACCACCGCCCAGATCGCCGCAGCGTTCCTGGTTCCCGAGGCGACGATGGCCCAGCGGATCAGCCGGGCCAAGCGCCAGCTTCAGGAGCAGGACGCGCGGTTCCGGATGCCCGATCCCGACGATCACGCCGCGCGCCTGAGCGCGGTGTCGGCGGCGCTGTACCTGATCTTCACCGAGGGGTACGCCAGCGCGACCGGACCGGACCTGACGGTGCCGCGGCTCTCCGACGAGGCGATCCGGCTGACCCGGATGCTCCACCACGCCGTGCCCGGCGACGCCGAGGTCGCCGGCCTGCTCGCGTTGATGCTGCTGACCGATGCCCGGCGTCCGGCCCGCACGACGGACGACGGCCGGCTGGTGCCGCTCGCCGAGCAGGACCGCGGACGCTGGGACCGCGCACTGATCGCGGAGGGCGTCGCCCTCGTCACCGCGGCGTTGCCGACGGGTCGACCCGGGACGTACCAGCTACAGGCTGCGATCGCCGCCGTCCACGACGAGGCCGCGAGCGTCGACGACACCGACTGGCCGCAGATCCTCGGGCTCTACCGGCTGATCGAGGCGATCGCCCCGAACCCCGTCGTCACGCTCAACGCCACCGTCGCTCTGGCTCACGTCGCGGGGCCGGGCGTCGCGCTGGACGCCCTGCGGGAGCTCGAGGAGGACCCGCGGATCGCCGGCCAGCACCGGTTCTTCGCGGCCCGCGCCCATATCGCCGAGATGGCCGGGGACCCCGGGGCCTCCGCGGACTACCTCGAGGCCGCTCGACGCGCACCGAGCTTGGCGGAGCGACATCATCTGACCGCGCGGGCGGCCCGGCTCCGCGACTGACCGCGGGCGGCCGACGAGGCTCGCCAACCGCGCCGCTCGGTCGAAGAACGCGGAACCGCTCGCGCAGCGTCCGCGGTCTCCTAGCCCACCGCGGCGGCGGTGTCAGCGTCTCCGGACCGCTTCTCCTCGACGCGGCGGTCGTTGATCTCGTTCGCCGCGCCGACCACGTCGCCGGTGCGGAAGAAGTCGACCGCGATCAGGTTGACCTTGCGGTCGCGGACGCGCTCGCAACGTTCGACCTGCTCGATGATCGTGCGCTGCGCGTTGACCGTCCGCGCGGTCGACGCCCGCGGCGGAATCGTCGAGACGAACTGGTTGAGCAGGAAGAGCGGGTTGTCGGCGTCCCCCCGGTTGGCCTCGCAGCCCGCGTCGGAGAGCAGGCGCTTCGCCGTCGAGATGTCGTACGGGTTCTCCTGCACCAGGTCGAACTGCTGGTGCAGCCACGGCACGTCGCCCGCGTCGCTCTCCGCCATCCAGAGGATCCGGCCGCCGGAGTCGATCATCTCGCCGAGCGTCGGCAGCGGGTCGACCGGGGCCTGCCAGGTCAGATCCAGCAGCCCGGCGTCCTCGACGAACCGTGCGAACAGGTCCGGCGGAACCTGGTCCTCGACGCTGATCACCAGCGCCTCGCGGGGGTACGCGACCAGGAAGTCGCGGATCTCGCCGAACAGGGTCGCGCCCGACGTCGCGCCGAGCTCGCAGAACCCATGGCAGAAGAACCGGTCCGGTTCGTCCGACTCGTCGACGTCACGGCCGATCTGCGACCGCAGCCGCAGAGCCGTGGCCGTCGCGTCGGATCCGATCGAGTCCTCGATCTTGGTGCGGCTGTTCGGGCTCAGGTCGAGTCGGGTGTAGATCCGGCCGTCGTCGGTCGGGTTGGCGAGGTACGAGTCGATCAGCAGACCACGGATACCGGCCTTCAGCTGAGCGCCGACGCCCTCCTGCTGCTCGGCGAGCACGAACCGGTCACTCGCTGCGGAGAACGCGTTGTGCGTGGCCGGCAGCGCCAGCTCGTCGAGCCGCAGGTCGCAGTAGTCCTCGGAGCCGTTGCAGGCTGACGGGTTCTGGTGGCTCCGCGATTGCAGCGACTCGTTGACGCTGCCGCCGATCGCCACCCCGCCGACCACGATCACCGCGACCGCGACGCCGACCCGGATCAGCGTCTGCCGACGGCGATCGCGCTCGGCGGGGTCGTTCCCGTCCTCCGACTCGTCGTCGGTCCGTCCGTCGTCACCCTCCGCTTCGTCGGCGAGTCGCTCGCGCTCCCCGGCCAGCTCGTCCGCGAACGACGTCGACCGCAGCAGGGTCTCGAGCCCGACGACCATCAGACCCAGGCCGGCGACCGGCAGCAGCAGGCGCTGCGCGGTCTCGTGATCGATCAGCACCAGCAGCCCGAGTGCAGCCGCGACGGCGCCGCTCGCCCGGCGTCCGCGGTCCGAGTCGCGGATCGCGGCCCAGCGCAGGCGCACGCTGGTGGTCAGCGAGACGCGGCGGCCAAGGGCCCCGAGCGCGACGACCAGCAGCAGACCGACGCCGATCGTCGCCATCGCGATCGTCACGGTGACGTCGAGGAACGCGTCGTAGACGGCGAACCCGGCGTCGCGGACCTCCGGGGTGGTGACCCGGTCGACCAGCACCCCGCGGATCGCGAAGTGCAGCGCGATCGCGATCGCGCCGGCAGCCCTCAGCGGCAGGGCCGCCAGCCCGCGGGCGGCGGCCCCGGCGCGACGGACGACCACCCAGGCGGCCACGGCCCCCAGCGCC
>JBQGEK010000222.1:0-8212 GCA_052039575.1 Patulibacter sp. | reverse complement strand
ACGATCCGGGCGACCAGGCCGGCGCGCTCGGCTTCCTCGGCGCCCATGTTGCGCCCGGTCAGGCACATCTCCATCGCCTTCGACTTGCCGATCGCGCGGGTCAGCCGCTGCGAGCCGCCCATGCCCGGCATCACGCCGAGCTTGATCTCGGGCTGACCGAACTTCGCGGTGTCGGCGGCGAGGATGAAGTCGCACATCATCGCCAGCTCGCAGCCGCCGCCGAGCGCGAACCCGGCGACCGCGGCGATGATCGGCGTGCGGACCTCACCGACGCCGTCCCAGCCGGCGAAGAAGTCCGACCCGTACATGTCCTGGTAGGACTGCTCGGCCATCTCCTTGATGTCCGCGCCGGCGGCGAACGCCCGCTCGGACCCGGTAAGCACGATGCAGCCGACCGACGCGTCGACGTCGAGCGCCTTCAGCGCCGTGGTCAGCTCGCGCATCACCTCGGAGCTCAGCGCGTTGAGCGCCTTCGGGCGGTTGAGCGTGACGAGCGCGACGCGGTCGTGGCGCTCGATCAGGATCGTCTCGAAGCTCTGGTCCGTCATCTCAGGCCCCTTCCACGCCGGAGTTCTTCGCGACCTCGCGGTAGACCACCGAGAAGTCCTTGGACGTCGCGTCCGTCTCGTTGAGCCGGGCGTAGACCTCGCCCGCGAGCTTGCCGAGCTTGGCGTCGACGCCTTGCTTCTCGACGGCGCCGAGCGCCAGACCGAGGTCCTTGTTCATCAGTCCGACCGCGAACCCGGGCTCGTAATCGCGGTTGGCTGGGCTGGCAGGGACCGGGCCGGCGACCGGGCAGTTGACGTTGAGCGCCCAGCAGGTGCCGGTCGCGACCGAGGCCACGTCGAAGAACGCCTGATCCTCGACGCCGAGCTTCTCGGCCAGCGCGAACGCCTCCGAGACGCCGATCTGGTGGATCGCCAGCAGCATGTTGTTGGCCAGCTTGACCGCCTGGCCGGCACCGGAGTCGCCGCAGCGGACCGCCTTGGCGCCCATCACGTCGAAGACCGGGCGCGCCGCTTCGACGACCTCCTCGGGACCGCCGACCATGAACGCGAGCGTGCCGGCCTTCGCGCCGACCACGCCACCGGAAACCGGGGCGTCGAGCGCGCGCAGGCCCGCGGCCCGCGCCTCGTCGGCCGCCGCGCGGGCGTCGTCGACGTCGATCGTCGAGGTGTCGATCAGCAGCGCGTTCGGCGTGGCGTTGGCGATGATGCCCTCGTCACCCCGGTAGCACTGGTGGACGAGCGCGCCGTTGGGCAGCGACGTGATCACCACGTCGGCGCCGTCGACGGCCTGCTTGATCGTCGTCACGGGCGTCACGCCCTCGGCCTCGGCGGCGTCGAGGGCGGCCTGGGCCACGTCGAATCCGCGCACGGCGTAGCCGGCCTTGGCGAGGTTGATCGCCATCGGCCCGCCCATGTGGCCGAGCCCGACGAATCCGACGGTCGTGTCTGCTGGGGTGCTCATGCGTTGAACTCCAGATCGCCTGCGCCCAGGGGCGCGAAGTACCGGTCCAGGTCGCTGTCGGAGACCTCCTCCAGCGTGGCCGGCTTCCACTGCGGGTTGCGGTCCTTGTCTACCACCTGCGCGCGCACACCCTCGACGAAGTCGTCTCCGCTGAGAAACCCGCACGACACGCGCAGCTCCTGCGTCAGCGCCGCTTCCAGCGACGGCAGCTCACGGGCGCTGCGCAGCGCCCGAAGCGTCACCTTGAGCGACGTCGGCGACGCGCGTCGGATCGCCTTCAGCGCCTTCTCGGGCCCTTCGCCCTGCAAGCCCTCCAGCGCCGCCACGATCTCTTCGACCGTGTCGTGCGCGTAGGCCTCGTTGATCCAGCCGCGGGCGCCGCTGAGCTTGCCCGACGGGATCTCGACCTCGACGCCCTCGGCCGCCTCGATCGCAGCGTCGACGTCGCCGGACTCCAGGTCCGCGACAAGCTGCTCGAGCGCATCCGACGCGACGATCCGGTCGGCCAGGCCGCCGGCGATCGCGTCGTGGGCGCCGAGCCGGTCGCCGGTCAGCGCCAGATGGGTGCCGAGCTCGCCGTCGCCGCGCGACAGCAGCCAGGTGCCGCCGACGTCGGGGGCGAAGCCGATGCCGACCTCCGGCATCGCGCTGATCAGCCGCTCGGTCGCCAGCCGGTGCGAGGCGTGGCCGGCGAGGCCGATCCCGCCGCCCATCACGACGCCGTCCATGATCGCCACGATCGGCTTGGGGAACGACGCGATCCGCGCGTTGAGCACGTACTCCTCGGCCCAGAAGGTGTGGGCCGGCTCGTGATCGCCACTCTGGGCGGCGTCGCGCAGCGCGATGATGTCGCCGCCGGCACAGAGCCCGCGGTCACCGGCGCCGTCGAGCAGCACGACCTTGATCGCGTCGTCCCGCTCGAACCGGTCCAGGCCGACCTGGAGCTGGCGGACCATCTCCAGCGAGAGCGCGTTGATCGCCTTCGGGCGGTTGAGCGTCAGCCGCCCCAGCGCCCCGGCCGTCCGGACCAGGACGTCAGTGTCGGTGCCGTTCGGCTCGGTCGCCGGAGCGGTCTTCGGAACGGCGCTCATGCCCCCCGCCCCAGCACGTCCCGCGAAACGATCACGCGCATCACCTCGTTGGGGGCTTGGGTGGGGACGATCTCCATCATCGAAGTCATGCCCCCCGCCCCAGCACGTCCCGCGAAACGATCACGCGCATCACCTCGTTGGTGCCTTCGATGATCTGGTGGGCGCGGAGGTCGCGGACGATCTTCTCCATGCCGTACTCGTTGAGGAACCCGTAGCCGCCGTGCAGCTGCAGGCCGCGGTCCGCGACCTGGATCGTCACGTCGGTGGCGACCCGCTTGGCCATCGCGCAGAGCCGGGTCTTGTCGGGGTCGCCGGCGTCGAGCGCCGCCGCGGCGCGCCACAGGAAGGTGCGGACCATCTCCAGCTCGGTCGCCATGTCGGCGACCGTGAACTGGATGCTCTGGAAGCCGCCGATCGGGCCGCCGAACTGCTCGCGCTCGCCGACGTACCGGATCGTCTTCTCGAGCGCGGACTGGGCGCCGCCGACCGAACAGGCACCGATGTTCAGGCGCCCGCCGTCCAGGCCGGCCATCGCGATCCGGAAGCCGCCGCCCTCGTCACCGAGGCGGTTGGCGGCCGGGATCCGGCAGTTGTCGAACATGACGGCGGCGGTCGGCTGCGCGCGCCACCCCATCTTGTCCTCCTGCTTGCCGAACGAGAGCCCCGGCGTGCCGTCCTCGACGACGAACGCGGTGATCCCCTTCGGCCCCGGACCACCGGTCCGGGCCATGATCACGTAGACCCCGGCGGTGCCGGCGCCCGAGATGAACTGCTTGCTGCCGTTGAGCACGTACTCGTCACCGTCGAGCACCGCCGTGGTGGAGAGCGCGGCGGCGTCGGAACCGGCACCGGCCTCGGTCAGGCAGTAGGCACCGAGCTGCTCCATCGAGGTCAGCCCGGGGACCCACTTGGCGCGCTGCTCGTCGTTGCCGAACGTGTCGACCATCCAGGTCGCCATGTTGTGGATCGAGATGTACGCCGCGATCGTCGTGCAGCCCGTGCCGAGCGCCTCGAAGATCAGCGCGGCGTCCAGGCGGGTCAGCTCCGACCCGCCGAACTGCTCGCGGCAGTAGATCCCGCCGAAGCCGAGCTCCGCGGCCTCGCGGAGCACGTCGACCGGCAGGTGCTTGTCATGGTCCCACTGGACCGCGTGGGGGGCCAGGCGCTCGTCCGCGAAGGACCGCGCCATCCCCTGGATCTCGCGCTGGTCCTCGTCGAGGTGGAACGGCGCGGTCATCGTCGCGGACACCCTGATCAGTCCATCGTCGGGATCACGAAGTGCGATCCGGACTGGTCGGTGATCTCGCTCGAGGGCCAGCGAGCCGTGACCGTCTTCGTCTTCGTGTAGAAGCGGATCGAGTCGGGACCGTGCTGGTTGAGGTCGCCGAAGCCGGACTTCTTCCAGCCGCCGAACGTGTGGTACGCGATCGGCACCGGGATCGGCACGTTGATCCCGATCATGCCGGTGTCGATCCGCCGCGCGAACTCGCGGGCGGTGTGGCCGTCGCGGGTGAAGATCGCGGCGCCGTTGCCGTAGTCGTGCTCGCTCGGCAACGCCAGCGCGTCCTCGAAGCTGTCCGCGCGGACGACCATCAGCGCGGGCCCGAAGATCTCCTCCTGGTAGATCCGGTGCTCGCGCTTGACGTTGTCGAACAGCGTGCCGGCGACGTAGAAGCCGTTCTCGTCGCCCGAGACCTCGCCCTTGCGGCCGTCGACGACGAGGGTCGCGCCCTCGGCCTCGCCGATCCCGATGTACTCGATCACGCGGTCCTTGGCGGCCTGCGTGACCAGCGGGCCGTAGTCGACGCTCGGATCGGTCGGCGCGCCGATCTTCAGCGCCTCGACCTTCGGCTTGAGGATCTCGATCAGGCGATCGGCGGTGTCCTTGCCGACCGGGACGGCCACCGAGATCGCCATGCAGCGCTCACCGGCCGAGCCGTAGGCGGCGCCGACGAGCGCGTCCGCGACCTCGTCGAGGTCGGCGTCGGGCATGATGATCGCGTGGTTCTTCGCGCCGCCGAAGCACTGCGCGCGCTTGCCCGTCTGCGCGGCCGTCTCGTAGATGTACTGCGCGATCGGGGTCGAGCCGACGAAGCCGACGGCGCGGATGTCCTCGTCGTGGAGGATCGCGTCGACGGCGACCTTGTCGCCGTTGACGACGTTGAGGATGCCGGCGGGCAGACCGGCTTCGATCGCCAGCTCGGCCAGCCGCAGCGGCACCGAGGGGTCACGCTCGGACGGCTTGAGGATGAAGGCGTTGCCGGACGCGATCGCCGGGGAGATCTTCCACAGCGGGATCATTGCCGGGAAGTTGAAGGGGGTGATGCCGGCGACGACGCCGAGCGGCTGGCGCATCGAGTAGACGTCGATGCCGGTGCCGGCGTTGTCCGTGTACTCGCCCTTGAGCAGGTGCGGGATCCCGGTCGCGAACTCCGCGACCTCGAGTCCACGCTGGATGTCGCCCTTGGCGTCCGGAACGGTCTTGCCGTGCTCGCTGGAGAGCAGCTCGGCGAGCTCCTGCATGTTGTCGTTGATCAGCGCGACGAACTTCGCCAGCACCCGCGCCCGCTTCTGCGGGTTGGTCTTCGCCCACCCCGGCTGCGCGGCCTTGGCGTTCTCGACCGCGGCACGAAGCTCCTCGGTGGTCGCCAGCGCGACCTTCGCCTGCACCTGGCCGGTGCTCGGATCGAAGACGTCGGCGAACTTGCCGGACGTACCGTCGACGCGCTTGCCGCCGATGAAGTGGGGAATGACAGGGACGCTGGAACTCATGGGAAGCCTTCCGATGACGGTGCTGCGCAGACTCCTGCGCGACACGCAGGACGACGGCCTCGCGTGACGCGCGACACGTACGTCCCGAATATACTCGGACTTCCGACTATCGGCGAGGCGCGTGGTTCGAGGGCGTCTTTCGAGACGGCCGCCACCGGCCCCGAATCGCCCGCGGGGACTGGGTTCTCACCCGCTTCTGCGCTCCCCGCTGCGCCTCCGATGTTGCCGCGAGCTACGCCGGGTAGAGCCGGAAGTCGCGCTTCACGATCAGTCCCGCGTTGATCAGTCGACGCACCGGCGCGTAGATCAACCCCGGCTCCAAGCCGAGCTCGTCGGCCAGCTCCTGGGTGTACATCCCCGGCCGCTGGGTGATCGCGGTCAAGGCCTGGCGCTGCCGCACGCCGCGGACATAGGTCGCCGACCCCTCGTCCGGTCCGGCGGCGACCGATGCCCCGGATGAACGGCGGGGCGGAACGCCGTTGAGGGCATCGAGCGCTTCCCGCAGTCGCTCGAGCTCGCGGACCTGCGGCTCGAGCTCCTCGATCCGCTGCACCAGCTCGCTTCTCAGGTTGTCGATCAACTCCGTCATCGCTCTCCTCGTTCGTCGAAGTCGTTGATGTGGTTCGGAACGCACGGCGGTATACGTGCGCTCAACACCCGGAAGTCGGGTCGGATCGGCCCTCTCCCCCCCCTGTCTTTCGTCACGGCGAACGTCACTCGTTCGCCGCATTACCCGCATGCGTACGCGTATACGCCGCGGCGGCCCGATCGGATGCATCGATCGGTCGGATCGGACCGAACGCCACCGTCCCCGTAGATTTGTTGGCTTGAGCAACCTTCGCCAGCGCGCGTTCATCCCGGGCCTGCTCGTGATCGGCATGGTCGTGTCGGTGATCAGCAGCCTCGGCGCGCCGCTGATCCCCGGCATCGCCGAAGGGTTCGGCGCGTCCGTCGGCAGCGCCCAGTGGTCGCTGACGCTGACGCTGCTGATCGGCGCCGTCAGCTCGCCGGTCGTCGGTCGGCTTGGTGACGGCCCGCACCGCCGAACGGTGTTGCTCGGCTGTCTCGCCGCGGTGTCGTTCGGTGGCGTGCTGGCCGCCACCGCACCGTCACTCGCCGTGCTGTTGGTCGGGCGGTCGCTCCAGGGCCTGGGACTGGCGATCATGCCGCTGAGCGTGGCCGCCGCGCGAGACGCTCTCGGACCGTTGCGCGCCCGTCGCACGATCGCCGCGCTGTCGGTGATCGGCGCGGTCGGGATCGGCCTCGGCTACCCGGTGACCGGCCTGATCGCCCGCTACCTCGACCTCTCGTCCGCGTTCTGGTTCGGCGTGGCGACGAGCACCGCGGCCCTGCTGATCGCGTTCTGGATCGTGCCGTCCGTCCGGGCGGAGGCGCCGCCCCGGCGGATCGACTCCTGGGGTGCCCTGCTGGTGATGTCCGGTCTGGCCGGCTTCCTGCTGGCCTTCGAGAACGGCACCGCGTGGGGCTGGCTGTCGCCGGCGACGCTGGGGCTGGGTGGCGGCTCGATCGTGCTGCTGGCGCTCTGGACCCGGCACTCGCTGCGCACGGCGGAGCCGCTGGTCGACCTGCGGCTGCTGCGCCACCGCAGCGCGGCGAGCCTCAACCTGTCGGCGTTCCTGCTCGGCGTCGCAACCTACCTGGTGATCGCGCTGTCGATCCAGTACGTCCAGCTCGACCAGGGGCTCGGTCATACGGTGCTCGAAGCCAGCCTGGCGTTGATCCCGATGTCGGTCGTCAGTCTGGTGGTCAGCTCGTTCGTGCCGGGGATCGAGGCGCGGATCGGCGCAGGGGCGATCGTGCCGCTCGGCGCCGTCGGCGTGGCGTCGTCGGCCACGTTCAGCGCGCTGACCGGCGACGCGCTCTGGCAGACCTTCGTCACCACGGGGCTGCTCGGGCTCGGGCTCGGGCTCTCGCTGTCGGCCTTCCCCAACCGGATCCTGGCGAGCGTCCCGCAGAACGAGACCAGCAGCGCGATGAGCCTGTACCAAGTGATTCGCTACGCCGGCTACACCGTCGGCAGCGGGCTGGCGGTCTCGCTGCTCTACATCTTCGCCGACACCGGACGGCCGGTCTCGAGCGCCTACGCCGCGGCGTTCGTGGTCTCGACCGCGTTCGCGCTGGTGGCGGCCGCGATCGTCTGGCGGTACGACCGACGGTCGACTTCGGGGAGGGGAAGCGGCGAGCCAGCCCCGACTATCCAGCGATGACGGTCCCCAACGACATCTCGGTGGCAGCGGGCGGTGCCCCGCCCTCGACCCCGATCGGCCCGACCCGGTTCGAGCCGTGGAAGTCGGGCAACACCCGCACCGCCCTCTCGGTCAGCCTGGCCTCGGACGCCAACCGCCGCCTGGCGCCGACCGGTGTTCCCGGCGAGCCGGCGCTCGTCCGTGAGGGCATCGCCCACGTGGTCCGGCTCGCGACGACGACCCACGAGCTGACGATCCAGCGGCGGATCTTCCGCGACGCGTTCACCGACGACGACACCGCCGTGCTCTCGGCGATCAACGGCCGGGTGCAGGCGCTGTCGACCGCGGTGGTCTGCCGCAGCGTCGCCGCCCTCGCGTCGATCAGCGAGCCGGGCGTCCGACCGTCGTCGTGGCACGACGTGATCTGCTCCCCCGCCAACGTCGCACTGGTCGAGGCGACGTTCGACCCCGACCAGTCGATCGCCCGGCTGCCGCGAGAGATCGCCGACAACCTGGCCGCGGCGCTCGAGCTCGACCGGCACGACGCGCTGCACGCCGCCCCGCACCTGGTGGTCGCCGCGGGACACGCGCTCACGCTGTTCGTGATGGCCGGGTTTCCGCACCCCGCGTCGGACTAGGACGACCGCGGAAGGCTTCCCGCGCTGGCCGCCC
>JBQGEK010000221.1:0-2325 GCA_052039575.1 Patulibacter sp. | reverse complement strand
CACCGGTGCGGTGGGCGTCGACGTCGTGATCAGGAGCTCGATCGGGTAGCGCGACACGCCACCGTCGGCAATCGTTGCCACCACGTGCCACCGACCCCGGCGCAGCGTCCGGGCGGTCACCTGCACGACCCGAGGGCTCCGGTCACGCGCGGCCGGCGATACCCGCAACGTCGCCGCCGCGAGTCGTCGGCGAAGCGCCCGTCCGGCCCCCGCAATGTTCGTGGCCGGCGCCTGGCCGTAGAGGTACGGCAAGTAGCCGGCGAGGAACCGTCGAGCACCCCGCACGACCGCGGCCTGGTCGTGCGGGCGACCTCCGCTGCGCTGCCGTCCCGGCGTCGCCGCCGGATCGTCGGTCGGGGCCGCGACCGCAGCCCGCGTGGGGTTCGCCGCGCGCTCTGCCGACGTCGCAGGGATTTTCGGCTCGGGCGAGGTCCCATCCGGGAGGAGCGCGAGGACACCGGCCGCGGTCAGCAGCACGGAGGCCGCGATGACGAAGGCGGTTCGCGGTCGGCCGCCGATTGGCCGCTGGAGCGCGTGTCGGATCGACTGCATCACGCTTCCTCCTCACGACGGCGCGCAGGCGGTACCGACGGGGCATCGCCAGCCGAGTCGTGTGGCGAGCGATCCGCCGGTTCGGTGCGAGTGCGCAGACGTTGCGCGTCGTCGCGCAGACCACGCTCCAACGGACTGCGACGCTCCTCGACGCTCGGCGCCGCGACTGGCTCAGCAGAACCGACGTTCGGACGCTCCGCCTCGGAGCGATCGGCCGGGCCGTTCTGCGACGGGACCGGAGCATCCGGCGCGTCGTCTTCGCGACGACCGGACCGCGCGTCGTGCACGCTCTCCGGCGTGGTCGCGGCGCGCGGTTGTGCGCGGCGTCGCGCTGCGGGCGGCGAACCTGCGTCAGCAGCGCCCGACGCGCTCCGCACGCGGTCATCTTCGGCGCGACGTGCGCGAGCCGGAGACGGCACACCCGAACCGACGGTCGTGATCCGCTCGAACACGGGCAGGACGTCGTTGTTCGGCGCTACCGTCGGCCGCGTCCCGTCTTCGGGACGAGGTGACCGCGCGGAGCCGTCGGAACTCGACTGCCTGGAGGACTCGTCAGTCAGGCGTGCTGTGCCGGCGCTTGGCGAAGCTCCGGGCTCGGTCGTGGGCGTGGTGCTGGCGCTCTCCGGCGTCGAGGGCTCAGTGGCCGTCGGGGTGTCGGGAGCGTCCGGTGGTGTTCCGGGCTCGCGTGGCGCGTCGGAGGCCCCCGCCGGGCGAGGAGATGCGGCGCTGCGGGACGGCCGTCTGGGCAGGTGTCCTGGAAGTGCGCGCTGGGCCGCGCGTGCGGTGGCGTAGAGCGCGGCGAACCGAACCGCCTGGCTGTCCGGCCCGCTGCGACGCCCCGTCGTGGCCAACGTGAGCTGCGACGTCATCTGCCGGCGCGAGAGAAAGACCGACCAATAGAACGCCGCCTGCAACCCGAACCCCAGCAGCCAACCGAGGCTCGACGTCGCTTCGGCGATCGCCGCCCCAACCGCCAGCAGCACGGCCAGGATCAAGCTGTAGATGGCCTTGCGCAAGATCAGCGCACCGAGGCGCGCGAGCCAACCCAAGAAGAACTCGTGACCCCGGCCCGGGAAGACGCCCACCACCAGCGCGACCGGCGCGAACGCCAACAGCAACAGGAGCAGGACCTGGGCGAGGATCACCGAGATCGACAGCGCACCCAGCAGCAGGAAGACGCCCAGCGAGCCTCCGAAGATCACTATCGACATCAGCAGTCGCTCGTACTGGCCGTCCTTGCCCATCGTCGACACGGCGGGCTTGTCGGGCGGGCCGAGCCGGTAGTTCTCGTCCTTCTTGGCGGGATCGTCGTCGTGCAGCTTCGAGCGGTTGCCGTCCCGAAGCGCCTCGTAGGACTTCTCGCGCTCGTCGGATCCGGACGCGTGCTGCAAGAAGCGCGGCGCGTGCTTGTTGCGATTGTTGACGCAGACCTTCCCGTCGGCGCTCACGCCCTCGGTGCGTTGCAGGCGACGGGAGAGAGCCCCGTCGCGACCGGAGTTCTCGGACAGCGGGCGGACCGGCACCGACTGCGGCTTGTCCTTGACCGGGGCCTGGACGCAGTGCTCGCGACCGCCGAACTGCAGCACGGTCCACGGTTCGTAGACCAGCAGCGTGAACAGCTGGTCGGCGGCGCTCTGCTTCGCACCACTGAGGTCGCTGACCGACCCGTCGGTGGTCAGCGACAGGAACGCGCCGGACATCGCGTTGGACCACTTCGAAGCGCTTCCAACGGTCTTCTCGGGTTGCGTCACGAACGCCAGCGCGATCACGACG
>JBQGEK010000220.1:0-2176 GCA_052039575.1 Patulibacter sp. | reverse complement strand
CGGCGGAATCAGCGGTGACCGCGAGTCTCCGGCCGGCACCGTCGTACGGGGAGGAAGCCCGCCCTCGACCCCCAGCACCCGCTGCGCGTGGATCGTGTCGAGGTACTCGCGCACGCGGACGATCAGCCCGTCCCCGTCGACGTCGAACACGAACCCGTAGCGGTTGGCGTAGACCGCGCCGCTGGCATGGACGCCGTGTCCCTCGACCTCGATCACGCAGTCGCGCTCGCCCGCGATGACCCGACGCGGGATCTGCCGGATCCCCGCGGGAAACGCGTCGGGGCCGCGTTCGACCATCAGTTGGATCTTGCGCTCGATCTCGAGCGTCCCGTGGAGCGGAAACCGCTCTGGTCCCGGCGGGCCGCTTCCCGCGTCCCCCGAGACCCGGTCCGGACCGGTGTCGACCCACCACGTCGCCCCGGGGGCGCAGAGTCGGCGCAACGCGCCCAGTCGCCCACGGTCCAGCGCACTGATGAAGTCCATCCCAGCACGCGTGGCGAGGGTCATGGCGGGCTCCGTTCGCGGCGCCACGGGCAGCTTCCCGTCGGCCGCCGTCGCACCGTTCATTCCAACTGGTAGGAAGGTACCAGCTCGGCGGGGGCGGCTCTGGCCGTCACTCGGCCTGTCGCCGGCGCACGATCTCGGTGATCCAGATCGGCGCGTACGGTGAGGTGCAGTTCGGCGGCGTCGGATAGTCCTTCAGAACCTCGAGCCGCTCGCCGATCTCCAGCGCTCGGGACCGCTGGTCCTCGTGCTCGATCCCGACGTGTGCGAGACAGCTGTTCATCGCCCACTGCAGGCGGTCCGGGGCGGCCTGCATCTCGGCCTCGATGGTGTCGAGCAGGCGGTCGAGGTCGATGCCGTCCGGCTGCTTGTCGACGCGCTCGGTGGTCAGCGCCCAGCCGGCGCTCGCGACCAATGGGTCCGGATCGGCGAACCAGGTCACGCGGAGATCCTCGGCGTACGGGCTCTTCTTGACCACGTAGTTGATGAGCCAGTCCTGCACCTTGGGCGATCGCGCGTCGCGCAGCATGGCATCCAGCTCGTCGCGCTCGAACTGCTTCGGGCGGCAGATCAGCAGCGCGAGCAGCCGCGCCGCGCTGTCTCCGGTGCCCCACAGCCCCCTCGCCAGCTCCGGCTGCTTCTTCACGCGCTTGGCGACCGCCCGCAGCTTGGTCAGGTTGACCGCGTGGTCGTCGCCGTGGTTCTCGTTGACCGCGCGGATCCGCGGATCCGCGAGCGCGGCCAGCTCCGTCATCAGCTCAGCCACGTTCGCTTCGGTCGTCTGCTCCGTCATGTGGGCCCCGCTCCCTCGCTCTACGGGCGCAGCATACGGCGAGCGTCGGTAGGCCCGACCGCACCGCCGAGATCCGCAGCTCTCGGCCGGGGCACGCACGTAGGAGACCGCGTGACCGTGCGGCGTCTCCGAGCGGCATCGACCGCACGGCCGGGCGCTCCTCGCGCCCAGCTCGGCCCGGACTAGCCCTCGATGACCGAGAGCACGTTGCCGGCGGGATCGGTGAACCACGCGATCTGCGGACCCTCGTCGCGGAGGACCCCGAGCTCGTCCTGGTCGAACTGCTCGTAGCGCTCGAAGCGCACCCCGCGGTCGGCCAGCCCGCGCACCGTCGCCTCGACGTCGGCGACGGGGAAGTTGAGCACCGTGAAGCTGGCGGGGACGTGGTCGTCCTTGGCGTAGAGCAACACGCCGCGGCCCCCGGCCTCCAGGGTGAGCATGTCGGGCATCTGCTCGTGGCGACGGACCTCGAGCCCGAGCACGTCGCCGTAGAACGCGGCCGCGGCGTCGGAGTCGTCGACCGAGTAGCCGCTGAACGCGGCGCTGTGGCGGAGCATGGTGGACCTCTCGTGGTGGGGTCGGCCGCCTGAAGACGGCCTCGATCCTGGGACCGCGTCGACCGGTCGAACTCATCGCACGAGCCACGAGCCGGCGGCGGCTCCGCATTCCGGCCCGTCGACGCACGCGCTGGACGGCGTCAGACCGCAGCCCCCTTCGAGGCGGCGTCGATCTCGTGCTTGAGCTCGTCCGCGTCGGCGTCGATCTGCTTCTCGATCAGCTTGCGGGCGCGCTTGGTCGCCCGCTGCAGCTGCTCGTCGATCTTCGACTCGCCGAGCACGATCACCGCGGCCGAGCCCGCGTCGAGCTCCTCGCCGAGCT
>JBQGEK010000219.1:0-6387 GCA_052039575.1 Patulibacter sp. | reverse complement strand
GCCGGGAACCACGCCGTGGCGGACGTGGCGGTCCCCAAGCCGCGCGCTGCGCGCCGCAACGACCACGTCGGCGGCGAGCACCAGCTCGAACCCGCCCGCGAAGGCGACCCCGTTGACCGCCGCCACCACGGGCACCGGCGCCTCGCGCAGCGCCTGGACCAGCCCGCGACCGCGATCGACGTACCCGAGCAGCGCCGCCGGGTCGTCGAGCAGCGGCGCCCCGGCGACCATGTCGGCCCCCGCGCAGAACGCCGCTCCGCAGCCGGTCAGCACGAGCGCGCGGACCTCCGGATCGTCGCCGGCTTCGCGCGCCCAGTTCGTGAGCCGCTCGACCGCCGCCGTGTCGAGCGCGTTGCCGCGCTGCGGACGGTCGATCGTCGCCCAGGACGCTCCGCCCCGGCGTGCGACGGAGACGCCCGCGTCGCTCATGCCGACCCCAGCCGCATCAGCGCGCCGCGGTCGACCTTGCCGGCGTCGGTCCGCGGCAGCGCGTCGAGGAAGACCACCTCGCGAACGGCCTTGAAGTGCGCCAGCCGGTCCCGGACGTGGGCGATCAGCTCGGCGTCGGTCCCGTCCTCGTCCACACCGTCGGCCAGCACCACGTAGGCCCGCGGGATCTCTCCGAGTCGCGGATCGGGCGCGCCGACCACCGACGCGTCGCGGACGGCGGCGTGCTCGCGCAACGCGGTCTCCAGCTCGGCGGGCCAGATCTGGAAGCCGCCGGTCTTGATCAGGTCGCGCTTGCGCCCGGACAGGAACAGCACGCCGTCCTCGTCGACGTGCCCCATGTCCCCGGACGAGACCCAGCCGTGCTCGTCGACGAGCATCGATGCCCCGTCACCGTCGCCGTCCTGGTCGACGTAGCCCTTGGTGATCCCGGTCCGCACGCAGATCTCCCCGACCTCGCCGGTCCCGAGCACCGCGCCGTCGTCGCCGCGGATCTCGACCTCGGCCGTGTCGTAGATCCGTCCGGCGGCGCCCGGCTTCCAGCGGCCCTCGCGCAGGTCCTTGCTCATCCAGCCGGCGACGTGGCCGAGCTCGGTGGCCCCGTAGTTGGAGAGGATCGGGACCTCGAACCGCTGCTCGAAGTCGCGTCGTACGATCGGGTCGAGCGCCTGGCCGGACACGAGGATCGACTTGACGCTCGACAGCGCGATCTCGCCATCGGCGTGGGCCAGGTCGTAGACCATCGTCGGCAGCAGGAAGAGGTTGTCGATCCGGTGCTCGGCGACCAGCCGGACCACGGTCTCGACCCGGAACCGCGAGACCAGCACCGCCGAGCGGCCGACGTGGAAGGCGAACAGGAAGGCCGCCTGACCGCCGCTGTGGAAGAGCGGCAGCAGCAGCAGGTTCGGGGTCGCGTCGACCAGCGGGTACGGGCCGGGCTCGCCGCCCTTCATCGCCAGCGCGAGGTCCGACAGCGACTTGCGGACGCCGCCGTGGGTCAGGCTGACCGCTTTGGCGGTCCCGGTCGTGCCGCCGGTGAACAGCACCGCGCCCTCGTCGTCCGGCGAGACCGCGTGGGGCACGATCGGACCGTCGGGGTCGGCGTCGATCCGCTCCAACTCGCCGGCGTCACGCGCTTCGCCGAGCAGCGCGACGCGACGACCCGCGGCTCGCAGCGCGTCGGCCGACGCGCCGGGCTCGAGCACGACGACCAGCTCCGGGTCGACCTTGGCCACGCTGCCGACCAGCTCCTCGGGCGTGTAGAGCGCGCTGACCGCGACCGGGACGGCTCCCGCGAGCCAGCTGCCGTAGAGCGCGAGCACCAGCTCCGGGCCGTTGGGCAGGAACAGCCCGACCCGCCGCCCGGGCTCGATCCCCGCCGCGCGCAGGCCGGCGGCGACCCGCGCGGCGGCGTCGCGCAGCTCCGCGTAGGTCCAGTCCCGGCCGTCCTCGAACCACAGCGCGGTGCGCGTCGGGTCCTGCTCGGCCCGACGAACGAGATCGTGGGCGATGTTGTGGTCGGGGCTCGCTCCGCTCATGGTGGCAGCAGAATACCGGCTGGTCGGTATTACGCAAGCGGCCCGCACCCCACAGTCGCCGGTGACCGAGACGAACTTTTACATTCGTACCGGTTGGTTGGCTATGCTGGCGGCCATGTCCGCCGCGAACGTGAGCCGCCTGCTCCACGACCACCTCGCCGCCTACGGCGATCAGCCGGCGCTGATCTTCGAGGAACGGAGCCACAGCTACGCCGAGCTCGAGCGGAGCTCTGCGCGGACGGCCCAGGCGCTACTCGACCTCGGCGTCGGACCCGGCGACCGGATCGCGGTCGTCGCCGGCAACAGCGACCACTACGCGATCGCCCTGCTGGCGACGAGCTGGGTCGGCGCGATCTCGGTCCCGCTGAACCTTCGCTGGGCACCGGCCGAGATCAGCTACGCGCTCGACGACGCCGGCGCCCGGCTGCTACTGGTCGACGACCGGTTCGAGGCCGCCGGCCGCGATGCCGCCGCCGGAGCCGCAGGCGACGTCACCGTCATCCCGCTCGCCCACGGCGACGACTCCCTGGTCGCCCGCGCGTCACGCGTCGCGAAGGACGTCGTGGTCGAGCGTGCCGACGTCACGTTCGACGATCCCAACCGGATCCTCTACACATCGGGGACCACGAGCCGACCGAAGGGCGTCGTGCACACCCATGGAACGTGCGGCTGGAATCACTACGCGATGGCGAGCACCGACCTGGTACGACCCGGGGATCGGATCCTGATCGCCTACCCGATGTTCCACGTGTCCGGCCTGGAATGCCCGGGCATCTTCGCGACGCTCGCGGCCGGTGCGACGGTCGTGCTCCGTGATGGCGGCGACCCGGCGACCCTGGCTGACGTGCTGCGCGACGCCCAGATCACCGGCGTCGTCGCCCTCCAACCGCTGCTCGACGCACTGCTCGACGAGCTCGAGCAGCGCGAGCCGCTGGCGCAGCTGCGCTGGTTGCTGACCGGCGGGAGCACCCCCGCGCTCGCCGACCGGATCGTCCGCCTGCTGCCCGGCGTCCGGATCGTCGAGGTCTACGCGATGACCGAGGCCACCGGGGCGATGACCGTCCTCGACGAGCCGCGGATGCTCGACAAGATCGGACGCACCGGCCGACCGGTGCGCTACCTCGACCTGCGCGTGGTCGACGACGACGGCGTTCCGGTCCCGCCAGACGTTCGAGGGCACATCGAGGTCCGCGGTCCGAAGATCACCCCCACCTACTGGGGTCGGGAGCCGACTCCCGAGGCCGGCTGGCGCGAGGGCGGCTGGTTCCGCACCGGCGACCTCGGCGAGCTCGACGCCGACGGGTACCTGGCCTTCCGCAACCGCGCGACCGAGATGCTCAAGACGGGCGGCGAGAACGTCGCGATGGCCGAGATCGAGCGCGTGCTCGTCGACCATCCGGCGGTCCGGGCGATCTGCGTCGTCAAGGTCCCCCACCCCCGCTGGCAGGAGGCGCCGAAGGCCTACGTGCTGCCGGAGCAGGGCGCGACCGTCGACGGTGGCGTGCTCGAGGCGTACTGCCGCGAGCACCTGGCGGGCTACAAGGTCCCCCGCGAGTGGGCGTTCGTCGACGAGCTGCCGTTCAACCATTCGGGCAAGGTCGTCCGGCGGATCGTCCAGGAGCGCGAGGACGCCGAGCGTCTCGCCGCATCCGGGTCATGATCGTCGCGGCCCGTTGCTCGTCCGCCGTCCGCTGCCGGACGGCCCGTCCCCTGATTTCGGAAGGCTCCTGACGTGAAGATCGGACTGTTCCTGTCGACCCACCTGCCGCCCGGCGGCGACGCCGTCGCGCGCCGCGACGCGGTTGTCGACCAGGCCGTGCTCGCCGAGCAACTCGGTTTCGACTCGCTGTTCCTCGGCCACCACTACCTGGCCAGCTCGGCGTTCTTCCAGCCGCTGAGCGTCGCGTCGTACCTGGCGGCCCGCACCGAGCGGATCCGCCTGGGCTTCGGGATCCTGCTCGGCCCGCTGCTGCCGCCGGTCGCGCTGGCCGAGGAGCTGGCCACGCTCGACGTGCTCTCCGGCGGCCGGCTGACCGTCGGCCTCGGCACCGGCTACCGCGAGAAGGAGTACGCCGCCGTCGGCGTCCCCTACGAGGAGCGGTTCCGGCGGATAGAGGAGGGCGTGCGGCTGATGCGCCGGCTGTGGGCCGGCGAGTCGGTGACCGAGGACGGCCTCTTCGGCAGCGTCAAGAACGCCACGCTCCACCTGCAGCCGCTGCAGGACGGCGGGCCGCCGATCTGGCTCGGCGCGTTCGCGGCCCGCGGCGTACGCCGGGTGGCCGAGCTCGACGCCAGCTGGCTGATGGCCGGCGAGGGCGACGACGCGACGATCGCCGAGCGACTCGAGCTGCTGCGCGAGCAACTGACCGCCCACGGTCACGGCCTCGACCGCGCCTACCCCCTGATGCGCGAGGCCTGCATCCGTCCCAACCGCGAGGACGCGATGAAGATCGGCCGCGATCACCTGCTGCCGCAGTTCAAGGCCTACCGCTCGTGGGAGACGGCCCAGAAGACCGACCCCGATGCGCTGCTCCGCGACCACTCGCTGATCGGCACGCCGGAGGACGCGCTCGAGCGGCTACGCGGCTGGCACGAGTTGGGGATCACCGACGTGATCATGCGCTTCGACTGGCACGGCATGCCCGACGACGAGGCGCTCGAGTCGATCCGCCTGCTCGGCACCGAGGTCCTGCCGGAGGCGCGGAGCTGGGGGTAGCGCGGAGTGCCGGTGTTCGGGTTGCGCACCGTCGTCCCGACCGGGTAGGATCGTCGAACGATCAGCGTCTCCACTGGAGAGCATCAGAGCCCCCGGGATGTGACCCCGGGGGCTCTTCTTGTCTACGTGACCCGGTGGATCAGGTAGATCACGGCGAGGAGAACGATCAGCGTCTCCATCGGCGTCTCCTTTCGGTCGCGTGACTGAATGGAGGAGCGCCCTCCAGAGAACCGTGGTGCGTTCTCCGTCGCCGCGTCGAGCGTGACGCGTCAGGGAGTTACCGGACTACCTGGGATCGGTGCCGATTCAGCCGCCAGCGAGCGCGCGGACGGCCTCATCGATCGCGCGGCGCTCGGCGTCGTCGCGCGGCAGCGTCTCCAGCTCGCGGCAGAGCCGCTTGGTTGCGCGGACCGCGCCGACGCCGTGGGCGGCGACCGTCGCCGTCAACTCGTCGACCGCGTCCGTCAGCTCGTCGTCGGCGACCACGCGGCTGACAAGCCCGGCCGCGGCGGCCTCGTCGGCCGTCCGGACGCTGCCGGGCAACAGCCACTCGCGGGCGACGCGCGGACCGACGGCGTCGGCCAGGTCGAGGGCGACCATCGCGGGCACGATCCCGTGGACGATCTCCGGCAACGCGAACGTCGCGGAAGCTGCGGCGACCGCGATGTCGCAGCGGGCGACGAGCGAGATCCCGAAGCCCATCGCCGGCCCCTGGATGGCCGCGACCGTCAGCAGCGGCAGCGCCGCCAGCTCGTGCAGCAGCCGCTGGTTCTCGGCGAACTCGTCGGCGATCGCCTGGGCGTCGCCGCGCTCGCGCTTCTCGGCGATGTCCGCCAGGTCCCAGCCGGCGCAGAACGCCGGACCGGTCGCGTCGAGCACTAGCACGCGGCAGGCTGGGTCGTCCGTCGCGGTGGCGATCGCCTCGCGCAGCAGCGCGCACGAACGCGCATTCATCGCGTTGCGCCGACGCGGCGCGTCGCGCGTGACCCGGAGCACCGCCCCGTCGCGCTCGACGGCCGTCGCCACCGGCGCGGCCGCTTCCGGCCGCGCGGGGTCCGGCGTCGCGCTCACCGCTCCTCGGCGCCGCGGCTGTTGCTGAGCCGGAAGTACGGCGCGACCATGTTGTCGCGGTCGGCCAACGCCTGTGAGATCCCCTTGGCGCGGCGCTCCTTGAGGAAGTTCCAGTCGCCCTCGTCGAAGCCGACGTTGGTCGCCCAGCCGTGCCCGACCCAGCCGGTCATCGAGCCGAGACCCTTGCCGCGAGCCTCCATCACGACCTGCATCATCGACTTGCCCATCATCATCGAGTCGAGCGGCATCACCGCGATCGCCTCGGCGTAGTCGGCGACCCACTGGTCGAGCTCGTCGTGCTCGACGACCCGGGTGACGAGGCCGGCGCGCTCGCCTTCCTCGGCCCCCAGCGGGCGCATCGTCAGCATCAGGTCCTTCATCTTCGTCAGACCGAGCTTCTCGATCCAGTGGTACATGTCCTGCGGGGCGGGCCCGAGGTAACGGAACGCCGGGTGCGTGAAGCGCGCGTCGGGCGTCGCGATCACGATGTCGGCCGACAGCGCGATCTGGAAGTGGCCGCCGTAGCAGTAGCCCTGGACCTGGCAGATCGTCGCCTTCAGGCACTCGATGATCGGACGGGTGAAGCCCGACGAGAGCACGTTGCGGTCCGGCAGG
>JBQGEK010000218.1:0-9615 GCA_052039575.1 Patulibacter sp. | reverse complement strand
CAGCTACTTCAAGCAGCTGTTCGCGCAGGTCACCAACCCGCCGATCGACCCGATCCGCGAGGACATCGTGATGTCGCTGGCGTCCTCGATCGGCCGCCAGCGCAACCTGCTCGACGAGACGCCGGAGCACGCGCACCAGCTCACGCTCGAGCAGCCGATCCTCCGCAACGACGAGCTCGAGACGTTGCGTCAAGTCGACCAGGGGGTCTTCCGCGCGCACACGATCGACGCCACCTGGCCGGTGCTCGACGGCGCCGAGGGGATCCGCAGCCGGCTGGCGGAGATCTGCGACGAGGCCTCCGACGCGATCCACTCGGGTCACAGCGTGCTGATCCTCTCCGACCGCAACACCGGTCCGGATCGCGTCGCGATTCCGTCGGCGCTCGCGGTCGCCGCGGTGCACCACCACCTGGTGCGCGAGGGCGTCCGGCTCGAGGCCGGCCTGGTCGTCGAGTCCGCCGAGCCGCGCGAGGTCCACCATTTCGCGGTGCTGCTCGGCTACGGCGCGGCCGCGATCAACCCGTACCTGATGTTCGACACCGTCGACCAGCTCGTCGAGCAGGGCCTGGTGCCGGACGTCGGCGACACCGAGACGGCGCAGAAGAACACCGTCAAGGCGATCGGCAAGGGCCTGCTCAAGGCGATCTCCAAGATGGGGATCTCGACGATCGCGTCCTACTCCGGGGCGCAGATCTTCGAGGCCGTCGGCCTCGCATCCGACGTCGTCGACCGCTACTTCGCCGGGACCGCTTCGCGGATCGGCGGCGTCGACCTGGGCACGCTCGCGCAGGAGTCGATCGACCGCCACGCCCGCGCCTGGATCGTCGAGGACCCGGCGCAGCCCGGGGTGGCGACCGCCACGACCGAGTCGCTGCTGCCGGTCGGCGGCATCTACGCCTGGCGTCGCGACGGCGAGCACCACATGTGGAACCCGACCACGGTCTCGCTGCTCCAGCACGCCGTCGGGACCAACGCGCCCGACCGCGGCAAGGGCCGCTCCGAGACGGACGAGGCCCGGACCGCGTTCCGCCAGTTCTCCGACTCGGCCAACTCCGAGGCGACCCGCAAGGCCACGCTGCGCGGGTTGATGGACTTCGACACCGACGGCGTCCAGGCGGTGCCGCTCGAGGAGGTCGAGCCGGCCAGCGCGATCGTCAGCCGGTTCGTGACCGGCGCGATGTCGCTCGGTTCGATCTCGACCGAGGCCCACGAGAACCTCGCGATCGCGATGAACCGGCTGGGCGGCCGGTCGAACACGGGCGAGGGCGGCGAGGATCCGCGGCGCTTCACCCCGGAGGCCAACGGCGATCGCAAGCGCTCGTCGATCAAGCAGGTCGCGTCCGGCCGATTCGGCGTGACGGCGCACTACCTGGCGAACGCCGACCAGCTCCAGATCAAGATGGCGCAGGGCGCGAAGCCCGGCGAGGGCGGACAGCTGCCCGGTCACAAGGTCGACACCTACATCGGGTCGGTCCGGCACACCACGCCGGGCGTTGGCTTGATCTCGCCGCCGCCGCACCACGACATCTACTCGATCGAGGACCTCAAGCAGCTGATCTACGACCTGCGCTGCGCCAACCCGGCCGCGTCGGTCTCGGTCAAGCTCGTGGCCGAGGTCGGAGTCGGCACCATCGCATCGGGCGTCGCCAAGGCCGGCTCGGACCACATCGTGATCGCCGGACACGACGGCGGCACCGGCGCCTCGCCGCTGAGCTCGATCGTCTCGGCCGGCGTGCCGTGGGAGATCGGCCTCGCCGAGACACAGCAGACGCTGCTGCTCAACGACCTGCGCTCGCGGGTCCGGGTGCAGACCGACGGTCAGCTGAAGACCGGCCGCGACGTCGTGATCGCGGCCCTGCTCGGGGCCGACGAGTTCGGCTTCTCGACGGCGCCGTTGATCGCGACGGGCTGCATCATGATGCGCGCCTGCCACCTCAACACCTGTCCGGTCGGCATCGCGACCCAGAACCCCGAGCTGCGCAAGCGCTTCAAGGGCACGCCCGAGCACGTCGTCAACTACTTCCTGATGGTCGCGGAGGAGATCCGCGAGATCATGGCCCAGCTCGGCGTGCGCAAGCTCGACGACCTGATCGGCCGCGTCGAGCTGCTCAAGACCGATGAGGCGATCGACCACTGGAAGGCTCGCGGGGTCGACCTGTCGCAGCTGTTCCACCGGCCGCAGGTGGCCGACGGCACGACGCTGTTCGGCATCGAGCCCCAGCTCGACGGGCACCTCGACGACCACCTCGACTGGAAGCTGCTGCCGCAGGTCGACGCGGCGGTCGAGCGTCGTGAGGCGACCGAGATCGACGCCCGGGTGCGCAACATCGACCGCTGCGTCGGCGGCGTGCTGAGCTCGAAGATCGCCGAGCGGCACGGTGCCGCGGGCCTCTCCGAGGGGACGTTGAAGGTCAACTTCACCGGGTCGGCCGGGCAGAGCTTCGGAGGCTGGCTGGCCGCCGGGGTCGAGTTCTCGCTGGTCGGCGACGCCAACGACTACACCGGCAAGGGCCTGTCCGGCGGCGTCGTCTCCGTCCGTCCGTCCGCCGACGTCTCGTTCCTCCCGGAGGAGCAGCAGATCGTCGGCAACACCGTGCTCTACGGCGCCACCAAGGGCCGCGCGTTCTTCCGTGGCCGGGCCGGTGAGCGGTTCGCGGTCCGCAACTCGGGCGCGAGCGCCGTCGTCGAAGGCGTCGGCGACCACGGCTGCGAGTACATGACCGGCGGGCGCGTGGTGATCCTCGGTCCGGTCGGGCGCAACTTCGCGGCCGGCATGTCGGGCGGCTTCGCCTACGTCTTCGACGAGCTCCACAGCTTCCGGCAGAACGTCAACCCGACGATGCTCGACCAGCTCGAACAGCTCGACGAGGCCGATCTGATCGAGCTCCGCGACCTGATCGCGGAACACGGCGAGCGGACCGGATCGACGGTCGCGGCGCGGGTCCTGGCCGACTGGGACCGGACCAAGACGCAGTTCGTCAAGGTCTACCCGGCCGACTACAAGCGCGTGCTCGAGCAGCTCGCACGCGAGGAGGCGGCGGTCGGCGCACGCGCGGCCGCAACGGAGACCGTAGGGGCTCCCCACACGATCGAAGAGGGCAACTGATGGGCAAGCTCGGCGGATTCCTCGAGATCCAGCGGTCCCCCGTCAAGTGGGACGACCCGGCGCGCCGCGCCGGGAACTACCAGGAGTTCATCCTCGACCGTCCGGTCGAGGAGATCCAGCAGCAGGGCGCCCGGTGCATGAGCTGCGGCGTGCCGTTCTGTCACAACGGCTGCCCGCTGGGCAACCTGATCCCGGACTGGAACGACCTGGTCTACACCGGGCGCTGGCGCGAGGCGATCGACCAGCTGCACGCGACGAACAACTTCCCGGAGTTCACCGGTCGCGTCTGCCCGGCCCCGTGCGAGGCGTCGTGCGTGCTCGAGATCAACGAGGGCGACGCCGTCACGATCAAGCAGATCGAGAACACGATCATCGACCGCGCCTGGGACGAGGGATGGGTCACCGCCCAGCCGCCGGCCCACGAGAGCGGTCAGCGGGTCGCCGTCGTCGGGTCGGGGCCGGCCGGGATGGCCGCCGCCCAGCAGCTGCGCCGCGCCGGCCACGCCGTGGTGCTGTTCGAGCGCGACGAGGCCGCCGGCGGGCTGATCCGCTTCGGTGTCCCGGACTTCAAGATCGAGAAGCAGGTCGTCGAGCGCCGCGTCCAGCAGCTCGTCGCCGAGGGCGTCGAGCTGCGCTGCGGCGTCGAGGTCGGCGTCGACGTCACCGTCGACGAGCTCAAGGCCGAGTTCGACGCGGTGATCCTGGCGATCGGCTCGCGGGTCCCGCGTGACCTGCCGGTCGAGGGCCGCCAGCTCGAGGGCGTCCACTTCGCGATGGAGTACCTCTACGAGCGGACCCGCTGGGCGCAGGACGACCAGGGCGTTCCGCACCAGGCTCCGCGCCCGACCCCGCGGGGGATCAGCGCCCGCGGCAAGCACGTCGTCGTGATCGGCGGCGGCGACACCGGTGCGGACTGCGTGGCGCAGTCGATCCGCGAGGAGGCCGCTTCGGTGGTCCAGATCGAGCTGCTGCCCGAGCCGCCGACCAACCGCCCGGACGACCGCACGCCGTGGCCGCTGTGGCCGGCCAAGTTCCGCCTCAGCTACGCGATGGAGGAGGCGCGCGCGATCGGCAAGGGCGTGCAGAACTTCTCGGTCGCCACGCTCGGACTCGAGGGCGACGACCAGGGACGCGTGGCGAAGCTGCGCTACGCCCAGGCCGAGCCGGCGCCGCCGTTCGCCGCGGTCGACGGCACCGAGCGCGAGCAGCCGGCCGAGCTGGTGCTGCTGGCGATGGGCTTCCTGCATCCCGAGGCGCAGCTGATCGACGGCCTTCGCCTGGACAAGGACCAGCGCGGCAACGTCAAGGCCGGCACCTACACGACGTCGGATCCCGCGGTCTTCGCCGCGGGGGACTGCCGCCGGGGGCAGTCGTTGATCGTCTGGGCGATCAACGAGGGGCGTCAGTGCGCCCGGATGGTCGACCGCTACCTCGGCGAGCAGAGCGGCCGTGACGTGCGTCCCGCCGCGCTGGCGGGGATCTAGCCCGCGACGTGGCGGGGGTCGGCCGGGGCAACCGGCCGGCTTCGACGCGAATCGGGTCTAATGGACGTATGACCGTCGACGGCCAGGAGTCGGTGGCCGCCGACGCGCGTCGCGGTCGACCGACCGGGAAACGCGAGCAGACCAAGGCTGCCAACCGCGACGAGATCCGGGCCGCCGCGATCGACGCCTTCACCGAGCTCGGGTTCGGTGCGACCACGGTCCGCGACATCGTCCGCCGCACCGGTCTCGCTTCGGGCACCTTCTACAACTACTACGCCGACAAGCACGTGATCCTCACCGAGCTGGTGGGGGAGCACGTCGCCGAGGCGGGGGCGCGGATGGCCGCGGCGCGCGCCGCGGCGACCACCCCCCGTGAGGCGATCGAGCTCGGTGCGGTGGCGTACTTCCGGCTGCTGATGGAGTCGCCCGAGATGCTGGCGATGTACCGCCGCAACGCCGGGACGATCCGAGCCTACGCGTCCGGCACCTTGGTCGACGGGATCATCGACAGCCTCCGCACCGACCTCGAGCGGCTGCTCGCCGAGCGCGGCGCCAGCGGCCTCGACACCGAGCTGCTCGCGGCCGGCGTGATCGGCGCCGGGATGGAGATCGCGATGCGCTTCGCCGAGTCGGAGGGCGCGGACCCGGAGCGGGCGATCGCGGCGCTGCAGGCGCTCGTGGTCGACGGCCTGCTCGGCTAGTCGCGCGCCGCCGGGGAGGGCGAGGATCACACAGCCCACGGAGTAGAATCCGCTCCGTGTTCTGTCGCCATGGCCGCCGGGAAGAGAACTGCGTGGTCTGCGCGAAGGAGCGGCGCCGCAAAGCCGCGCGCGACACCGTCGGCAAGGGCGGGATCATCAGTGCCCGCTCAGCCGGGACGGCGCGGAGCGCATCGCGCTCGGCCGCGTCGAGCGTGCGCAAGACCAAGGTCGCGACCGCGACCGGGGCGAACCGCGCGATGCGGGTCAAGCAGGCCACACGACACGCCGGCGACGGCTGGTCCCACGACCTGCTGCCGGGCCTCAGGTCGAGCCTCGAGGCCCGCGGCCTGATCACCGAGATCGCCCGCGCTGACGCGCGTCTGACGCGCCTGCAGGAGGATCCCCCGGGCCCGTACGCGACCGCTCGGGCGTTGGCGGCCGGGGACGCCCGAGACCGCGAGCAGGCCGCGTGGCTGCTGTTCCAGATCGCCTACTCCGGTCCACTCGAGGGGTCGGAGCCGTTCGCGACGATCGACGAGCTGCTCGTCCGCTGGGACGACCCGCTGCCCGCTGCCGCCGCGCTCGAATCCGCGAAGGTCGGGCCACGCGGCGCCCACGCCCACGACCGCGGCACGGCAACGCTGCTGGCCTATCGCGAATGGGCGGCCAAGGCCGGCGGTCAGCTGGCGGGTCTCGGGGGCGGCGGCCCCGATCCCGCCCGCCGCTTCGACGCCGCCTACCGCGCGCTCGCGCTGCCGGGCCTGACCCGCGATGCGCGCTTCGAGTTCCTCGTCACCGTCGGCCGGTTCGGACTGGTCGAGCTCGCGCCCTGGTCGCTGCTGCTCGACAGCGGTCGCGGCGGGCGGGATCCACTGTCGGTGGCCTCGAAGCGCGCCTTCCTGAGCGGGGACGCGGTGCTGCTGCAGCGGCGGTTCGGTGCGTTCGCCCGTGCGCTCGGCGCGCCGGTCGCGGCCTGCGACCTGGGCTTCCTCAACTGGGAGCTCGGACCGGGACCGTCGGTGCCGCGGGGCTATCTCGAAGCCGGCGTCCCGGTCGAACCCGACCCCGCCGCGATCGAACGCTACGCGGCGGCGCTGGGGCTCGAGGCGGAGTCCGGCGCCGACGAGCAGTAGGTCGCGTCGGCCGCCGGTCGGCTGATCGTCGTTGGTGACGGAGCGGGGGAGCCGTTAGATTCAGGGGCGCTCGTATGTCTGGATCGTCTCGCGCCCCGTCCGCCGCCCGTCGACGGGCGGGGTCCGGAGAGCCGCACAGACGATCGGTCGAGACCGACGGACCCGGCATCGAGCAGGCGCTGCGCGAGCACCACGACGTGATGCTGCGTCGCGCCCGGCGGGTTTCGCTCTGCGAGGACGACGCCCACGACGCCGTTCAGGCTGCCGCCGAGCGGTACCTGCGATACCACCGACGGGTCGACCCGGAGACCCTCGCCGGCTGGCTGGTCACCGTCACCCGCAACGAGGCGATACGGATCCGCAACGGTCGGATCCGGCTCGACGGCCCCGACCCCGACGAGCACCAGCTCGCCCACCACGGCGACACACCGGCGGAGCTCGCCGAGCGTGGCGAGGACCGCGAGCTGGCCCGCGAGGCGCTCGCGGGGCTCAAGCCTCAGGAGCGGCAAGCGCTGATGCTGCAGGCGGAGGGCCACAGCTACGACGAGATCGCGACGCGCCTGGACTGGACGCGGACCAAGGTCAACCGGTCGCTGACCGAAGGGCGCGCACGACTCCGCAAGCAGGTACGCGGTATCGCGGCCGGCGAGGGCTGCGCCACCGCCAAACCGCGGATCGACCGATTGGCCCGCGGCGACGCCTCGGCCGACGACCTGATGGCACTGCGCCCGCACCTGCGCCGCTGCATCAGCTGTCGCGCCCGGCTGCGCCGCGCCCGCGGAAGCCACTGGGTTGCGGTCCCCCCGGTGCTGCTCGGCTGGCTCCCGTGGGTCGGTCGGCTCGGCGGATCCCCGCCCAGCCGGGGCCGCGTCACCACGCTGGTCGCCGACCGCGTCGCCACGTTGCTCCCCGCCGCTGGCGGCGCGGTCAGCGACGCCGGGCTCGCCGTCACCGCGGGGGTGGCGGCGACCGCGCTCGCCGCCGGAACGATCGTCGCGACCACCGAGCCCCCCGCCGAACGTCCCCGTCCCGTCACCCCCTCGACCCACCGTGCCACGGTCGACCCCGGGCTGCTCACGGCCCGCTCGACGCCGACCTTCCGCGCGCCCGCGATGGTCGCGGGCTCCGGCGCGCCAGCAGCCGAGAGCACGACGCGAGGTACCCCGAAGCGCGCCGGTCAGCGGAACCGGCAGACCGCGCCGTCGGCCGCCGAGGCGCCCGCGGGCGTCACCGCGCAGCGCGAATTCGGCCCCGAGACCGCGCCGCGGCCTTCGCCCTCGGCGGGCCCGGGTGCCGATCGTCCGACCGCCCCGAGCAGCGCCGGCGCGACCCCGAAACCCTCGAATAGCAGGGGCTCTGCCGATCGCGAGTTCGGGATCGAGTGACCGTGGGCAAAACCCCGACCACGACGGACGATCCGCCGCCCGTGAGGCGTTCCCGCTCCGTCCGAACCACCCCCTAGCGTGTAGCCCATCGTGGACCTCGTCTTCATCAATCCCCAGGACGCCATCCGGGTGATCTCCGAGTCGATCGGACGGGAAGCCCGCCGTCAGCTGGTCGGCGAGGTGGTCCGCGCCTGGGTCGACGAGATTCCCGAGCCGGAGCTGGTCGGCCAGTACGCGAAGACCCTCGCGGACCTCGACGAGGACGACCTCTCGATGCTCGCCGCCTGGCACGCATCGCTCGAGGTCGGCCAGCCGATCGCCAACCGCGAGTTCCTCGTCCGCGTCTTCCCGGCGCTGGGTGAGCACCGCCGCGAGGCGATGAAGATCGCCGCCGGCTTCCGCGGCGAGGACGCCTTCGACGCCGGCGTGGGGGAAGAGCAGGCGCTGCGCGCGATCCTTCCCCACCTCTCGACCGAGAGCGCCACGCTGATCGCCAGCGAGGCCGTCGAGCTGTACTGCTGGGACCGGTTGGGCTCCGAGAACTAGCGGGCGGTCCGAGGCGCCCGTGGACGCGTCGCATCTCGGTACCCGCGTCGCTCGGCAGTACTGGCGTACAGCTCTCGCTCGCGTGCACCGACCTGCTCGGTCCACGAACCCCTCAGTCCCCGATCGGGATCGGAGAACTAGCCCGCGGGTTCGAGGAGCCGCTGGAGGATGTCGTAGCGGCCGACGCCCTCGCGGCCGTCGAGCCGCCAGCGGAAGAACGCCATGTCGAGGCGGAGCCGGCCCAGCTCGAGGGTCGTGCCGGAGATCGCCTCGCCGGTGGCCGTCCAGACCGGACCCTCGTCGCTCTCCCACAGCTCGACCGTCGCGTCGATGTGGCGGCCGCTCTCGTCCATCGTCGTCGAGATCCGCGGCTCGGGGGTGAGCACCGCCTCGGGGACCGCGGCGGCCGGTTCGGCGTCGGGTACCGCCACGTCGTCGTCGAGCTCCGGCCGCGGGGTGCGGGCGATGGTCGCCCAGCCGATCTCGTCGGCGTGCGACGCTCCGCCCTCCGGCCGCATCGCGCTGACGTTGAACGCCACGTCGGTGCCGAACCAGCCGGTGATCGTTCGGGTGACGGTCAGTCGCGACCAGTCCGGCGCGCCCCACTGGTGGCCGCGCTGACCGAGGCCGTCGATCGTGATCCTCCGGCTGCCGCCCGGCCCGTTCACCGTCACGTTGCCGGTCACGCGGCACGGCTGCTCGTAGCCCTCCATGCCGCCCCACTGCGACGCCGGGTGCGCCGCGTCGAGCACGAACGGCGGGCCGGAAGCCTCGAAGGTCAGTTCGAGCGATCCGCTGCTGGCGGTCGCCGCGACGGTCCACCGCCGGTGCGGATCGACGACGGCGTGGTCGATCCCGGCCACGCGCACGTCGCCGTACGAGTCGGGGCGGCCCGGGACCTCGATCCCGCCCTCGGCCTGCGTGATCGCCGGCGAGCCGTCGACGAAGACCATCATCAGACCGGACGCGGCGCCGCCGGCCAGGCCGAGCCGGATCGTGCCCTGCACGCCGGCCTGCTGGTCGGCGAAGACGCAGGTCACCGCGTCGCTGAAGGTCGGGTCGTCCGCGGTGCGGGGCCGTTCCAGGGCAGGGTCGAGGGCCATGCGCCGATCATCGCACTCCGCGGCGAGCCGAGACCGACCGGTCGAGGTTGAGCACGTCCTGCGTGTCGAACCTCGCCGGGTCGCCCGCGTGGACGCGGACGCGGACGGCTGCTGTGCGGGTGGCCCGGCTGCAGCGGGCCACCCCCACACCCGTGCG
>JBQGEK010000217.1:0-8123 GCA_052039575.1 Patulibacter sp. | reverse complement strand
CACGGTACGTCCATCGGCACGTCGAACTGCGCCGCGAGCCCCTCCAGCAGCTTGCGGTAGAACGGGTTCGGCGACGACGACCACGGCTTGATCGCGCCGTCGGCGAGCGACTTGCCCTCGTCCGGAACGACCAGGTCGGGGTCGACGATCAACTGCGCGCCGAGCCCGGTACAGCGGCTGCACGCGCCGTGCGGCGCGTTGTTCGAGAACGTCCGCGGCTCGACCTCGGGCATCGAGAAGCCGCACTCGTGGCAGGCGAAGTTCTCGCTGTAGACGTGGTCGAGCGGCACGCCCTCCGGCGCCTCCTCGCCCTCCCGCAGGACCAGGCTGATCTCGACCAGGCCCTCGGCCAGGCCGGCCGCCGCCTCGATCCCGTCGGCCAGCCGCTTGCGCACGTCGCCGCGCATCACCAGCCGATCGACGACCACCGAGATCTCGTGCTTGTAGCTCTTCTCGAGCGCGATCGGCTCGTCGAGCATCCGCAGCTCGCCGTCGACCCGCACCCGCTGGAAGCCGTCGGCCTTGAGGTGCTCGAGCACGTCCTTGAACTCGCCCTTGCGGCCGCGCACGATCGGCGCCAGGACCATGAACCGTGTGCCCTCGGGCAGCTCCATCACCCGGTCGATGATCTGCTCGACCGACTGGCCGGCGATCGGGCCGTGCCCGTTCGGACAGTGCGGGTGGCCGATCCGCGCCCACAGCAGACGCAGGTAGTCGTGGACCTCGGTCACCGTGCCGACGGTCGACCGCGGGTTGCGCGACGTGGTCTTCTGGTCGATCGAGATCGCCGGCGAGAGCCCGTCGATCGAGTCGACGTCGGGCTTGTCCATCTGCCCGAGGAACTGGCGCGCGTAGGCCGAGAGCGACTCGACGTAGCGGCGTTGGCCCTCGGCGTAGATCGTGTCGAACGCGAGCGACGACTTGCCCGACCCGGAGAGCCCGGTCAGGACCACGAGCGAGTCTCGCGGCATCTCGAGCGTGACGTCCTTGAGGTTGTGCTCGCGCGCCCCGTTGACGACGATCCGACCGGTTCCAGCCATGACGACGAAGTCTACGCATGCGAACGGACGTTCGATCCGTGACGCGCGTCCGGATCGCGATCGGCCGGGACCCAGCGCGCCCGGACCCGATCAGCCGCCGAACTTCTCCAGTCGCGCGGTCGCCTTCTTCCGCACCGTCGCACGTCCGATCGGGTTCCAGCCGATCAGCCAGGCGACGGGACCCAGGGCCTGCCTCGACCAGGCGAAGAACGAGAACGAGTCGCGGTGCGCGACAATCAGGCCGTCGCGGAACCGGTACTCGGCGCTGATCCGGTTGACGACCGGCCGTCCCGTGCCGGTGAAGACGTAGCGCGCCGTCCAGTGGGCGCTGCCCCGATCGCCGTCGACCACGACGTCGCGCACCTCGACCTCGACCCCGGCCCCGCTCGCGCAGAGCATCCGCCACATCGCGCCGATCTGCGCGCCGCGCAGCTGACCGAACGCCGGGTCCTCGAAGACCGCGTCCGGCGCGTAGGCGGCCGCCATCGCGTCGCCGTCCTGGCGCGCCAGCGCGGCGTAGAGCCCCTCGATCGTGGCGGCCTCGTCGATCACATCCGTCATGTACGAAGTATGCCGCGGGTGCCGGTCGCGATCGGGTCCGCTCGTCGACGGGCCCGGGTCGGAGAACCCGCGCGGCGACCCACGCCGGGATTTTCCCTGCGGCGACCGGCTACTGCGCGGCCTGGCGCGCGTAGAGGTCGTCGAGCAGGCCGTCGCGGTCGTCGAGCGCGTAGTGCGCGTCGAGGTGGCGCTCGATCTGGTCGCGCGGCAGCCCGTCGAGCACCAGGCTCAGCGCCACCATCCGTGCCCCCGCCTCGTCGTCGCTGCGCGGGCCGGAGGGCGCCGCGCCGTCGGTCGCGATCGCGGCCCCGGCGGGCGTCGTGGGCGCGGGGGTGACAGGAGGAACAGCCGGTGCGGAATCCGACGCGGCGGACGTCGCCTCCGGAACGACGGGTGCCTCCGGCGCGGGTACCGGGGCCACCGGTGCTACCGGATCGGGAACGGCCACGATCGGCGCAGCCGCGACCGGCGGCGCGGGCACGACCGGCTCGACGGGCGTCGGCGTGTCATCCGCCCCGAGCGTGCCGACCTGCGCGTGCAGCGCGTCGAGCCCGGCCTGGACCTCCTGCGCGGTCGTGCGCAGGTGCTCGAGCAGCGACTCGACCGCCTCGATCCGCTCCAGCATCGAGCGCGCCTCGCCCTGGACCGCGGAGACGTGGGCCTGGGCATCGGACTCGGCGGAGGCGCGCGTGGCCTCGGCGGCGGACGCCGCGTCGGACCGCTGGCGGGCGGCGTCGTCGGTCGCCTGCTGCTCGATCTCGGCCGCCGAGCGCTCGGCGGCCTGGACGATCGCACGGTCCTGCTCCGACGCGCTGTTGGCCAGCGACGGGGCCGCCGCGGCGGGCGCCGGATCCGATGCCGTCAGCCGCTCGGCCTGCAGCGCCTCGACCTCGCGGGCCAGCTGGGCCAGGTGCGCGTCGACCGCGAGGGTCTCGTAGCCCCGCCGCGAGATCGGAAAATCGCGCTTCTCGATGGCTTGACGGTCGAGTGACACAGCAGGGGTCCTTTCCGGCCGCAGGATTCCCCTGTCGGCCCGGCGATGAATCTATCCGACCGCGGGTCGCAAGACCCGATCCTTAACCGCCCTCGAACCCACGCCCCCACCAAGCTGATGCGTGTTTCGCCCGCATGAGTGGTCGAACGCGCATCAGCTCCGCCGGGTCGACCCGCCCCCACCGAGCTGATGCGCGTCAGGCCCGCATAGGTGGTGCAACACGCATCAGCTCCCGCGGCGGGACCGTGGCTCAGGCCCCGACGTACTCCGCCAGGTGCTCGCCGGTCAGGGTCGAGCGTGCCGCGACCAGGTCGGCGGGAGTGCCTTCGAAGACCACGGTGCCGCCGTCGTGACCCGCGCCCGGGCCGATGTCGATGATCCAGTCGGCGTGCGCCATCACCGCCTGGTGGTGCTCGATCACGATCACCGTCTTGCCGCTGTCGACCAACCGGTCCAACAGCCCCAGCAGGGTTTCCACGTCGGCCAGGTGCAGTCCGGTGGTCGGCTCGTCGAGCACGTAGACGTCAGCGGTCTTCGTCCCCATCTGGGTCGCCAGCTTGATCCGCTGACGCTCGCCGCCCGACAGCGTCGTCAGCGGCTGCCCGAGCTTGAGGTAGCCGAGTCCGACGTCGGCCAGCCGGTCGAGGATCTTGTGCGCTGCCGGGATCTTGCCGTCACCCTCGCCGAAGAACGCCTCGGCCTCCGCGACCGACATCGCCAGCACCTCGCTGATGTCCTTCCCCCCGAACTCGTACTCGAGCACCTCGGCCTGGAACCGCTTGCCCTCGCAGGCCTCGCACGGCGTGGCCACGCCGGCCATCATCACCAGGTCGGTGTAGATCACGCCCGCCCCGTTGCAGACCGGACACGCGCCGTCGGAGTTCGCGCTGAACAGCCCGGGCTTGACGCCGTTGGCCTTGGCGAACGCCTTGCGGATCGGCTCGAGCAGCCCCGTGTAGGTCGCCGGGTTGCTGCGCCGCGAGCCCTTGATCGCGCCCTGGTCGACCACCACGACGCCCTCGTTCCTGGCCACCGATCCGTGGATCAGCGAGCTCTTGCCGGACCCGGCCACGCCGGTCACCACGACCAGGCCGCCGAGCGGCACGTCGACGTCGACGTCCTGCAGGTTGTTCGTGCTCGCGCCGCGGACCTCGAGCTTGCCGGTCGGCTTCCGCACGTCGTCCTTGAGGCTGGCGCGGTCGTCGAGGTGACGCCCGGTCAGCGTGTCGCTGGCCCGCAGCCCGTCGACCGTGCCTTCGAAGACGATCTGACCGCCGTCGCTGCCCGCGCGCGGGCCGATGTCGACGACGTGGTCGGCGATCGCGATCGTCTCCGGCTTGTGCTCGACGACCAGCACGGTGTTGCCCTTGTCGCGCAGCTGCAGCAGCAGCTCGTTCATCCGCTGGATGTCGTGAGGGTGCAGGCCGATCGTCGGTTCGTCGAAGACGTAGGTCACGTCGGTCAGTGACGATCCGAGGTGGCGGATCATCTTGACCCGCTGCGCTTCCCCGCCGGACAGGGTGCCGGACGGCCGCTCGAGCGAGAGGTAGCCGAGGCCGATCCGGACGAACGAGTCGAGGCTCTCGCGGAGCGCGGTCAGCAGGGGCGCCACCGAGGGCTCGTCCAGGTCCCGCACCCACTCCGCGAGATCGCTGATCTGCATCCGGCAGACGTCGGCGATGTTGAGCCCGGCGATCTTCGCCGAACGGGCACCGTCGTTGAGCCGCGTGCCGTCGCAGTCAGGGCAGGTATCGAAGGCGATCGCGCGATCGACGAACGCGCGGATGTGCGGCTGCATCGCTTCGCGGTCCTTGGACAGGAACGACTTCTGGATCCGCGGGATCAGGCCCTCGAAGGTGACGTTGACCCCGTCGACCTTGATCCTGGTCGCTTCCTTGTGGAGCAGCGCGTCGAGCTGCTTCTCCGTGAAGTCCTTGATCGGCTTGTCGCCGGGAAAGAACCCACTGCCGCCGTAGATCCGGCCGTACCAGCCGTCGACGCTGAAGCCCGGGATCGTCAGCGCGCCCTCCGCGATCGACTTCTCGGCGTCGAACAGCGCGGTCAGGTCGAAGTCCGAGACGCGACCGGTGCCCTCGCAGCGCGGGCACATCCCGCCGACGATCGTGAAGGTCTTCTTCACGGCCTTCTGCTTGCCGGCCCGCTCGGTCTTCATCGCTCCCGCGCCGCTTGCCGATGCGACGTTGAACGAGAACGCCTGCGCCGACCCGACGTACGGCTGGCCGACCCGGCTGAAGAGGATCCGCAGCATCGCGTTGGCGTCGGTCACCGTTCCGACCGTCGAGCGGACGTTCGCGCCCAGCCGCTCCTGGTCGACGATGATCGCCGTCGTCAGTCCCTCGAGCACGTCGACGTCGGGCCGGGCCAGCGTCGGCATGAACCCCTGGACGAAGGTGCTGTAGGTCTCGTTGATCATCCGCTGCGACTCGGCGGCGACCGTGCCGAAGACCAGCGAGCTCTTGCCCGAGCCCGAGACCCCGGTGAAGACGCTCAACCGGCGCTTCGGGATCTCGACGCTGACGTCGCGCAGGTTGTTGACCCGCGCGCCCCGGACGCGAATCAGGTCGTGGCTGTCGGCCGCGTGCGCCATCAGGCGTCTCCCTCGGTGTTCGCCCGAACCTGGGCTTCGATGATCTTCGTGACCGCTTCGACCGGGACGTCCTGGTCGAAGCGGATCCGCAGCGTCTGCTTGCCGAGCCCGTATCCCGCGTCCTCGAGCTCGCCGCGCAGCTCGTCGGAGAGCACGCCGAGCCCGAACCCGAAGGTCACGTGCTTCTTGGAGTAGCTCAGCCCGACGAGCTCGCCGTGGTACCGGTAGATCGGCACGTTCCAGGCGATCAGCTCGTCGACGTCGGGCACGGTCGCCACGATCAGCTCCCGCAGCTCCCGCAGCGCCGGTTGTGCCTCGTCGTCCGCAGCCGCGATGTAGTCGTCGACGTCAGCTGGATTCGCCATGCTCATTCCTTCTCGCTTCCTGGTTCCGCCTGTCGAGCGGCCGTCGTCAGGCGGCCGACACGCGCCACGGGACGCCGTCGGGGTCGGCGAACCGCCCCTCGTACGCCCCCGCGTCGGTCTCCGTTGCGGCGCCAACGATACGACCGCCGGCCGCTTCGGCCATGCGCAGCAGGTCGTCGACCGCGTCTCGAGACGCCGACTGGTGGGTCAGCGTGATCGCGCCGTAGCCGTCCCCGGCCGGGCTCACGCCAGCGTCCTTGGCCAGGGCGCCGCGCTGCATCAGCGCGAGCCGGCACGCCCCTTCGGGCGACCGGAAGTCGATGTACTTGTCGCCGTAGTCACGGTCGACATCCATGCCCAGCGCCGCGTAGAACGCCTTCGACGCCTTCGGAGACGACACCGCGCGCAGCGCGACCGTCTCGGTCGGCCGTGGTGGATCGGCGGCCGGACCGGTGTCCTTCCTGCTCGGGGCCGCGAGCTTCCAGATCGTCCCGCCGGGAGCCCGGAGCACCGCACCGAACCCGCCGAAGAATCCCTTCTTCGGCGGCTTCAACAGCTCGGCCCCCGCCGCCACCGCGGCGTCCGTGACCGACTCGACCTCGCTCGGCTGACGCAGCACGTAGCTGAGCACCAGGCCGTCGAAAGCGACGACCGTCGCGGCACCGGACCCCGACGGCGCGACGGCTTCGATCCCGATCCGGCCGGTCCCGTGAAGCCCGAGACGCTCGGACGCCCCGTCCCCGTCCTCCGACGGTGCGAACACCGACGCGTAGAACTCCCGAGCCCGGTCGACGTCCGCGACGCCGAGCTCGACGCAGTCGAGCGCCGTCATGTCAGCTCGCCTGCTGGATCCGCAGCAGGTTTCCGGAAGGGTCTCGGAAGGCGCAGTCGCGCACGCCGTAGGGCTGGTCGGTCGGCTCCTGGACGACCTCGGCGTCGCCGGCCTGCAGCTTCGCGAAGGTCGCGTCGACGTCCTCGGTGACCAGATTGATGCTGGCGTAGGTGCCCTTCGCCATCATCTCGGCCACCGTCTTCTTCTCCTCCTCGGTGGCGCCGGGGTCGGCCTCCGGCGGGTAGAGCACGATCGACGAGGTGCCGGGCTGGCCGGCGGGACCGACGGTGATCCAGCGCATGCCGGCGTAGCCGACGTCGTTGCGGACCTCGTAGCCGAGGGTGTCGCGGTAGAAGGCCAGCGACGCCTCGGGATCGGTGTGCGGGAGCATGGCGGAGAAGATCTTGATGTCCATGCTCCGCACGTTATGCCCGCGAGGTGACCGCCGCTTCTCGATTCCTGATCGGTTTGGTGACGCGCTTGGCGACGCACGCCGGCATCCCGTTCGTCGCGTCGGCCTGCTCGCGCCGGTAGACGCTGGGCGCCACGCCGACCAGTTCCGTGAAGCGGGTGCTGAAGGTGCCGAGCGAGGAGAAGCCGACCGCGAAGCAGACCTCGGTGACGTTCAGGTCGCCGCGCCGCAGCAGCGCCATCGCCCGCTCGACCCGGCGAGTCATCAGATACGCGTAGGGGGACTCGCCGTAGGCCTTCCGGAAGGCGCGGCTGAAATGCCCCGGCGACATCGCAGCGTCCCGGGCCAGCGACTCGACGTCGAGTGGCGCAGCGTACTCGCGGTCGATCCGGTCGCGGACGCGGCGCAGGCGGACGAGGTCGTCCAGCTTGGGTCCGGGCTCGGACACACCGCGATCGTACCGCGCGAGCTGATGCGGGTTACGACCGCATGCGTGGCCGAACGCGCATCAGCTCGGCCGGGCGCGACGGGTCAGGGCGCGATCACCGGGCCGTCTGCGGTCCGCACCACCAGGCCGTCGCGGACCAGCGCGTCGAGCGCGCGCTCGAGCCGTTCGGCCTCGATCGCCGTCGGCAGCGGCTCGTCGCGGGTCAGCGCGGCCACGCTTCGGCCGCGGACGTAGCGGTCGCTGTCCTCGAACCGCTGCCGCGTCCCCCGCGGCGCGCGCTCGGGGATCACCACCGCCCCCGCCGATCCGCACCACTGCTCGGCGGGACAGACCTCGCAGGTCACCGTCCGCGCCCGGCAGACCGTCGCCCCCAGCTCCATCGCCGCCTGGTTCCAGGTCGCGGCACGCTCGTCGTCGGGCAGCAGCTCGTCTGGCGCACCCCGGCCGAGCCGCTCGCTTATCCGCACCACGTTGGTGTCGACCGCCGCGACCCGTTCGCCGAACGCGAACGACGCGACCGCGGCTGCGGTGTAGGGACCGACGCCTGGCAGCTCTCGCAGCCCCTTCGCCGTCCGTGGCCAGCCGTCGCGGGCGACCACGGCACACGCTTCCTGCAGCCGGACCGCGCGCGAGTTGTAGCCCAGCCCGACCCACGCGGCGAGCACGTCTCGTCGCTCCGCGGCCGCCAGCGCGGCGGCGGTCGGCCAGCGGTCGAGCCAGTCCTCGTAGCGCGGCACGACCCGGGCAACCTGAGTCTGCTGGAGCATCACCTCGGAGACGAGGATCGCGTAGGTGTCGTCGGTTCGCCGCCACGGCAGATCGCGGGCGACGTCGGCGTACCAGTCGATGAGTGCGTCGCGGGC
>JBQGEK010000216.1:0-2293 GCA_052039575.1 Patulibacter sp. | reverse complement strand
GCCCACCACGGCCACCGCCTCCAGCACGCGTCGCGTCGTCGGCTCGAGCGCGCGCAGCTCCTCGGCGATCGCCTCCGCTACGCCGGCCGGCACCGCCGGCGACGCCCCGGCGGTCCGCGCCAGCTGCAGCAGGTAGAAGGGATTGCCGCCGCTCTCGGTCCGGATCGCGTCGCGCCGGTCGGCGGGCACGCCCTCGCCGACCAGAACGTCGCACGCGGCAGCGTCGAGCACGTCGAGCGTGACTCGCACCAGGCCGCCGTCCCGCTCCGCCCGCTCCATCGCCGCGGCGAGTCGCGAAGGGGCTTGCGCGGGCCGCAGCGCCAGCACGAGCGCGACGTCGCCGACCGGTGGGCGACGCAGCAGCGACGACACCAGATCGAGCGAGCCTTCGTCGGCCCAGTGCAGGTCGTCGAGCACCACCAGCAGCGGGCGCTCCGCCGCGAGCCGCTCGAGCAGGACCCGCACGGCGGCGTGCATCCGGTGCCGCTCATCGACGATCGGGGCGCGCTCGACGCCCGCCGATCGCTCCGCCACCGCGGGAAGGACCAGCGCGAGCTCCTCCTCCGCGCCGTCGGCGACCAGCGCGTCGAGCGCACCGGCGGGAAGCCGTCGCAGGTGGTCGTCGAACGCGTCGACCCAGACGCCGAACGGCAGGTCCCGCTCGAACTCGGCGGCGTGGCCGCGTAGGACCAGCGGATTCCGGTCGGACCGATCCGTCGCGACCCGCTCGGCGACCTCGACGAGCAGCCGGGTCTTGCCGATCCCGGGTGGCCCGCAGACCGCCACCAGGCCTGGGCGGTCCGGCGCGACGGCAGCAACGGCGGTCGCAACGGCCTGCTCGCGACCGACCAGGGCCGGCTGGGTGTGGTGTACACGTTCGATGGCCCGCAATCTACGAAACGGAGCGGCGGCAGGTCAACCGCGCGGATCGGCGGGGATCACAGCAGCTGCGGCGTGTGGGCGGCGTCGCGGAACCGCGCGGGCAGCCCCGGTCGACCGCCGCCCGCCACCAGGCGGAGGCGACGCAACGACCGCTGCAGGCTGCGCTGCTCCGCCCGTGCCGCCAGCCGCGCCGCGCCGTTGCCGATCCCCGGGATCGCAACCTCGACCGCGGTCGTCATCGCGGTCCCCTCCAGGTCGATCGCCAGCCGATACCGAACGGTTCGCACGTAGCTCGACCCGGAGAGCGCCCCTAGCCGCACGGCCACCGTCGAACGACCCGTCCCCGGGGCGATCTCCGGCCGGTAGCAGCGGGTGATCCGGTCCGCGGACAGCTCGGTCAGCTCGCCGACGAACGGCGTCGTCCAGATCCCCCGGTGGACCATCTGCGCGGTGATCCGGGCCCCGACCACGCGCGGGTCCCCCGTGACCGGCTCGACGCGGTCGATCCCGATCATCCAGCGCACCAGCCGGGCCGGCTCGAGCAGCCAGTCGGCGACGTCGGCCGGCCGGCCGGGGACGATCGCACTCGACTCGAACGCGTACCCCTCGAACATCACCGGAGGCATCAGCGGACGCCCGCCGCCTCACGGCGAACCAAGTCGAAGAACGCTCGTACGACCTCGACCCGCTCGGCCGGGACCACGACCGTGGCGTGCCGCCTGACGGCGTCGCCGCGCCGCAACCCGATCCCGATCTTCAGTCCACCTCCGCGCCGCTCCCTCGCCTCGATCGCCACGTGCTCGACATGCCACCGGTTGCTGCCCACGGCGGACGGCTGATCGCGCAGGAACAGCTCGAGAACGCGCCCGTGGAGCACCAGGATCTGGTCGTCGTTGGGACGGATCTCGTGCGCGGACGCGAGACGGGACGACCGCAGATCCCCGGCGTCGGACACCCCGACGCCGCGATCGGAGAACGAGTGCAGCGACATGCGACCGAGCCTGACCGCGCCGCGCCCGACTGACCTCGGGCGGTGCCCTGAACCCGGCCCCTGAACCGAGGCGCGACGACTCAGGGGCCCGGATCGGGCGGTCACCCGATGCGGGTCCGCGGAGCGCCGAGCACGATCGACCGATGATCGTCCGCCTGTTGCTCGCATTCGCGCTCGTCGCGGTGCTCCTGCCCGCGGCGACGTACGCCGACGAGTGCTCCCGCGAGGGCATCGAAGACGTCTCCGTCGGACCGCTGGTCGCCGCCGCCGGGGACCACGCGCTCGCGCTCCGCCAGCGAGCCGTGCTCGACAGCGAGCGCGGGGCGTCGTCGAGCGACCTGCGAGTGGTCGCGCTCGGCCCGGGGAGCACCGCCCGTGTCGTACCCGTGTCGCGCGCACCGTGGTCGGTCGGAGCCGCCC
>JBQGEK010000215.1:0-21941 GCA_052039575.1 Patulibacter sp. | reverse complement strand
GTCGGCGTGCTCGACCTCGAAAGCTGGCTCGTCGGCGACGGCTTGGACCGCTGAGGCCACCGCTTCGCGGTTCCAGCCGTAGCCGGTGCGGACGCTTTCCAGGACGAACGCCAGTTCCAGGACCGTGGCGGCGAAGACCTGGAGCGTCTCCCCCGTCTCGCGTGCGTCTTGCACGCGGGCTCGGGCAGCTATCGCATGGTCGCCCGTCCCGCCGTCGAGGATCCGCAGCAGGACGTTCGTGTCGACGATCACGACGGGGGATTGACCCGGAACTGGCCCGTGCGGTCGGCGCGGGCGTCCTGCAGGACCTCCGACCACGGACGGTCCTTCGGCGCACGCTCCGGCGGCTCGAACTCGAGCACTCCCCGCGCTTGGCGCACGACCACCTCGTCGCCGCGCGCTTCCACGACGACGCGGTCGCCGATGCCGATCCCGGCGGCCTCGCGAACGGCCTTCGGAATCGTGATCTGACCCTTGCTGTAGACCTTGGCCGTGCTCACGCCTCAAAGTATGGCGCGGGGACCCTGGGTATGGCAAGTGCGAGGCGAATTCGGCGGGTTTAGGCCACGAAAAGGCCACGAGACCCGAAATCCGCGCATATCTACGCGCATTTCACAGCCTGCGAAACGACCCCAGAACGCAGAAAAGCCCCGCAAAACGGGGCTTTTCTCAAGGTGCGCGATACAAGACTCGAACTTGTGACCTCACGCATGTCAAGCGTGCGCTCTAACCAACTGAGCTAATCGCGCCGGGTGGAACCGGAGCAGGAGATTAGCAGCGCGATTCCGGGAGCGGCGGCTGCCTCGGGGTCTGCGATCGGGTAGAACGGGGTACGCATCGCCCGGGCCCCCTTGCTGCCTGGGTTTCGCCCGTGGCTCGGTCTCCGAGACTGCCGACCCAGATCGCGCTGCGGACCCGACCGACGTACGACCGAGAGAGAACCCGCATGGCCACCGCACTGATCACCGGCGCGTCGACCGGAATAGGTCGCGAGCTCGCGACGCTGTTCGCCCGTGACCACGAGGACCTGGTGCTCGTCGCCAGCCCCCGCAGCGAGCAGCGGCTCGCGGAGCTCGCCGCCGAGCTGGCCGACCGGCACGGGATCACGGCGCACCCGGTGGCACTCGACCTGTCCGCTCCGGACGCCGCACGTGAGCTGGACGCGCGCACCGCCGACCTGGGCGTCGAGATCGACCACCTGGTCAACAACGCCGGGTTCGGGATCGTCGGGCTCAAGCACCAGGACGCCGACGTCGAGCAGGTCTCACGAATGATCCGACTCAACGTCCAGACCCTGACCGACCTGACCACGCTGCACCTGCCGCGGATGGTCGCCCGCCGTCGCGGCGCGATCCTCAACGTCAGCTCGATCGCCGGGTACGTCGTCCCCCACGGCCTCGAAGCCGCCTACGCCGCGTCAAAGGCCTACGTCCGCAGCTTCTCCGAGAGCGTCGCGCACGACCTGCGCGGCACCGGGGTCAGCTGCACGCACCTCGCCCCCGGCCCCACCCGCACCGAGTTCTTCCGCACCGGCGGGCTCGAGAACGACGGCCGCGTCGACCGGCTCGCGCTCGACGCCGCGACCGTGGCCGAGGCGGGCTACGGCGCGATGCGCGCCGGCCGCCCGATGGCGATGCCCGGCGTCGGCAACCGCGTGCTGCGCGTCGCGTCGTCCGTGACGCCGTCCCGCCGGCTGGTCGGCGCCGTGTCCGGATACTTCGTCACCCGACGCTGACGAGGACGCCGCGCGGCATCGCGCCGCTCCAGCCGATACATTGCGGAGTCCTGGCACCGTGGCGGAGTGGCTACGCAGCGGCCTGCAAAGCCGTCTACACCGGTTCGATTCCGGTCGGTGCCTCTGACGCCCCCGCGGGCGTCCGGACCTTCCCCCTCCCCGCCCTCCTCCGGCTCCGCAGCAACCTCGTCGACGACGGCAGGACGCGCATCGACGGTGCGTTCCCCGGCGCCGCGGGTCCGACACGAGAACCCGCCGACGCCTCGACCGCGCAGCGCGCCTCTACCTGCTGCGACCGAGCGATCACTCTGAGCGCCAATTGGCATTCGACATAGGTGAGCCTAATCAAGTACAACCTCTGCCATCGGAGTTCCCGAGTCTCGAGGTTCCATGTCGAAGTTCCGTACTCGTGCCCTGCTGGGCGCGGCCCTCACCACCAGCGCGATCGTCGCCTTCCCCGCCGCCGCGTCCGCTGCGACGGTCCCCCCGCAGCCGACCCCAGCCGGTGGCAACCTCAACCTCGAGCTGACCGGCGGCGCCGCCGCGTCGCTCGAGCGCCAGGGCGTCACCGTCTCGGTCACGTCCCCGGCCACCCGCTCGGACGACGTGCTCACCGCGCCGGCGTCCACCGTCCGCTTCGGTCGCGACAAGCTGCTGACGACCAACGGCGGCAGCATCGTCTTCCGCAAGGGCTCGCGCAGCGTCAGCTTCTCGACGCTCAGCACCCACCTGAGCAACCGGATCCGGGTCCGCGCCAACATCGACGGCAAGACCCAGACCATCCTGACCGCGGACCGCAAGAAGACCCGCGTCACGTTCGCCGGCTCGCAGAGCTCCGAGCTGCACGCGACCCGCCTGCGCCTGACCACCGGCAGCGCCCGCGCGATCCGCCAGGGCCTGCGCCTGGACCGCCTGGGCCGCGGCACGCTGACCAAGGCGTACGGCAAGTTCAACCTGGAGATCCCGGCGCCGCAGCCGACGCCGCCCGCTCCGGGCCCCGCCCCGGTCTCCACGCCCGGCAACTTGGTCTGGTCGCAGATCAACAGCTTCGAGAGCTCGGCACCCCCCGGGGCGGGCAACCTCAACCGGACGTGGCTCGGCTACGTCACCAACAGCGCGACGCCCGGGTTCCCCGCGGTCGGCACCTTCACGCCCAGCGCGGGTGCCGTGGGCGACACCGTGACGCCGGCGAGCGCGCGCGGCATCGGTGTCACCTACCACACGACGTTCCCGATGTCCTCGTCCGCCGCCAACGCAGCGACCAAGACCGGCGTCATTCAGTACACGGGTCTGGTCACCTACAACTCGCCGGCCCACGGGTTCACGATCGCGATCCAGAACCCGCGCGTTCAGTTCGACGGCACGAACACCGCGCATCTGTTCGCCACCGGCCTGCGGACCGCTGGCGGCGTCGGTGGCGGCCCCTCCGTCGTCGAGGCGTACGACGAGAGCCAGCCGGTCTTCACGCTCGACCTGAGCGCGGCGACCACGCAGGCCAACGCCGACAACACGACGACGATCAAGAACGTCACGCCGTCGGTTGCCGCGACCGGCCACGTGTTCCCGACCAACTACCCCGCCGGTGCCGGCCCCGACCGCACGCCGAACACCTTCGGCAGCTTCGACATCACGGTGCCGAACCCCTAAGCAGTCGCTGCACCGAGGCCCGCCGCACGACGCGGCGCACCCACAGAACCTCGAAGGCCACCGCGTGCGGTGGCCTTCGTCGTTCTCAGGCCCAGCGCGCTTGCCGATTGGCCAGCTACCCAGGCGGCCGCTGATCGCCAGACAGGATCTACGGTGCCGGATCCTGCGGCGTGTCGAAGGTCTCCCCCTCGATCAGCTCCCAGCGGTAGCCGTCTGGGTCCGCGACGAAGGCGATCCGCGGCAGGTCGTCACGCCCACCCGGACGGTACGGCGGCTTCTCCGGCTCGATCCCGGCGTCAGCCAGGCTGGCCAGCAGGTCGTCGAAGTCCGGCACCGTCAGCGCCAGGTGGTTGAAGCCGTCGCCCAGGTCGTACGGCTCGGTCCGGCCGACGTTGACCGTCAGCTCGAGCTGGTCGCCGTGTCCCGGCAGGCCAAGATAGACGTTGAACGCCGTGTCGAAGTTGAGCCGCCCGCGCGGCTCGAACCCGAGCAGACCGTAGAAGCGGACCGACGCCTCGACGTCGACGACGCGCAGGCAGGTGTGGACGAGGGATCGCGACATAGCGGCATCGTCCCATGACGCCGCCCGCACCCCGTCCCGCTCGACCTGCTGCGGATCCGTCGGGCGCGAGATGAGTTCCGTGCCCCCGCGCCGTCTTGGCTGAGAGGTCCCGTCCCCGACACCACCTCGAGGTCCGTCGCATGCCGCACCACCAGCCCACCGTCCACCTCGATGCGCGGTTCAGCGCCCCGATGGCAGCGGCGACCCCGTGGGACGAGACCGTCGCCACGTTCGCCGACGCCGAGCTCTACTGGCTGACCACCGTCCGGCCCGACGGCCGCCCGCACGCGACGCCGCTCGTCGGGGTCTGGCACGACGGCGCCCCGCACTTCTGCACCGGCCCGGACGAGCAGAAGGCCCGCAACCTGGCGGCGAACCCGAACGTCGCCCTGACCACCGGCACCAACACCTGGAAGCGCGGGCTGGACATCGTCGTCGAGGGCATAGCCCTGGCGATCCACCACGATCCGACGCTGCGGACGATCGCCGACGACTACGTCACGAAGTACGACGGCGACTGGGCGTTCGGCGTCGAGGACGGCAGGTTCACCCATCCCGACGGCGGGACCGCCAACGTCTTCCGCGTCGAACCGCGCAAGGTGCTCGCCTTCGCGAAGGACCCGCACGGCCAGACCACGTACCGCTTCGACCACTAGCGCGACCCAAGCCCCTCGCCGACCGCCGGTCGGCACGCCTGCCGGCCGTTCACGCGCCGCTCGCGTGGACCTCATCGATCGTCGGCGAACTCGGCCAGCCGCCGGTCGACCGCCGGCCGCCGCTCGACCGGAGCGCGCTCGCGGACCGTCTCCAGCAGCTCGCGCAGCCGCTCGCGGACCGTCGGGGCGGCACGACCGTAGTGCGCGATCTCGTCGACCCCGGCGTGCAGGTACTCCTCCCATGTGGGCAGTCGCAGACGCACCCGCGGGCGGCCATCCGCGTCACGGATCGGGCCGGGCTGCAGGTCGCGGTCGGCGAGCAGCACCAGCAGGTCCTGGACGCAGGCGACCACCTGAACCGCCGTCGCCGGATCGTTGATCGCCGGAGACAGCGTGCGGTTGCCGATGTCGCTGAGCAGGCGGAACGCCAGCAGGGGATCCTGCGCGAAGCTGCGGTCGACACCGAACGACAGCCGACGACCGACCTGCACGTGGGAGACCGGCCGGTCCGCGTGGATCGTCGCGACCGTGGCTCCCCGCGCCAGCTCGGTGCCGACCACGACATGGAGGTCGATCGTCGCATCGTGGTCGCGAGCCTCGACCATCAGGCCCGGCACGTCGACCTGGCGCAGCGTGCTGGTCGCGCGGTCCCAGACGACCGTCCCCTGCGTCGGGGGCAGTCGGTCGTCGGCTGCGCCCTCGGACGTGAAGGGCCGCAGGTAGAGCGTCTCGATCAGCTCCGCCCCGCGCCGCCGGATCTCCTCCATCGTGGCCGGGAACTGCAACTGGTGGAGCGCGCGGAGCTGCAGGCTGCGCGACAGCAGCAGCGCGACGATCACCAACGCGATCGCCAGACCCGGCACCAGGATCGAGACCGGCTCGTCGCGGGTGCCGACCTGGATCCCGGCGACCGTGGCGTAGGCGAAGACCGCCAGGAACAGCCCGAAGGTGTGCCAGATGATCGGTGCGTCGCGGAACAGCGTCAGCCGCGGGCTGACCGTCGTGTTGCCGTACTGGACGACCAGGAACAGCAACGAGAAGACCAGCGCGATGAACGAGATGAACCCGCCGGCGATCCCGAGCACGAGCGGCGAGATCGCGGCCGGATCGATCGTCGGCCCGCGATCGATCGTCGGCAGCGCGAGGCCGAGCACCACCCCGGCCGCGACGTAGATCGCGTGGGTCACCCCGACCCGCAGCTCGCGGCGGGGACGCTGCGCGTGCACCGGCGTCATCCCGCGACGCTACAAGGCGACGCCGTACGCCGGGGATCGCTGCCCGATTCGGCCTGGAGCGATCTGCGACCATCCGAGCGCTCGCACGGACGCCCGACGGCCGCGCCACCCACCGAGATGACCGACCAGCCCCTCCTCGTCCTCTACGCCAGCAACTACGGCCAGACCCGGAAGGTCGCGCTGCGGATCGCCGATCGTCTGCGCGAGGCGCCGGCGACGGTCGAGGTGGTCGAGATCGGAACAGCGCCGGATCCCGCCGGCTACTCCGCGGTGGTGGTCGGCGGATCGATCCACGCCGGCAACCACCAGCGGGCGCTCGAGCGGTGGATGCGTCGCAACGCCTCCACGCTGGCCGACCGGCCGACGGCCGTCTTCTCGGTCTCGCTCAGCGCATCGGACGTCGACGGCGACGGCAAGGCCACCGCCACCAAGGCACTCGACGAGCTGCTGACCCGAACCGGCGTCCAGGCGATGCGGACCGAGGTCGTCGCCGGCGCGCTCGCCTACCGCGACTACAACCCGCTGATCCGCTGGACGATGCGTCGACTCGCCCGCCGCAAGGGCCTTCCGGACGACACCAGCCACAACGTCGAGCTGACCGACTGGGCGCTGGTCGACCGGTTCGGGGCGACGCTGGTCGACGCGTTCGCGCTGCGCGGCGCGTCGTAGCCGGGGAGGTGCTCTCAGCCCCGAAAGGGGAGCTCCCAGCGGTCGCCGCGAGGGGACTGCGACATCGCCGCCGGTCCGCGGGATAGCGTGCCTCTTCGTGTTCGCATCAGGCATTCGCGCCGCTCACCACCACCGGCCAGGTCGGCCAGGCAGGCGGCGGATCTCACCGATCGCGGTGGCCGCGCTCACCCTCGCGACGCTGACGGTCGGTACCGCCACCGCGCAGGCGGCGGTCACGGTCTCGCCGCAACCGAACTCGCGGTACGCGTCCCCGCAGACCCAGCTGAGCTTCCGCGGAGCGACGGCCGCCGAGGTCTCGCGGATCACCGTCACCGGCTCGCGCAGCGGTCGCCACACCGGCACCGTTCGCGCCCACTCCGACGGCACCGGGGCCAGCTGGATCCCCCGCAAGCGGTTCCTCTCCGACGAGCGGATCACCGTCCGCCACTCGATGGACGTGACCGGCGCCAGCGGCGGCGAGTACCTCCTCCGCACGGCGCGCTTCACGGCGCTGCCCGACGCCGCGGACACCAAGCGGGGCAACACCAAGCAGGTGCTCTCGCTGCGCACCCGCCCGGACCTGCTCCCGCCGATCCCCACGATCCTGCAGGCCCCCACCCCCGACGCGTTCGCGGCGAAGACCTTCCTCGCCCCCAAGCTGGGCCGGGGCGACGGCGGCCCGATGATCCTCGACGAGCGTGGGCGGATGGTCTTCTTCCAGAAGACGCCCGACCGCCAGACCGCGACGGAGTTCCGCGCCCAGACGTACAAGGGCCAGCCGGTGCTGACCTACTGGCAGGGCCCCAGCTCGCGCGGCGAGGGCTACGGCGACATCTTCATCCTCGACCAGCGCTACCACCAGATCGCACGGGTCAAGGCCGGCAACGGCTACCACCTCGACATGCACGAGGCGCTGATCACCCCGCGCGACACGATGCTGGCGATCGTCTATCAGCCGGTCCGTCAGGACCTGCGCCCGCTGAGCCAAGTCCAGAACGGCGTAGCGATCGACTCGATCGTGCAGGAGATCGACATCGCGACCGGCTTGGTGCTGTTCGAGTGGCACTCGCTCGACCACGTCGGGCTCGAGGAGAGCATGCGGACCGGGATCACCCCACGGTCGACCCGGATCGACTACTTCCACATGAACTCGGTCGACGAGGACGGCGACGGGCTGATCCTGTCGGCGCGTCAGACGTCCGCCGTCTACCGGATCTCGAAGACCACCGGCCAGGTCGACTGGCGGCTCGGTGGGAAGAAGAGCGACTTCCGGATGGGAACCGGGACCCAGTTCGCGCTGCAGCACGACGCGCGCGTCCAGCCCGACGGCACGATCCGGATCCTCGACAACTCGTCGGAGGAGCAGGGCAAGCGCTCGCGGTCGATCGTGCTGCGGCTCGACCGCCAGGCCAAGACCGCGACCCGGGTCGCCGACGTGCGGCTGCCCGGGGAGAAGCTGTTCGCCGCGACCCAGGCCAACAGCCAGCGGCTGCCGGACGGCGGTCTCCTGATCGGCTGGGGCTCGCAGGGCCGCGGCACCGAGTTCGGGCCCGACGGCAAGATCCGCTTCGACGTCGACCTGCCGGCCGGCTACGACAACTACCGCTACTACCGGATGCCGTGGCAGGGCCGCCCGACGTCGCCGCCGAAGGCGCGGGCGAAGGCCGCGCCGAACGGCGCGACCAACGTCTGGGTCAGCTGGAACGGTGCGACCGAGGTCGCGCGGTGGCAGGTCCTCGGGCCCGACGGCACGGTGATCGGCGATCAGGTCTGGACGAACTTCGAGACCTGGATCCGGGTGCCCGGCCGCCCCGGCAGCGTCCGGGTCCGGGCGCTCGACGCGCAGGGCAAGGTGCTCGGGACCTCGCGCACGACGCGCGCCAGCGCCCGCTAAGCGCCGGTTCCACGGCACGGCGGCCGCGCACTGCGACGGCCGTCCGGCGACCGGCCCGCCGGCCGGTCGCCTGCCCGGCGCCCGCGGCGCGGTCAGTCGCGCTCGAAGCCCTTGCTGGTCAGCTTGATTCGCCGCAGGTTGACGCCGAAGCTCTGCTGGATCGCCTTGTTGAGCCCGTCCTGCATGTGGGCCGCCATCATCCGCTGGTCCACGTCGGAGAACGCCCGGACCGCGGAGTCGGTGTGCATCACCGAAAGCCCGACCGTGTCGGCGACGCGCTGCTCGCGGGCGTCGGACAGCCGGCGGATCCGCGGCTCCAGGGCCAACGTGCTGCGGACCTGCTTGAGGAACGCTCGGTCGGCCACGCGATGCCCGCTCGCCCCGTCGCGTGCGAGGATCGCGGCGTGAGCGTCCCGCACCTGCACCAACGGTTCCCGGCGCTGCGCGACGCGCTCCCCCACGTCGCCCTCGGCTCCGGTCCGACGCCGCTGACGGCACTCGGTGAGTGGGCGTCCGACGGTGGCGCAGCGGTCTGGCTGAAGGACGAGGGCGCCTTCGGCGACGGCGACTGGGGCGGCAACAAGGTCCGCAAGCTCGAGTGGCTGATCCCCGAGGCCCACCGCCGCGGCCGCCGCACGATCCTGACCTTCGGCGGGCTCGGCACCAACTGGGGCTACGCGGTCACCCGCTACGCCGCCGAGCACGGCCTGCGCACCGCGATCGCGCTCGTCGACCAGCCGATCGACGACCACGTGCGGTCCCAGCTCCGCCGGCTGCATGGGTCCGGCGCGACGCTGCACTTCACCCGAACCACGCGGCGGACGGTCGCCTGCGCCCCGTGGCTGATCGCCCGCCACGCATCCGCCGGACGCCCGCCGCTGGTGCTGCCGGCCGGTGGTTCCTCGGCCGTCGGAGCGCTCGGCTACGTCGAGACCGCGCTCGAGCTGGCCGAGCAGGTCCGGGCCGGCGCGATGCCCGAGCCGTCCCACCTGGTGACGGCGGTCGGATCGGGCGGCACCGCGGCCGGCCTGCTGCTCGGCCTGCGGATCGCGGGGCTACGGACCCGCGTGGTGGCGGTCGTCGTCAACGACGCGCTGCGCCTCGACGCGACGGCGCTGGTCCGCCTGGCCCGCCGCAGCGAGCGGTTGTTGCGCCGACGCGGTGCCGAGCTTCCGACGTTGCACCTGACGACGGCGGATCTCGATGTCACCACCGAATGGCTCGGGCCGGGCTACGGCCACGCGACCCCCGAGGCCATTGCCGCGCAGCAGCGGGCCGCCACGCACGGCTCCCTGCCGCTCGACCCGGTCTACACCGGCAAGGCGTTCGCGGCCCTGCAGACGATGAACGCCGCCGGCCGCTTCGGCGCCGGACCGGTGGTGCTGCTGCAGACGAACGGGCCGCGGTAGCTCCGACGCGGTGAGCCCTGCTCGACCCCAGACGTGCAGGAGGCGATCGAGCGACCGGCGGACTCTCGACGCGACGAATGTCGACGTTGCTGCCCAGCTACGGGGCCGTCCGCCTGGGAAACATCTATATTTCGGAGGCCACCACGATCCGAGCTAGACCGATATGACCGTTGGAATACGAGCACCATTCGTCGCGATCTCCGGAACCATCGGATCCGGGAAGTCCACCCTTACACGCGGCCTAGCCCAGGCACTGAACGTGCCGGCGTTCGCCGAGAACCCACTAGCAAACCCGCATTTCGGACCGCCATCCGATGCTGCCCTGCAAACCGAACTGTGGTTCCTCACCGAAGCAATCTCCGCTGGCCAGCGCGCGAGCAAGGGGCCCGGAGGTGTTCTCGACACACCATCTGAAGTACACCTGGACGTTTACGCGCGGCTCAAGGGTCGGCGCAACTGGATCAGCGACGACGAGCACCGGCTCCTCGAGTCGACCTACATCACGTCGGCACGCCCGTCTCGCCCGCCCAGCCTGCTGGTCCACCTCGACATCGCACCGGAGGTCGCTCGCGAACGGATCGTAGCTCGACATCGTGCTGCCGAGCTCGACGCCGTGGACCTCGAGTACCTTCGCGAGTTGAACCACCTGTACGAGTCGTTTCTCCGCCGGTGGACGCTCTCGCCGGTCCTGCGCGTCTACTCGGACCGCCTCGACTTCGCGAACAGGGACACCGACCTTCAGCAAGTGATCCAGGAGGTGGAGGTCCACCTGAATCAGGAGCTCGCGATCGTCCGCCGACCCGGCGTCCCGATGCCCGTCCGAAAGCTCCCCGGTGACGCCGGGATCGATCTCGCCTGTGCCCAGGACGTCACGCTGGAGCCGCTCTGCAGGGCGGTCGTGCCGACCGGCGTACGCATGCATATCCCGGAAGGGCACGTCGGACTGATCGTCCCCCGATCGGGCCTCGCCCGCGACGGCATCACCCATCTCGACAGTCCCGGGATCATCGATTCTGGCTATCGCGGGGAAGTGCACTTCCTGCTCTACAACACGAACACCGAGACGACGTTCACGGCACGCGCCGGCGAGCGCCTCGGACAGATCGTGATCGTCCCATTCCGGGAACTGCAGCCTACGGACGTCGTCGATTTGTCCCCAAGCATCCGTGACAAGGCGAAGTTCAACTCAACGGGACGATGACGCCAAACCATTCTGAGCTCGTCACCGATGTGGAGGAGCGGTCCAGCGTCGCGGCGCAGCCGCTCGGCCTGCTTCCGGAGTCTGCGATAACCGAGCTGTCCGCTGGGACGGATCGGCCTCTTATCGAGCAGTTCACCGACGATCGCTGCAAAGCAGCGCGCTACGACATATCCATGACGTCGCGCGGCGAGCCGGGAACCAGCGGGGTCTTCGTTGCGAGTGAGAGCGGCGAGGATCTCGTGGGCCCCCTCGTGCTCCACCCGGGGGACAGCGCGTGGGTCGCTTCGTTCGAGCAGTTCGATCTTCCGCCGAACGTCGCCGGTTCCGTGGCCCTTCGGGCCAAGTACGCCAGCCGCGGTCTGTTCCTCCTCAGCGGCTCGGTCGTAGACCCCGGATACGGCAGCGCCCGGGACGCGAACAACGAGCGCATCGGCGATGGACGGCTACATTTCTTCCTCGCCAACTTCGGCTCGAAGGCGATTGTCATCGAACCGGATCCGATTGAGGCAAAGACTGGAAGAGGCACCTGCTTCGCGTCGGTGCAGTTCACCCGGATCGCCGACACAAACACCAGTGTCGCCGGGTCCGCACATGAGGTCACGGGACCAGACCGTGCCGAAGCCGGGCTCGGCTTCATCGAGGGTCTCAAGGAACTTCAGGTTCACTACTCGCAACTCTCGGAGCACGTGATGCGCGGCCGAGACCTGATGCGCAACCTGATCATCGCGGCCTATCTCGTCCTCGCGACCGCCGTGATCAGCACAAGCCTTGCCACGATCCTGACAATCACCACCAACGGCGAGCTCGTCGGAGCAATCGAACGCGCAGTGCCCAATAGCACCGAAGGCAAAGCGCTGGTGCTGGGCCTCGCCCTCAGCCTCGCGTGGGCCATCCACTCCGTCGCGGTCGCACTCGGTCCGGGATCGCGGTCCACACCCGAACCGATCTCGAACGCCCTCCGCGAACGCCTGACGGCAATCCGCGTCCTACGGGCGAAAGAACGACAAAGACTCACGACCCGCGTCTCGATCTTCGGTGCGTTTGTCGTGTTCGTTGCCTTCGCTATTGACCAGGCGTCGCTCTTCGATGCCGACCGTTGGCCGGGCTGGATAGTTCTCGCGCTCCTCGGCTGCGCCGGAATCGCACGTGTCCTACGCCATGATCGGCGCCCCGTGACCGACGGACGCGTGCGCCGACTCATGGACGAATGGGCGAAGCACGACAGGAAGATCGAGAAAGAGCTCGAAGAGGCGCTTGATCAGCAAGCGCAGCAACAACAGAGCGGCTAGCTACGCGCCACGGCCGGTCCTGCGATCGTGTCGGCATGGCTGACGACCACGAGCCGACGAACGGGACGCCCCCGCGGAAGTCGGCCGAGGAGCAAGCCAACCAGCGGTTGGCGATGGGCATCGGCTTCGGACTCTGCCTCGGCGCTGGATTTGGCATCGCCCTCGGCAACACCGCGCTCGGCATCGGGGCCGGGCTGGCGATCGGGGTCGCGATCGGCGTCAGCGGGTCGCGCAGCAAGGACTGAGGCTCGACGAGCACCGGCGACGCCGATCACCGCCCCGCCGGCCTCGCCGCGACCCGCCGGCCGTCGTCCTTCCGCCGAGTCGATCAGACCGGGACCGAGATGCCGTTGTCGACGAGCGTCTGGTCGATCACGCGGTCCCAGGTCTTGTCGATCCGCTCGGCCATAGCGACCTCCTGCTCACGGATCGTGCGGGCGACCTGGGCGGTGGCCTGGTCACCGGCGCGCGAGGCCAGCCGCTCGAGCAGCTCGTACGCCGCGATCTCCATGTGCTCGGCGACGAAGGCATCACGCATGTTCTTGCCCTCCTTGTCGCCGCGCACCATGTCCGTGAGCATCTTGGCGAACGCACCGCCGAGCGCCTGGATGTCCTTGCGTGCCGACGCGCCGTGCCCGTACGCCTCAAGCCGCTCCTCCAGCAGCTTGATGTGGTTGTCGGTCTCGTCGCGGTGGTTGCGCAGGTCCTGAACGATCTGCGGGTCCTTCTGCGTGGAGATCATCGACTCGAGCATGCGCTTGACGTTGCGCTCCATCGCATGGTTGTCCTCGAGGTAGTCGATGACCTTCTGGTCGAGCTTGCTGTCCGTCATGGGGACGCTCCTTCGGTCGCGGGGGACGCCGCACTCTTACCCGCGCCGCCGGCTCGCACACGGCGAGTCGACGTGCCTCAGCGGATCAGCCGGACCTCGATCGGAAGATCGAGATCCGCCCACTCCCGGTCTGCGGTCAGGACCGAGGCGGGCCGACAGCGGGCGGCGAGCGCCAGGCAGCACCGATCGCCGAGCGACAGGTGCCGCCCTCCGGGGATGTCCCGCAGCGCACCGGCCAGCTCGGCATCGTCGGCGGTCACCGGCTCGACGGTGACCCCGGCCGCGGCGAGCATGCCTCGCAGCCGCCCGGCTTCGACGCCGGCGTCGACGAGCTTGCCGACGACCTCGGCGAGATTCGCGGCCCCGATCCGCGCCCCCGGAAGCGCCGACGCGACGGCGTCCGCGCCCGGCTCGTCGTGCAGCAGCGCGAGCACCGCCGACGCATCGAGGACGGTCACTCGGTCGCCGCCTCGCGTCGGCGCTCCGCCAGCAGCTCGTCCACGAGCGAGCGCGACCGCGGCACGTCGGCGGCCAGCCCGCGCAGCGCGCTGACGGCGTCGGTCGGCCGCTCCAGCACGAGCTGGGAGCCCCGCACCTGCAGGTGGAGTCGGTCCCCGGGCGCGAATCCGAGCGCCTCGCGGACGCCTGCGGGGATCACGAGCCGCCCCTGCTTGCCGAGAACCACGGTGGCATCCATGAAGTCATCATGCCACTCGATCAGGACAAATGCCACACGTGTTGGCGGGATCGTGCCGAGACACGGTCGATCAGGTGGGCAAACGCGGCGTCGGTTCGTCTTCGGACGGCCCAGGCCGTCTCCGACTAGTGCCGCAGGCGACGCGTCCGGGTCAGGCGGACGGTGACCCGAGCCGGGCGGCTCGGGGCGGCGAGTGAGAGGAAGTCGCGGAGCGGGGCGGCGTGGTCGCAGATCGGGCAGCTGAGGCCGTCGGCGGGGCCGAGGGCGAGCGGGCCCGGGGCGGTCGGGGCGTCGCAGTCCGGACAGGCGAGCGTGCCGATGCCGATCACACCGGTACCGGTGTCCGGACGCAGGTCCTGGATCTTGCCCTGGCGACCGACCGGATCGGAGTCGCCGAATGCTCGACCGATGCTCACCCGATCCAGTCTACGGACCGCCCGATCGGGCTCAACCGGGGTCGCGCGCCGTCGACCGCAGGACGCGGCCGGGGTTGAGGATCCCGTGCGGATCGAGCGCGCGCTTCAGGTCGACCATCGCCGAGATCTCGTCGGGACCGCGGGTCCGGCCCAGGTGGTCGCGCTTGGACACGCCGACGCCGTGCTCCGCGTCGATGCTGCCGCCCAGGTCCCCCACCAGGCCGAGGATCGCCGCGTCAATCCGCTGACCGTTCGCCCCGTGCGGCGAACGCCCCACCACGTTGACGTGCAGGTTGCCGTCGCCGAGATGCCCGAACAGGAACAGCCGCGCCTGGGTGTCCTCGATTCGCAGGCGCCTCGCCGCCTCGCGGGCGAACCGGTCGATCGCCGCCAGCGGCAGGCTCACGTCGTACTTCTGGACCACCCCGAGCGCTCGCAGCGACTCGTTGATCTGCTCGCGGTACGCCCACAGCGCCGTCCGGCCCGCATCATCGTCCGCGACCGCGACCGCATCCTCGGCGACGTCCGCCGCGTCGAGCACCGTGACCAGCCGTTCGAGCGCTTGCTCGTCCCCGAGCACCGTCAGGAAGAGGTAGCTGTCGTGGATCCGGGCCAGCGGCTCGCGCAGGCCACGGTGGCCGAGCACCGCTTCGACCGACACACGGTCCGCGACGTCGGCCGATTCGAGGTCGTCGCCGAGCGCGCCGCGGATCGCGGCCACCAGCCGAACCGCGGCAGCGTGACCCTCGGTGCCGATCAGCGCCGCCACCCGCGCCCCGGTCCGCGGACGCAGCTGCAGCTGAACGGCGGTGACGACGGCCAGCGTGCCCTCGCTGCCGGTCATCAGCGCCGGCCAGTCGAAGCCCGCATTGTCCTTCGGCACCCCGCCGATCCGGGTCAGCGTGCGCCCGTCGGCCAGCACCACCTGCATCCCGCGCACGTGAGTCCGCATCGCGCCCCAGCGCAGCGCGGACGAGCCAGCGGCGTTGGTCGCGACCATCCCGCCGATCGTCGCGCTGCCGCGCGCCGGGAAGTCGAGCGGGAACTCGAGCCCCGCGTCCGCCGCCCGGGCGTGGACCGCGTCGAGCGTCGCTCCCGCCCCGACCACCAGCTGGTGGCTGTAGGGGTCGGGATCGCCGACCTCGACGAACCGCGACAGGCTCAGCACCAGCTCGCCGGGCTGTGGCACACCACCGCCGGAAAGCCCGGTGTTCCCGCCCTGCGGGACCACGGCGATGTCGCGCGCCACGCACAGCCGCAGCACCTGCGCGACCTGATCGGCATCGGCCGGGCGGACGACGCCGCGGCCGCGGGTGCCGTAGCGCCCGGTCGCGTCGCGCTCGTAGGCCGCGCAGCGCTCAGCGTCCTCGAACGCGTGGTCGCGTCCGACGATCCCCCGCAGCGCGGCGAGCAGGTCACTAGGCACGAGCCTCGCCCTCCCGCGCACCACCCCCGCGTCGCGCGGGCCAGCGCGGTACCGGCAGCTCGCGGCCGTTGGTCAGCCCGCCGGGCCGTTTGACCAGGATCACCAGCAGCAGGACCGCCAGCACGACCTCGGCCGCGCCGCCGGGCAGCTCGACGCCGCCGATCTGGCCGCTCTGGACCCGCCGCAGGATCTCCGCCAGCGCGCTGTAGACCACGGTGCCGATCACGGCCCCGGTCAGCGAGCGCATCCCGCCGATCACCAGCATCGCCACCGTGGTGAAGGTCGCCGCCAGGTAGAACTGGTTCGGTGCGAAGGTGGTGATGAAGTGCGAGTAGGCCGCGCCACCCGCCCCGACGATCGCCGCGCTGAGCACCCAGGCCACGGTGCGGTCGCGGACCACGTGCAGGCCGACCGAGCGCGCCGCGACCTCGTCCGCCCGCGCGGCTTTCAGCCGCAGGCCGACCCGCGAGCGCGAGAACGTCCAGGCGAGCACCACCACGACGACCGCCAGCCCGACGGCACGGCCGAGCGTGAAGTCGGCGGGGACGCCGATCATCGTGCTCGACCCGCGCGTGACCTCGTCCCAGTTCAGCAGGACCGTATAGACCGTGACCAGCACCGCCAGCGTCGCGATTCCGGCCTGGACGCCGGAGAGCCGCACGATCGCCGGCGAGAGCAGCAGCGCGAACGTCGCCGCCACCGCCGCCGCGATCAGCACCGCGGGCCAGAATCCCGTGTGGACCGTCAACAGGAAGTCGAGGAACCCCGGCATGTCGGGGAACAGCCCCGCCTTGGTCGCCGGCGGGATCGTCAGGAAGGCGCAGGTATAGGCGCCGAGCGCCGCGAACGCCAGGTGGCCGAACGAGACCACGCCGCTGACGCCGCTGAAGGTCCACAGTCCGACGACCAGCACGACGAAGATCAGCGCGTTGATCCCGACCCGCTGGATCACCGCGTCGCCGCCGCCCAGCGCGGCACCGAGCAGCAGCAGGATCGCGACCAGGGCGACGACGGGCCAGAGGCCGGTGCGCCACCGTTCGAGGACGAAGGACGGCATCAGACACGCACCTCTCGGACGGGAATCAGACCCTGCGGTCGGGTCGCCAGGACGAGCACCACGAGACCGAAGACGAACGCGTCGCGGAACGGCTGCAGCTCACCGGGCAGCACCGCGTCGAGCAGGCCGGTGACCGCACCGAGCAGAAACCCGCCGAGCGCGGCGCCGGCCAGGCTGCCCATCCCGCCGACGACCGCGCCGACGAACGCGATCAGCAACGGCATCTGGCCGATCGTCACGCTGACCGTGCCCTGTCGCAGGATCAGGATCAGCGCGGCGACACCACCGAGCACGCCGGTGATCGCGAACGCCGCGGCGATCACCCGGTTGGCCCGAACGCCCAGCAGGTTCGCCATCTCGAAGTCCTCCGCGGCCGCGCGCAGCTGGACGCCGAGCTGAGTTCGCGTCATCAGCATCAGCAGCGCGACCAGCAGCGCCGAGGTGACCGCGATCGCCACCAGGTCGATCACCGGAACCGACGCGCCGAGCAGCGTCGCGTTGCGCTGCAGCGCGTCGTAGGGCTCGATCCCGAGCGCGGTCGGTCCCGCCCCCATCCGGGCGCTGTTCTGCAGCAGCATGCTGACCGCGAACGACGCGATCAGCAGCGTCATCGGGTCGGCGTCGCGCAACGGCCGGAACGCCAGCCGCTCGATCAGCACGGAGACGATCACCACCGCGGCGATCGTGCCGAGGACCATCAGCGGCCACGGCAGGTCGCGCAGCAGGTAGATCGCGAAGCCACCGGTCATCAGCAGCTCGCCGTAGGCGAAGTTCATCAGGCCCATCACGCTGAACAGCAGCGCCAGGCCGATCGTCAGCAGGGCGTAGACGCCACCCCCGCTGAGCGCCCCGATCACGTACTCCAGGATCATGCGCGCGTCTCCTCGTCGCCGCGGTGCAGGTAGTCCGCCCGGAAGGTCGGGTTCTCGGCCAGCTCGCGAGCCGCGCCGCCGAACGTGATCCGGCCACCCGGCTCCATCACGTAGGCACGGTCGGCGACACGCAGCGTCTTGGCCACGTTCTGCTCGACGAGCAAGATCGTCGTGCCCTCGTCGCGCAGCGCGACGATCGTGCGGAAGAGGTCGTCGACGATGATCGGCGCCAGGCCGAGCGTCGGCTCGTCGAGCACCAGCAGCCGCGGGTCGGAGACCAGCGCCCGGCCGATCGCGAGCATCTGCTGCTCCCCGCCGGAAAGGTCGCCGGAGCGGCGTCGGTAGTACTTGCGCAGCACCGGGAACCGCTCGAGCTCGCGTTCGATCGCGGTCTCACGGTCGGCCGGCGTCCGAACGGTCGCGCCGAGCTGCAGGTTCTCGGCGACGGTCAGCTGGGTGAAGATCCGCCGGTCCTCGGGGACGTAGGCGATCCCGTGGCGGATCCGGCTGGCCGGGCTGCCCGACAGCGGCTCGTCGAGCCAGCTGATCGACCCGGATCGCACCGGCACCACGCCCGCGATCGCCTTCAGCGTGGTCGACTTGCCGGCGCCGTTGTGGCCGACCAGGCCGACCAGTTCGCCCGCGCCGACGGTCAGCGACGTGTCGCGCAGCACCTCGATCGAGCCGTAGCCCGCGGACAGGTTGCGCACCTCAAGCATGCTCGGCCTCCTCGGCACCGAAGTAGGCGGCGATCACCGCCGGGTCCCGGCTGACCTCGTCCGGCGGGCCGCTGGCGACCGGGCGGCCCGTGTCGAGCACGTGCAGGTGCTGGCAGGTACCCATCACCACCCGCATGTCGTGCTCGACCAGCAGCACGCCGCAGCCGAGGTCGTCGGCGAGCGCGCGGATCGTGGCGATCAGCCGCTCGCCCTCCGCGTCGTCGAGACCGGCCGCCGGCTCGTCGAGCAGCAGGAACGCCGGTCGCAGCGCGACGGAGCGGGCGATCCCGACCCGTCGCTCGTCGCCGGTCGAGACCGCGGACGCGTCGACGTCCGCCAGCTCGCCGAGCCCGAGTCGCTCGAGCACCCCGGCGGCAAGCGTCCGTGACGCCCGCCGTCCGAGTCCGCCGCCGAGCGCCGCGACCTCGATGTTCTCGCGCACCGTCAGGTCACCGAACAGGCGGGCGCCCTGGAACGTCCGCGCCAACCGGGCGCGGGCTCGGCGCGCCGGCGACCAGGTGGTGATCGCCGTGTCGTCCAGCGCGACCGAGCCGGCCGCCGGCCGGACGAACCCGCTGAGCGCGTTGAGGCAGGTGGTCTTGCCCGAGCCGTTCGGCCCGATCAACCCGACCACCCGCCCGCGGGTCAGCTCGAGCTCGAACCCGTCGAGCGCGACCAGTCCGCTGAACTGGACCCGCAGCTGCCGAGCGATCAGGCGGTCGGGGCCGCCGTCCGGCCACAGCGACGACGTCGCGGCGGCGGGACCCGGCGAGGTCGTCGCGGAGCGCATCAGACCGCGCAGTTGTTGCCGTCGTCGACCGAGACGATCTTCTTCGCCGTCACGTCCTGGACGTACTCGAGCTTGCCGTCCTTCAGCTCGACCAGCGCGAGCGGCATCCCGATCGGCTTGTGGCACTCGGTGCTGGCGGGCTGGAACGGGCCCGTCGGCGAGTCGATGCTCTCGAGCGTCTCGAGCGCCGGTCCGATCTTCGAGCCCTCGCTGCTGCCGGCGGCCTCGATCGCATCGGCGATCGCGGTCACCGCGTTGTAGCCGGCGAGCGCGTAGGCCGAGTTCGGCGGGCGGTCGTACTTCGCTGCGAACGCCTTGTCGAACTCGTCGAGGCCCTCGCTCTGCTGGCCCGAGCAGTAGGCCATGCAGCCGTACGGCGGGAAGAAGACGTCGCTGACCTTGCCGGCGGTCTTCGGCAGGATGTCGCCGTCGGCGGCCGACGAGCTGACGATCGGCAGGGTCACCCCGGCCGAGCGCAGCTGGCGGATCACCTGGGCGGCGGCCGGGTTCCACGACGGCAGGTAGACGAAGTCGGCGTCGCTGACCCCGCGCAGCTTGGTCGCCTGGGCGCGGACGTCGGTGTTGTCACCACCGGGGAACGAGTCGCGGCCGACGATCGTGCCGCCGAGGTCCTTGAACGACGCCTCGAAGTAGCGGCCGAGCGCCTTGGTGTACTCGATGCTCTGGTCCTGCAGGATGTAGGCGCGCTTCCAGCCCTTCTCCTCGGCGGCCCACTCGGCCATCGAGACGGCCTCGACGTCGGACCCCGGGGCGAACGAGAACGCCTGCTTGCCGATCGTCTTGGTGTCGGCGAACTTCGGGTCAGACGCGCACAGCGAGATTCCGGGGATGTCGGACGCCTGGGCGACGATCGCCGCCGGGCTGCCGTAGTCGAAGTCGCAGGACACGATCATCGCCGAGACGCCCTCGCCGATCAGCTCGGTCGCGGTGTTGGTCGCCAGCGCCTTGTCGGACTGGGTGTTCTTGCGCACGGCTTCGAGCTGTCGTCCGTCGACGCCGCCGGCCGCGTTGATCTGGTCGATCCGCAGCAGCGCGGCATTGGTCGCCTCGGTGTCGAGCCCGGCGATCGGGCCCGAGTCGGCTACCGCGAAGCCGATCTTGATCGGTCCGTCGCCGCTGTCGGCGCCGGCGTTCTCCGCATCGTCGCCGCCGCAGGCCGTCAGGCCCGCTACGACGGCAGCGGTGGTCATCCCGGCACAGACGCGCCGGAGGAACTTCGTCCTCATGGTGGTGCTCCTCGTTCGGTTGTCCGGCGCGGCGGTCGCCGCGCGGCGTGCTGCTCGTTCGGCCGACCGCACCGACGAGCGGGGAACGGCCGAGTCGGTGCCCGCGCCGACCGCGCCCGGACCCGTGGGGGTGCTCCGTTACTCGTCCGGCGGATCGGCGGCGACCGCGGCCTGCGGGGGCAGGTCCAGGTAGACGGTCTTGGTCGAGGTGAAGAACTCGATCGCAGCGGTGCCCTGCTCGCGCGAGTGCGAGCTGGAGTCCTTCATCCCGCCGAACGGGACCTGCGGCTCGGTGCCGGTGGTCTCCGAGTTGACGTGGACCAGCCCGGCCTCGAGGCCGCGCACCGCGCGCATCGCCGACCCGATGTCCCGGGTGAAGACCGCGGCGGCCAGGCCGTAGCGGACGCCGTTGGCGATGCGCAACGCGTCGTCGAGGTCGTCGGCCGCGAGCACCGCGACGACCGGCCCGAAGATCTCCTCCTGGGCCAGCCGCGACGCCGGATCGGGGTCGAGGTAGACCGTCGGCTCGACGAACCAGCCGGGCCCGTTCGGCGCGCCGCCGCCGAGCGCCGGGGCCTGCCCCGTAGCCGCGACGGCGTCCAGCTCGGAGCGGAACCCGTCGCGCTGGCGCTCGGACACCAGCGGGCCGAGGTCGATCCCCGGCTGCAGCGGGTCGCCGACGCTCAGCGCACGGACCCGCTCGAGGAACGCCGTGGTGAACCGCTCGCGGATCCCGGGCGTGACGATCACGCGCGAAGTCGCCGTGCACTTCTGGCCCGACGAGCCCATCGCGCCGCGCACCGCCTGCTCGACGGCCTGGCCGAGGTCGGCGTCGTCGAGCACGATCACCGGATTCTGGCCGCCGAGCTCGAGCTGCAGCTTGATTCCTCGGTCGACGCCCCTGGCCTGGATCGCCCGTCCGACGGCGTGCGACCCGGTGAACGTGATCGCCCGGACCGCCGGGTCGTCGGTCAGCGCCGGCCCGACCGTCGCCGGGTCGCCGCAGACGACGTTGAGCACGCCGTCCGGCAGCCCCGCGTCCTGCAGCGCCGCGGCCAGCGCGACCGCGCTCAGCGGTGCGACCTCGGACGGCTTGAGCACGACCGCGTTGCCGAACGCCAGTGCCGGCGCGATCTTCCACGCCGGGATCGCGATCGGGAAGTTCCACGGGGTGATCGCCGCGACCACGCCGAGCGGCTCGCGCACCGTGTAGAGCAGCCGATCGCCGACCGCGCTCGGGAAGACCCCGCCGACGGCCTGCGTCGCCGCGGTCCCGTAGTAGCGCAGGAAGCCGATCGCGCGGTCGACCTCGCCGCGCGCCTCGGGCAGGGTCTTGCCCTCCTCCCGCGTCAGCTGCTCGGCGATCGCCTCGTGGCGCTGGACGAGCAGGGTCGCCGCCTCGTGCAGGATCCGTCCGCGTTCCGGGCCCGGCGTCGCCCGCCAGCCGGGCGCCGCGCGCTCGGCCGCCGCGCAGGCGGCACGGACCTCGTCCGGGCCGGCGGCGGCGACCGCCCCGACCAGCGCGGCGGGGCGGGCGGGGTTGGGGCCCGGGCGCGTCGTGCCGGGGGGCGCCCCCGCCCCGGGGGGG
>JBQGEK010000214.1:0-6450 GCA_052039575.1 Patulibacter sp. | reverse complement strand
GCAGGTGCTCGCCGAGCGCGAAGCGCGGGTGCAGCAGCGGCTCGACGAGGCATTGCGGGACAGGGACAACTCGACCGACGAGCTGACGCGCGAGGCCAACGAGGCGCGCGCCACGGAACAGGCCAGGCTGCTCGCCCAGATCCGCGACGAGATCAAGAGCTCGAACACGGCGCAGCAGGAGCGCGATCAGCGCGACGAGGAGATGCGGGACTTGCTCAAGAAGATCGCCGAGAACACCGCCCAGCAGGCGATCGGCTCGGCGATGCAGCGCCGCGTGACCGACCAGTGGGTCGGCGACGTTGCGTCCGGCCAGGTCGCCGGTGCCGTGACCCGGAACGGCGCGACGCCGGGGTACGCAGGGGGCGGGGTCCGTGGCTGAGCGCTGGGTCATCAACGCGGATAGCGCCACGCCGCTCGTGCTGCCGCTCGTCCGGCAGCGAGGCGCCGTGCACGTCACCTCGCACGAGACGCCGTCGCCGGCTCCGAGAACGGCGTTCGCTCAGCGTCCCGAGGGCGCGTTGCCCGCCAGTCGCGAGCACGAACTGCGGGACGTCAAGATCACCGTCGCGCTCGCGCCCGTCCGTGACCAGTGGGCCGGAGCGCCGCACACCTTCGCCGGCGGCGCTCCCGAGGCGGAGGGGCATGGTGCACCTCCGGGGTGGACCGGCAACACCCGCCGAACCAGCATGGAGCGTGAGGAAGTCGCCGCGCTCGAGGACCTCCAGCGAGCGCTCGGAGCGATGCGAACGTCGGGACAGTCGATCGCGGGGACGCTCATCCGCGTGCTCGCCGACGGCCGCGCGGCGACGCTCGACGTCGTCGAGGTCCTCGACGACGGAATCCGGTGGGATCGCTCGTGGTACGCCGGTCGATGGACCGAGATCACCATGACGTTCCGGTGCTTGCCGTACTGGCGGTCGGAAGAGCGCCTGATCGGTTCTGCCGTTCGCGCCGCCGGCAAGCGGATGGTCTCGATCTCCGGCCAAGTGCCCGGGGATGTCGACGCCGACGCACGGATCGAGCTGTCAGGCGCGACCGCCAACCAGTCGTCAGTGCTGTACGCGATCGATCAGGGATCGTCGCCGGTGGAGTTCGCGTGCTCGGCGATCGATCGTCCGCCGTCGGCAACGTTGACGACCGTGGCCGGGTCAGTCGCGACGCAGGTCGTGCAGCGGCCGGCGTTCACGGCAGCGGTTGGCAACGGGCTCTGGGAGACCGGGGTGTTGCTCTCTCAGTCCGGAGCGCCGTTGGCGGTCCCTGGCCGTTGGCGGGTGATGGCGCGGGTACGCGGCCAGAGTGGCGCCCAGGTGCGGCTCCGGTGGACGTCAGGATCGCGCGTCGCCGGGATGACCGTCGGGTATCCGGTAACGCTGCGCTCCAGTCAGTGGGAGCTGATCACCCTCGGGCAGGTGGCCGTTCCCGACGGGGCTGGCCTTGATGGCGTGATCGAGACGGCGCTGCCTCACAGTCAGCCGATCCAGTACGACCAACTGCTTCTGGTGCCCGAGCTCCAAGGCGAGCAGCACGCGACCCGCTCCGCGCCCCCCGCCGAGCTGCTCGCCGCCGACCAGTTCCTCGGCGCGACGACCGGACTGGCCAACAGCGTGGCCGAGGTCGGCGGCCAATGGGGCAACGTCGGGTTCGACTCGGCGTTCGCGCGCAGCGGCGGTTCCGCGTACCGCTCGAGCTACGCATCGAGCACAGGAGGGCGATCGCACGGGTTGGCCCTCGGTTCCCCGGCGGGCGCCCGGACCTCAGCGATCCTGAGCTCCAACGTCAGCAACGCCTCAGCCGGGATGCTCGGCATCTGGGTCGCAAACGCAGCCGGCGAGGCTGCTCTGACGGGTGTCAGCGGAATCACAGGCAACCCAGGCTCCGGCAGCACAGGAGCGTGGGGCGCGCTGTTGGCCATCCGCGTCGCTGGCCCGTCGCGGGTGCAATGGGGCCTAACAGTTGTCAACGGAACATCGGTGGAGACGACGCTGTCGACGTCCTACTGGACGTCGGACCCGGCGACCGTCCAACTGACGGTCGGCGGCGGCCGGGCCTTCGCTGAGGTGTACCCGGGATGGGCCCCACCCTGGGGCAGCGAACTCGCGATCCCCTCGACACCGGCGGCCATTCGTACGGGGGTCGTATCCAGCGGCTGGACCGTCAACGGCTCGGGCGCGCAGGTGTCCGTACAACATTTCGTCACGTGGGCTGCCGCTGGGGATCGGGACGCTGCGCTGTACGCGGCGCGGTCAGCCCGGCACACCTCAACCGGTGCTTCCCGTGTCGATGGTGCCGGTATCCGCGGCCCGGTCGTACCGTCGGGTGCTCGTCCGCGGCTGCCTGCCGCCGGTCCTGCCGGGACACCAACCCGCGTGTCGGTGATGACGACCCGCGGGCTCCTGCCCGAGCAGGTCGATGCGGCCCCGAGCGATCCGCTCAGCGTCCAGGTCTACGCCACACCGCGGTGGTTGCAGATCCCGGGGGACCCGTCGTGATCTCGGTCGAGCAGCACCTGCGGTCCGCGACGCACGTGTCGCTGACGCTCCGGGTCACCGACGTCGACCGCAGCGACCTCGACGGCGTCGCCGGTGCGGTCCGCCCGACGACCGGCGGCGCGTGGCTCGTGGCGTGGGAGTGGCCGAGCGCGATGGCACCCGACGATCCGGTCGGGATCTGCACCCGGCACATCACCGACGTACTCACCGCCGCAGCGCTGGCCTGGCTGGGCAACGGCGCCACGATCGACGTCACCGGGTACAGCGCGTGAACCGCCGCGTCTGGGGTGACGTCTCGATCATGGTCACCCGCTGGGACGGCTCCCAGACGCGGCTGGCCGGCGACGAGCTCGACGCGCGCAACGTCCCGTGCGACCTGACCTACTCGACGTCGATGCCCGGCGGATTCCGGGCCGCGACGTGCACGCTGTTCCGCGAGCTGCAGACCCCCGGCGCCGAGGGACTATTCGACACGTTCCGGGTCCTCGGGCCGGGCGGCCGGATCTACTGGGAGGGTCGCCTGCAGTCGATCGCGGCGTCGACCGCTGACGGCGGCCGGGCGACCCCGTCGGCGGTCGGCTGGTCTGCGCATCTGGAGGATCGTCAGGACGTGGGACCGGTCTACGTCGACCGGGAGCTGGGCCAGTGGGGGCCGATCACCAGCCAGCGGCGGCAGCAGATCCTCGGGTACCCGTACCGGCCGATCGACGGTACGACCGGGTGGGACGACTCGGACGCCGGTGCCGGCCCGGAGATCAGGCTCTGGCATGGACCGGGCGAGTCGCCGTGGACCGTGGCGGGCAGACCGGTACATGAGATCCGCTACGACGGGGGCGGCGCGACGCTGGACGCGGTGGAGGCACGCGTCGCCGCGGCCGTCGGTACGGCCGGGTGGGACCTCGCTGTGCGGGGCTGGGATCGCCGGCAGACCGCGTGGTCGAGCGTCGGGATTTGGTCTCACACGGTCGGTGCGCGCGTCTCGTCGTCGATCGCTCCGGCGCGCGCCGCAGCGATCGGATTCTCGACGGATATCGCGCCTGGCGGATCGGTATCCGGCCAGCACGGTGTCGCGCTCGCCGAGGTGGCCGTCTATGGCGACCTATCGGGCGTCACGACCGTACGCACGGACAGCCCGATCTACGGGCCCGGCCAGGGCCCGTTGGGCGTGACCGCGTCGTCGGTCATCCGCGACGCGATCAGTCGCTGGGCGCCACAGATCCGGGTTGACGACGAGAGCGTCCAGCCGACCACCTACCCGATCCCGCACCTCGCGCCGCGCGAACTCGGCACCGTCGCCAGCCTGACCGAGCTCGTCAACCGGCATCACTGGTGGGACTGGGCCGTCTGGGAGGACCGCCGGTTCTGGTACCACCAACGATTCGGCGGCCGCAGCCGGTCCTGGATCGTCTCGACCCAGGACGGCGCCGAGCTGTCGCTCGAGGGCGATACCACCGATCTGGTGTTCAACGGCGTGATCGTGGAGTGGACCGACTTCGGTGGCGAGCCGCATACCGTCGGGCCTCCTGGATCGTCCGCCGAGTTCATCGACGGGCGCCTTGCGTCGCCCGATCCGTACAACCCGGCGACGTTGCACGGCATCCAACGCTGGGGCGTCTTCCGGCTGTCGGCGGCCGCGGATCGGGAGGGCGCGGTGCTCTGCGGACTCGGCTGGCTCGACGCGCAGTCGATCGCCACCCGCCGCGGCACCGCAACGGTGACCGGCAGCGTGCTCGACACCGCCGGGCACGAGCACCCCGTCGACATGATCCGCGCCGGCGACCGGCTCTACGTCGCTGAGGAAACCAACCCGGTCCCGCGCCGCATCATCGAGACCAACATGGTCCACGCGACCCGGCAGAACACCCTCACGCTCGACAACACCGCCCAGACCCTCGAGGCACTCCTCGAGCGGATGGGTGTGTCGCTGATCGGCGTCCTCTAGCCACCTCTCCCCGCCCCGATGAACGCCCCGAACCCGGGAGGACACCCCATGCCCGCCACCACCAACCGGACGCCGTGAGTGCGGCTCGTAGACCGGACGCTCGAATGCGTCGACGTCTCGCAGCAGCTCGCCTTCAAGGGCGTCCTCCCCTGGGCGCTGTCGCTCGCGATATGCGTCGGCGTCGCCCGCGGAGCGATGTCCATCGAGACCGCCACGCAGATCGGCGTCGCCGTCGCCGGATCCCAGTTCATCGGCCGAATCCGCATCGGCCGAGGTCGACGACAGGAGGACCCCGATGACCAATCGGTCAGCGCACGACATCGCCATCGGCCGCTGCCGAGCCATCAACCGATGGCTCGACGCTCACCCGGCCGCTGCCCAGCTCCCAGTGCTGATTGCCGTGATCGGCATCGCGATCGTCGTATGGCGCGGCGAGCACCAGGCCGACACGTCTTCCGATCGCGACCAGGCGCGCCTCTACCAGCGGTGCGAACAGAACCGGCCGACCGCGATCGCCACCAACTACCTGATCGCCCGGCTGCCAGAGCTGCGCGAGCTCGTACAGCAAGGCGCCCCCGGAGCCCTGGACAGCACCGGCCAGCAGCCGGTCCCCGACTGCGCCGGCACCTACCCCCGCGGCGCGCAGGAATCGCACCGGTTCCCCGACGCCGTCCTCACGACCCGTACCCCAACCCCGAACCCGAGGTTCCCCTGATGACCCAGACCACCCCGCCCGTCGGACCGGCCACCCGCGCCGGCCTCGCCGGCGCCGCCGCCACGTTCGTCGCGGCGGTCATTGCCGCGACCCAGGGCCTGACCGCCGAGGCGGTCGCCGCGATCGCCACGTCCGGCCTGACGCTGCTCGCCGTACTCGGCGGCCGCTACGGCCAGGAGATCGCCCGGACCGTCCGCGACGTCGCCCGCGCCGCCCAGCCGACCGTCGACGCCGCGGCGTCGTGGGAGCTGCCCGAGGGCGAGAACCCTGACCCGCGCGACGCCGAGCTCGACGACGGCAAGCTGCTCGCGGACGACGCTGACGAGATCGGCCTCGACCCGGCGCTGCTCGAACCGACACCCGCCGACCAAGTGCCGCCCGACGAGGACGCCTCGAACCCGGCACATCCGGACGGTGCTCGCTGATGGGCGCGCACTTCCACGGCACCGCCGCCCGGCGGTCAGCCGCGCGCGACAAGATCGTGAGGGCCGCGCTCGGGACGCTGCAAGCCAAGGGCCGGATGACCTACACCCAGGGCCCAAAGCGCTGGGAGGCGATCACCAACCGACGCCGCCGCTACCGCGGACAGCTCCCGACGCACGCCGACTGCGCGGCGCACAACACCTGGTGCTACTGGGACGGCCTGCTGCTCGAGATCCGCCGCGGCCTCGGCGACATCGTCAACGGCCAGCGCTGGCGCGCCGGCTACACCGGCACGATGCTCGACCCGCGCCACGGCAAGGTCGTCGCGCGCGGACTCACCGCGGCGCGGCGCGTCAAGCTGCTGCGTGCCGACCTGATCCTCTACGGCCGCCCGGGCACGACCGGCGCGCACGTCGCGATCGTCGTCGACCCCACCAAGCGGACCGCTATCTCGTTTGGCTCGCAGGGCGGCCCGTACCTCGTGAAGGTCGACTACCGGACCGACATCATCGCCGTGAAGCGCTACATCTACTGACCCTATTTGCAGGGAGAACCCTGTACCGGTCAGGTTCCGTCTTGCCGACGCGTCATGGTTCTAGGGTCAAAAAAGCGCCGCCCGGCTGGGAACCGAGCGGCGCGCAAATCCAAGCGTCAGGAGACGGCGGATCCGGGGAAGCGCCTGTGATCTTTCCAGGCGCTGCGGCGGAACAGAGGTTGGCGTGGGGAAGAAGCAGAGGAAGCGGCTCAGCAAGGCCAACGGAGACACCAGGCCGGCGGGGTGGAACAAGGAGTGGACCAGCAAGCTGATCAAGCCATGCTGGGAGCAGGGTGCCGAGTTCAAGGAGACCAAGGCGGGCTGGTTCATCATCAGCCCCGGCGGC
>JBQGEK010000213.1:0-2219 GCA_052039575.1 Patulibacter sp. | reverse complement strand
CTGCGGTCGGGTGGCGGCGAAGGTGACGCCGATCATCCCGCCCCAGGAGTTGCCGACGATGTGGGCGGCGTCGATCCCCAGGTGGTCGAGCAGTTGCTCGACCGTCCGCGCGCACTGCTCGAACGTGAACGCCTGCCGCAGCGGCTCGCTCTCTCCGTGCCCCGGCGGGTCGACCGCGATCACCGTGTGCGTCGAGGCGAAGCGGGCGACCTGCGCGTCCCAGAGCGACCGGGTCATCAGCAGGCTCGGCCACAGCAGCATCGCCGGCCCGGAGCCCACGACCGTGACCGCGACGTCACCGAGCACCGTCGGTACGCGGAGGGACGTCGCTGCGGTGGGCTGGCTCACGAGCAGACGCTACCGCGCGAGCGGGTGCCAGTCGCACCGAAGAACGAGCTCTGTCCTTTCGGTAGAAGGCCAACCTCGTCCGTAGCGAGCCGTGTCACCCCAGCGTCTGGGTCCCGATCACCGACAGCAGCTGCAGCTTCTCGTAGCTCTCGCTGCCGGGGACCGCCGTGTAGACGAGCAGCGAGTGCGACTGGTGGGGGTCGAGCAGGACCTGGCAGGACAGCTCAAGCGGGCCGACCTCGGGGTGGACGAAGCGCTTGATCTCGTTCGGCCGGATCCCGACCTCGTGGGCGTTCCAGACCTCACGGAACTCGTCGCTCCGTTCGAGCAGCGAATCGACGAGCTCCGCCGCGCGGGAGCCGGGACCGCGCAACGTGACCGCTCCCCGGAGACCGGAAGCGAACATCCGCGTCAGGAACGGCTGATCCTCGGGAGCGTAGAGCCGCCGCGCCGCCGGGTCGGTGAACCACCGGTACGCGATGCTGCGCGCCGGCCCTTCGAAGCCGGTCAGGTCACCGGTGAGCGCGATACCGACGGGCGTCTGACGCAGCGTCTCGCCGAGCTCGGTGACGATCTCCGCGGGGGTGTCCTGCAGACGGTCGAAGATCCGCAGCAGCCCGGGACTGACGTGCTCGCTGAGCGTCCCACGGGCGGGAGGGTTGCGACCGGCCAGCCGGAACAGGTGATCGCGCTCGTCCAGCGACAGACGGAGCCCCAGCGCGATCGACGCGACCATCTGCGGGGACGGCTGGGGACCTCGCTCCTGCTCCAGCCGCGTGTAGTAGTCGGTCGACATGTGCGCCAACGACGCGACCTCCTCGCGGCGCAGTCCGCTCGTCCTCCGGCGCGGTCCGCGCGGAAGGCCGACGTCCTCCGGTTGCATCGATTCTCGTCGTCGCCGGAGGAACTCCGCCAGTCCGGTGCGGTCCATCGCCATCCGTGCCTCCTTCGGCCGTTGCGACAGTTCTACCGCGCCCGCGACCACCGATCCACGGATTGTCGATCCCCCGTCCGACCGGATATCGGGGGACCGGCCATCCCTGGTTGACGCGCGCGGTCTGCGCAACCGTGGAGTCCCGACACCGTCAGGAAGTGACCAGATGCCGCGCACGACCACCGAGTTCGAGATCCCCGACCTGAGCGGGAGGCGTGCCGTCGTCACCGGCGCGAGCGACGGGATCGGGCTCGGCATCGCGTCCCGGCTCGCCGCCGCCGGAGCGGAGGTGATCCTGCCGGTTCGCAACCCGAGCAAGGGCGAAGCGGCACTCGCCGCGATCCGCCAGCGGGCCTCCGACGCGAACGTCTCGCTGCGTTCCGTCGACCTCTCGTCGCTGGAATCCGTCGCCGCGCTGGGCGAGACCCTGACCGCCGAGGACGAGCCGATCCACCTGCTGATCAACAACGCCGGCGTGATGACCCCTCCGGACCGCCAGGCGACCGCCGATGGATTCGAGTTGCAGTGGGGAACGAACCACCTCGGTCACGTCGCGCTCGTCTCCCACCTGCTGCCGCTGCTCCGCGCCGGTCGGGCGCGGGTGACGTCGCAAGTCAGCGTGGCGGCCAGCCGGGGCGGGATCAACTGGGACGACCTGAACTGGGAGCGGTCGTACGACGGCATGCGCGCATACCGGCAGTCGAAGATCGCCTTCGGCCTGTTCGGCCTGGAGCTCGACCGGCGCAGCCGGGAAGGCGGTTGGGGCATCACGAGCAACCTGTCGCACCCCGGCGTCGCCCCCACCAGCCTGCTCGCCGCGCGGCCCGAGCTCGGCCGCGACGGCGACACGCTGGGCGTGCGCGTCATCCGGGCGCTCTCCCGGCGCGGGATCCTGGTCGGTACCCCCGAGTCGGCCGCCCTGCCCGCCGTCCTGGCC
>JBQGEK010000212.1:0-8173 GCA_052039575.1 Patulibacter sp. | reverse complement strand
GAGCGTCAGCCAGCGAACGAAATGGCCCGCCCGCAGCCGCGCCTTGCGGTTGAGGTTGGCGTGGACCCCGAACGCGCCGCCGCCGTAGGTCCCGGCGCCGAGCAGCATCGTCTCCCAGAACGAGGTGATCACCGGGATGTGCTCCTCGAGGTCGAGCTTGGCCACGTCGACGAAGAGGAACCCGATCACCGGGTCGTTCAGCGCCCGGCCGTAGAACGCGCGGACGAGCCGTTCGCAGTCGGACCGATCGCGGATGTCGTGTCGCGCGGACGCGTCGCTCATGTTCGGATGATCGCAGCCGGTTCCGTGACGGACCGCGCCGATGCCCGATCAGCGTCCAATCGACTTCCGGTGGTTGGTGCGCGACGGATCGGGTACCGCAGGACCGGAACTGCCGGAGGCCGAAACCGGCCGAACGACGAGGAGCACCTTGGCGACGCAACCGCTGCGTGACACCGACCGCCGGCGCACCCCATTGCGGGTCGTGCCGGACCCCGTGGACCCGCCTCGCCGTGGCGTGCTCGATGCCGTCGGCGGGACGCCGCTGGTCCAACTCGAGGGGCTGTTCGCGCGCTACCCGATAGCGGTCTGGGCGAAGCTCGAGGAGTCGAACCCCGGAGGCAGCGTGAAGGCACGAGCCGCGACGTCGATGCTGCGCGCCGCGATCGGCGCAGGCGAGCTGCGGACGGGAGGGACCGTCGTCGAATCGAGCTCGGGCAACATGGGCGTCGGGCTGGCGCAGGCCTGCCGCTATCTCGGGCTGCGGTTCGTGTGCGTCGTCGATGCTCGGACCTGCGCATCCAAGATCCAGATGATGGAGGCCTACGGGGCGGCGGTCCACGTGGTGCGCGAGCCCGACCCGAAGACCGGCGACCTGCTCACCGCGCGGCTCGACACCGTCGCCCGGATCGTGCGCGAGACCCCAGGCGCGTTCTGGCCCGACCAGTACGCCAATCCCGCCAACGCGGCCGCCCACGCCACCGGCACGATGCGCGAGGTCGACGCTGCCCTCGACGGCAGGCTCGACTACCTGTTCGTCGCCACCAGTACCGGCGGCACGCTCCGCGGCTGCCACGACTTCCTGCGCAAGCACGGCCGCGCGACCACGCTCGTCGCCGTCGACGCCGAGGGCAGCGTGCTGTTCGGGGGCGCGCGTGGCCGCCGGCTGCTGCCCGGCTTCGGCGCCGGAATCGAGACCCAGCTCTCGCAGCCTGCCGTCTACGATCGACTCGAGCGCGTGTCCGATCTGGACTGCGTCGTCGGTTGCCGCCGACTGGTCGACCGTGAAGCGATCCTCGCGGGTGCGTCGGCCGGCGGGCTCGTGTCTGCGATCGAACGGCTGGCGCCGACGATGGCCCCCGGGAGCCGCTGCGCGATGATCTGCGCCGACGGCGGTACGGCGTACCTCGACACGGTCTACGACGACCGCTGGGTGTCCGAGCAGCTGCAGTGCGAACCGGACGAGCTCGCACGCCGGGTGACCGGGACATGACGTCGTCGTCAGCGGCGTTGCGGATCGCGATCGTCGGCGCGGGGCCACGGGGCCTGTACGCGCTGGAGCGACTGACCAGCCACGCCGCGCGGCACGTCAGCTCGCTCGCCGTCGACGTCTACGATCCGACGCCGTATCCAGGAGCCGGACCGGTGTACGCGCCGGACCAGCCGTCGTATCTTCGGATGAACTTCGTCGCCGGACAGGTCGATGCCTGGTGGCCGGACGGGGGCATCGTCCCGAGACCGCTCCGCCGGTCGCTGGTCGACTGGTTGACCGACACCGAGCTCGGCCGAAGCACCTTCGACGGCACGATCGGTGCCGGCCTGCGCGTCGAGGACCGGTACGTCCCGCGCGCGGTGGTCGGGCGATACCTGCAGGACGCCTTCTCGCTGGTCGAGCGGTGCGCTCCACCCTGGGTCCGGCTGAGACGGCACCGCGTCGCGGTGACCGCGATCGCACCCGAAGGCGACGGCTGGCGCGTCGAGAGCGAGCGAGGCCCGCGGAACTACGACGAGCTGCTCGTCGCCGGCGCACACCGCGACACGGATCGCCGTGCCCTGGCCTGCGGATGGGGCCACGCGGCGCCGCTCGTCCGCGCGGTCTTCCCGGTCGAGCGGTGGCTCACACCGGACCGCGTGCCGCGCGGGTCGACCATCGCGATGCGCGGATTGGCCCTGACCGCGATCGACGCGACCCTCGCCCTGACGGAGGGGCGGGGCGGACGCTTCGTCACGGCGCGTACCCACTGCGGCCTGCGGTACGAGCCGGGGCACGAGACGCCGGTGACGATCGTGCCGTACTCGCGATCCGGACGCCCGATGCGGCCCAAGCCGACGGCGGCGGTCTTCGCCCGGATCGCCGGGCGCACGGAGCAGGACGTCGCCGCTGCGATCGACCGTCTCCCGACGCATCCCGCCGGGGCCGAGGCGGTCGGGGAGCTTGCGCGTACGGTGGGGGACGTCGCTGACGCGGTGCTCGTGGCCGCAGCCGCCGCGACGGAAGACGCACGTCACCGCCTCACCCGTTGGACCTCTGCGCTCGCCGGAGGAGCACCCGGACCGACCGAGCGAGCGACCCAGGACGAACTCCGGCAGGGCTACTCCGTGGCGACCGGAGCGGCGCCGCTCGACGCCGAGGCCGCGCTCGGCATCGCCTGGCGACTCGTCTATCCGGCGGTCGTCGCCCGCTTCGGCGGTGCGCCGCTCGAGGCCGACGGCTGGCGATGCTTCCGGGCGCTCGCCGCTGAGCTGGAGCGCGTCGGATTCGGACCGAGCGCCGAGAACGTCGCCAAGCTGCTGGCGCTCGTCGACGCGGGAATCGTGCGGCTCGACCACGCCGCCGGCGGTCGACTCGTCGATCGGGTCGGGATCACCGAACTGCGCTCCGAGGCCGGGGCGGTCCCGGTCGACCGCGTGCTCGACGCAGTGCTGCCGGGTCCGGGAGTCGACCGAGCGGGTCGCTCGCCGCTGGAACGGCTGCTCGCGACGGGTCACGGCTCGGTCGCCGCCGGGCAACGTGGTCTGCGCGTCGATCCAGTCGACGCAACCGCGCTGGACCGCACGGGCAAGCGGATCACCGGACTGGCCGCGATCGGGCGGAACACCGAGGACGCCACGATCGGGAACGACACGCTCAACCGCGCCCTGCACCCCCAGGTCGACCGCTGGGCGCAGCGAGTGGTCACGCGAGCGTCGATCGCCGACGCGCCATCGGCGGACAGTATCCGTCGTGGGACCCCGACCTCCAGTCGCAGCACGCCGCGCCGTCCGTTCGGCGGTTTGCGCGCCGCCCTCGAGCCCGCGATCCACGAGGATGCCGAGCGATGACCGCAGCCACCAGCACCACACCTGCGATCCGCGCAGGACTCCGCGGCGTCATGCCGCTCGACGGCCGTCTCGAACCGTGGATGGAGGCGCTCTGCGCCGGTGGCGGCTCGCTCACGCGGGCGATCGAGGATCACGGGTCCCCGGTCAACCTGCTCGAGCCCTCGGCGATCGGCAGGAACGCGCTGGAGCTCACCGACGCGGCCAGCGGTGCCGGCGTCGACGACTTCCGGGTGTTCCTCGCTCGCAAGGCCAACAAGGCGCTGGTCTTCGTCGACGAAGCCCGCCGACTGGACCTGGGGGTCGATGTCGCGAGCGAGCGGGAGCTGCGCCAGACGCTCGACCGCGGCGTGGCTCCGGAACGGGTCGTCGTGACGGCCGCGGTCAAGCCCCGCGCGCTGCTGGAGCTCTGCGTGGCGTCCGGGGTCACGATCGTCGTCGACAACGCCGACGAACTGGCGCTGCTCGCCGCCGTCGCCGCCGCGGAGGGACCGTCGGTGCCGATCGCGATCCGGCTGGCGTCGGATCTGGGCCCGGAGCGGCTGCCGACGCGGTTCGGCCTGACCGAGCAGGAAGCGCTCCAGCTGGTCGATGCCCACGTCCGTCCGGCGTCGGCCGGCTCGACCGCGCAGCGATCGGGGGGCACCGCCGCTGGGGCCTCGAGCCGGTTGCGGATCGTCGGCGTCCACTTCCACCTGGACGGCTACGCCGCCGACGACCGCGTGACCGCGCTGCGGCAGGCGATCGCGTTCGTCGACGCGCTCGCCGATCGGGGGCACGCCGCGGAGTTCGTCGACATCGGGGGAGGGATCCCGATGCGCTACCTCGACGATGCCGCCCAGTGGGACGACTTCTGGGCCACCCACCGCGAAGGCCTGACCGGCGGTCAGCCCCTCACCTACGACGGTCACGGCCTGGGACTGACCGTCCACGACGGGACGATCGTCGGCCGACCCAACGTCTACCCGGCCGCGCAGCCGCTGATCCGCGGCGAGTGGCTGCGAACGGTGCTGACCGCGGTGGGGGACAGCCGCGACGCGACGATCGCCCACGCCGTCAACGCCCGCGGGCTGCAACTGCGCTGCGAGCCCGGTCGCTCGCTGCTCGACGGCTGCGGGATGACCGCGGCCACCGTGGTTCAGCGCAAGCAGCGCCGCGACGGGACGTGGCTGATCGGCCTGGCGATGAACCGGACCCAGTGCCGGTCGACCGCCGACGACCTGCTGGTCGACCCGCTGCTGGTCCGGAGCGGGTCCGACGGCGGACCCGAAACCGGTCCGATCGAGGGCTACCTGGTCGGCGCCTACTGCATCGAGCGGGAGCTGCTCACCTGGCGGCGGATGCGGTTCCCCGACGGGGTGCGAGTCGGCGACACCGTCGTCTTCCCGAACACCGGCGGCTACCACATGCACATCCTCGAAAGCGCGTCGCACCAGATCCCGCTCGCTCGCAACGTCGTGGTCGACGCGGCCGACGGCCGGATCTCGCTCGACGCGATCGACGGGATCGCCGGGGGCTGACGTCCTCCCACCCGCTTTGCGACCGTCGGTAGCCTGCGTCCATGGCCACGACCGCTCGACCAGCCAACCTCCGCGAGACGCCGCTCCAGCGCACCGCCGGGCTCGGGATCGGGGCGATCGCCGCCGTGCAGCTGATCACCGCGGCCTGGATGCTGGTCGACCCGCACGGGTTCCACTCCAGCGTCGGCGCGTTCGGCGAGTACAACGGCCACTACCTGCGCGACTCGATGGCGATGGTCGGCGGGCTCGGTGTCGCGCTCGCCGCGTCCGTCTGGTGGCCGATCCTTCGCACCGGCGCGCTGGCGGTCGCGTCGGCGTCGATCGGCTTCCACGCGATCAACCACTGGGTCGACCTCAACAACGACCACCCGGGGTCGTCTGCGGGCATCGTCGGCGCGCTCTCCCAGACCGCGCTCGTGATCCTCTGCCTCCTGCTTCTGCGGGCCGAGCTGACGCGCGAGCGGGCGCTCCCGCCGCGCGGCGACGCAGGCTGAGGTCCGCCCGTCGGGACGTGCGCCGGTGCTCTAGACCGGTGCGCTCCCACCCAGGGCGACGACCAGCACGCCGGCCGCGCCGCCCGCCAGCAGCGTGGTGACGACGCCGGCGCGGAGCAGGAAGAGCGCGGGGAAGGCCGCGGCCAGCAGGACGACCTGCCAGGTCTCGCCGAGCGCCAGCGCGAGCGGCACCGCGGCGCCGAGGATCGCGCCGATCGCCGCCGGGCCGGCACCGTCGAGGAACGCCCGCAGCCACGCGTTCCGCCGCAGCCGCTCGAAGCGCGGAGCGAGGCCGAGGATCAGCGCGAACGACGGAGCGAACGCAACCACGGCGGCGAGCAGCGCCCCGCCGATTCCGTGCGCGGCGTAGCCGACGGCCGACACCGTATGGACGACGGGACCGGGGGTGATCTGGCCCAGCGCCACGGCGTCGAGGAACCGCGCGTCGGTCATCCACCCGAAGCGGTCGACCGCGTCGGCCTGCATCAGGGGGATGATCACGAAGCCCCCGCCGTACGAGAGCGCGCCGACCTTGAACGCGGTCCACGAGAGCGCCCCGAGTCCGCCGCTGGCCGCAGCGACCGCGGCGAGCACCGGCCACCCGTGCCCGTGGAGCCTTCGCGGGGGACGCGGCCCGCCGGCGGGCCGCCGCAGCAGCAGCTCGGCGGCGCCGCACCCGACCAGGACGACCACCAGCCAGGTGCCGACGAAGACGGCCGACGACGCACCGGCCGTGACGTAGACCAGCCACCGCGTCTGGCGTGGCCCGACGGCTCGCGTCCAGCTCGGCCGGATCAGTCCCCAGCCCGCGTGGACCGCCACCGCCGCCACCACCGCTCCCGCACCGGCTCCGGCGCCGCGGACCCAGCCCGGGGGAGAGGACGCCAGGAACAGCACCGCGAGCGCGATCATCGCGACCAGCCCCGGCAGCACGAAGGCCAGTCCGCCCGCCAACCCGCCGGGCACCCCCCGAATCCGCCACGCCGTGAGGATCGCCAGCTGGGTGGACGCCGGCCCCGGCAGCAGGTTGGTGAACGCGATCGCGTCCTCGAACTCGTCGTCGGCGATCCAGCCACGACGATCGACCGTCAGCTCACGCAGCATCGCGACGTGGGCCGGCGGACCGCCGAACCCGACGCAGCCGATCCGGCCCCACTCGCGGGCGACGGTGCGCAGTTGCACATCCGGGCGCGCGTCGCCCGCGATCTGGTCGGCGGTCTTCGTCATCGTCGCGCGACAACGATAGGGGCCGGCCCGCCCAGCGATGTTTCAGCGGGGTTACCGGCCAGCGTCGCCCTTCAGCGTGTGCGCCACCAGCGCGTTGGCGTGCCCGTGACCGAGGCCGTGCTCGGTCTTCAGCCAGCCGACGATCTCCATGTGCTTCTCGAGCTCGCAGCCACGGATCAGCTCGACCCAATGCTCGATCGGCTGGCCGTACTTCTGCTCGATCGACGGGAAGTACGACGCGGGGCCCTTGACCTTGTCGCTCATCTTCGGCGTTGCTCCTCGTTGATTCAGGGACGGTTGCCTGTTGCAACCCACGGTCCCGGTTCGATCCTATGACGATCGCGGGCCAGGAAACTCACCGCTCGCCGCCGATGAGTTCTCGGCGAGGCCCCGGTCTTCGGAGCATGAGCAGCTCAACGAAGACCACCATCAACAACCTCGGCGTCGCGATGTTCGCGGTGTCCGACGTCGACGCGTCGATCGCCTTCTACACCGAGAAGCTCGGGTTCGAGCTGCGCTCCGACCAGCGGTTCGGAGAGAACGGCGAGATGCGCTGGGTCGAGGTCGCCCCGCCCGGGTCGACCGCGCGCCTGGCCCTGAACCCGCCGATGGGCGGCGAGGCCGGAGGCAGCGGGATCGGCGTCGAGACGCCGGACGTCCGCGGCGAGTACGAGCGACTGAAGGCCATCGGCGGGATCGACATGGACGAGCCGATGGATGCGCCCGGCGCGCCGCTGCTGTTCATGCTGCGCGATCCCGACAACAACCACGTCGCGATCGTCGAGCCCGAATCCGGGGAATGACCCCACGGCGACCGACCACGCCCGAGCCCGCGACGACGACGTCCCACCTACCGTCGGTGCCGCTGCTCGACCCGCGCACCCCGTAGACCCCCGAGAACCAGAGGCGTACGCTCGAACCATGTGCCGCAACATCCGCACCCTCCACAACTTCGCCCCGGCCGCGACCGAGGACGAGATCCACGACGCCGCGCTGCAGTTCGTCCGCAAGATCAGCGGATCGACGGCGCCGTCGAAGGCCAACGAGGCCGCGTTCGATCACGCGGTCGAGGAGATCTCCCGGGTCACCGCGGAGCTGCTCGACGCGCTGGTCACCAAGGCGCCGCCGAAGGACCGCGAGGTCGAAGCCGCGAAGGCCAAGGCCCGCTCCGCGAAGCGGTTCGCAACCGCCGAGGCCTGAGCCGTTCCGGCGCGTCCGCGTCCTTCCTGCCGGACACCGTCTGCCCGATCGGCGAGACTCGACGGATGGCCGGTTTGCGCGCGGTACCGAACCTGAAGTGCACCTCGCCCTCGGCGAGCGCGGAGTTCTACTCGTCGGTGCTCGGGCTGCACGTGGCAATGGACCAGGGCTGGGGATCGTGACCGTGGTCGACCCCGAGCGGCCGCAGGTCCAGCTGAGCCTGCTGAGCGAGGACGCCACGGGGCCAACCGTCGCGGCGGCGTCGATCGAAGTCTCCGACGTCGATGCCGCTCATGCCGCGGCGGTCGCGGCCGGGGCCGAGATCGTCCACCCGTTGACCGACGAGCCGTGGGGCGTCCGGCGGTTCTTCCTGCGCGACCCGGACGGTCACGTCGTCAACGTGCTCTCCCACGG